>CANFHM010000001.1 GCA_947446975.1 Microthrixaceae bacterium
GCCTCGATGCGATGGTCGATGCCGGTGATCCAGGCCGGACGCTCGCACAACTCGTAGGCCTTCTTGCCGCGGGCCAGGATGATCGCCGCGCAACCATCGGTGGTGGGCGGAAGATCGTGACGACGCAGCGGGTTGCGCACGTAGTCGGCGGCGAGCAGTTCGTCGATGTCGAAGTCACCCGACAACTGCGCCTTGGGGTTGCTCTTGGCGTTGGCCCGGTTGCGGGACACCACCTCGGCGAAGTCACGCTCGGTGGCCTTGCCGGAGTCGAGCAGCGCACGAGCCTGCAGCGCGGCGAGCGACCAGGGGTCGGCGCCGAGCGGGGTGAGGTAGTACGGGTCCATCTCGATCGTGTAGAGCGTGCTCGCATCCGAGTTCGAGTTCTTGCCCACACCAGCGGCGAGCGCAGTGTCGATATCGCCCTGCATGAGGCGCACGAACGCCTCGTACAGCGCCCACGCACCGTCCATCTCGACATGGGACTCGTTGATCGGCGGCCAGGCGCCGTAGGCATCCACGTTCGAGACGAACGAGAAGGCCTGTCCGGACAGGTAGTCGCAGGAGCCGGACACGGTGAACCCGATGTCGCTCTTGGTGAGACCGACGCTGGCGATGGCCTCGGCCACCACCGGGAGCATCATCTCGGTCTCGGTCTTCTGGGAGCGTCGGACCATGTCGCCCTGGGCGAATCCGACGATCGCGATGTCGTTCTCTGAGCGGGCCATCACATCATCCGTTCCACGTAGTTCTCGGCCGGTTCATCCGGTTGACCAGTCGGGCGCCAGCCGCGGATGCAATCGCCTCCGCTGCCCCACCCGCGATTGCCGATGTCGGAGACATCGCGCTCGGCCTCGGGAGCCCACACCGCTTCGACATGCATGCCGACGCGCACCTCGGAGGCGGGGATCTCGAGCACCGACTGCTGAGCCATCACGGCGTCGGTGCCCTCGAGCAGGATCGAGACGCGCACGAAGGGCTCCGTCTCGGTCTGGCCCGGGTACTGGACAGGCGTGATGATGGTGAAGTTCGTGACGACACCGCGATCGGGGACCGTCACGAGCATGGTCTCGTCGAGCTCGATGGCATCGACGCAGCACATGTTGCGGGGACCGACGTAGGTGCGGTTGCAGGCCGGGCACACCTGCCCGATGATCTGACCCTCGAGCAGGCTCTCCATCCACAGCAGCGTGGAGGCCGAGGTGTTGTCGACGTAGGTGAGATCGCAGAAGGAGTCGAGCGTGGTGATCGCGTTCTCCTCGGGAGCGACGAAGGGCTCACCGGCGCCGGCGCTGGGCGAGGGATCGGCGGCGGGGACGAAGGCGACGATGTCGTCGATGCGACCCACGCACTCCTCGGCCGGCTTGAACTGCGCCTCGACCCGCATGCCCGGGACCATGGCGCTCTCCGACCCTGCGTCGACCACATGGATCATCGGGGTGTCGGCGCCGTCGAGCGTGATGAACGCGAAGGCGAAGGCATGGTCGAGGGTGTGCAGATGCGTGGGCTCGGGGACCCACGTCCAGGTGGACACGGTGCCCTTCGGGCCGACCTTGACGTAGTCGGTGCCGGAATCGGCGGCGGTGTCGGGGTCGTACTCGAGCGGCGGGGCGATGACACGGCCACCGGTGCGCACACCGATGATCTGCCCCTGCGCGAGCGCTGAGAAGAAGGTGCTGAGCGTCGAACCGAGTGTCCGCGTGAACGGAAACTGCAGGTTGAAGACGGACTCACGGACAACGTCGGGCATGGTTCCTCTTTCTGGACTGGTCTGCTGCTCACGGCTCCGGACACCGGGACCTGCGCCCCCGTGCCGCAGCGGTGAACCTAGATTAGTTGACGCTGCTGATCAATTTCTGCGCCGAGGAATCCGGCGGCCGCTCGGAGACGGTCCGGTGCGTCGCTGAGGAGAGCCTTCTGCTGCGTGGAGAAGCGCCTGCTACTGCGTGTAGAAGGGATTGTCACCGGCGGTGTGATCGGTGACATCGATGACCTCGGTGACCTCGGGGATGGCCTCGAGGATCTGCTCACGGATCCCCATCTGGAGGGTCTGGGCGCTGGCGGCGCACCCCTGACATCCACCGCCCATCGTGAGGTACACCTTCGAGTCGTCCACGCCGACGAGGGCGGCGAACCCGCCATGGGCCGCCAGCTGCGGGTTGACGACATGCTCGAGCAGCATCGAGACCTTCTCGGCCACATCGCCGGTGACGGAGAGATCGAGGCCGGCGAGCGGATCAGCCCGGTTGGGATTGCGGATGATCAGCCCGGGCTGACCGGCGTTGCTGGGGAGATCGAGGGTGGCGCCGCGCATGCGATCGATGCTCGCCGCCGCGACCACGACCGACAGGCCGTCCTGCACCGAGAGGTCGTCCTCGGCGTCCATCTCGGCGATGGGGGCGAAGGAGAGGTCGTAGCTGTAGTCCGTGCCGGACTGGCCGATGATCTCGACCCGCAGGGCGACCGAACCGGGGTCCTCCTCGCCGTCGCGAATCTCGATGACCCGTTCGATCGCCTCCGGGGTGACGGTGAGCACGAACTGCGGCTCCTCGTCGAGGAGGATCTCGGTGGCGTCGGCATCGACCGTCATTGGTCTCCTTCGGGGGCGGATCTCACTGCGGCACCTGACCGGCGTCGCTCGGAAGAACCGTGACGCTATCGCCCGTTCAGGCGAGATAGGTGCCCCGCCCGTAGGCCACCGCCATGACGACGAGCGCCAGCAGCGACAGCACCAGCACCACGAACCGCAGCGGCGGGCGGGCGGCGAGCGGTTCGGCGAGCACGGCGAAGCACGGGAACGCCCCAATCAGATAGCGGCCCGAGCTCTGGAAATCCTTGGTGCCCACGAGCGCCAGCCCGATGACGCCGAGGGTGTAGAGCGCATAGGTCCAGCCGTACCGACGGATGATCCGCGGGACGAGCGCCAGCGCCCCGAGCAGCAGCAGCCCCTGGACCACATGCCCGATCGCGCCGGCGGCCAGCGGCTTGTCGCGCAGCTCCTCGAACACCCGGACCTTGAACCAAGTGGCCGGGCCGGCGCCCTGACCCCAGTTCGACTCCACCGTGGCGAACAGCAGCGGATCACCGAAGCGCACCCACAGGAACAGCATCCACGCCCCCACCCCACCGAAGGCCAGCAGCACGGGCGTGTCACGACGACGCAGACCACGGGGGTCGAACCGCTGCCACAGGGTGACATGACCGGTGCCGGCGGCCGACGGATCAGCGGACATCCGGGCGAGGTTTCGCCGTTCGATGACCCGCAGCACGAGCGCCACCGCCACCACCACACCGGCAGGGCGGGCCGCCGTGGCGACCACCCCCACCAGCCCCGCCCAGAACAGGCGGTCGCGCTCGACCAGCAGGAAGGCGGCGATGGTGACCGCGACGAACAGGGCGTCGGCGTAGATGGCGCCGTACTGGTAGTAGCCGTAGGGATAGAGCAGGAACAGCACCACCGTGGTGACCGCCGCGGCCCGGGGGAGGAACACACCCGCCCACCGTCGCAGCAGCACGGCGGTGGCCGCCCCGCTGCACAGCGTCACGATCGACCCGGTGATGAAGATGCTCGGGAAGAGCCAGCTCACCGAGCGCACGACCAGTGGATAGGAGGGCCAGTAGGCCACCGATGACTGCACACCGGGGAAGTAGGTGTAACCCTCCCTCGCGATCGTGCGGTACCAGTAGGCGTCCCAGCGCTGCCATCCCTCGAACCAGGTGCCGCCGGCGATGCCCGGACGGGCGGGGAAGAACGCGTCGTGGGCGAAATGCGTGGTGCCGATCCAGATCGAGATCCACACGACCACGGCGACGAGGAGGAACAGGATCAGCGGTTCGCGGATCCGCCCCGGGCCGGCCGGATGGTTGGCGATGGTGGGCACCCGACGCGTGGCGCGACGGCGGCTCGCTGAGGTCGATGGTTCGGCGGTGTCGGTCATGGTCGGGCCTGGACCCCCGGTGGGGACGAACCGAGACGCTAGTGGGGAGCCCGTGTCGGGCCGGTGCGGTGAGGCCCTAGCCTCGCAGGGTGATCCTGGTCGACCTCGAAGCCGTGACGATGACCCGACCCGGCCGGCCACTGTTCACCGATCTCTCCTTGACCGTGTCCTCGGGCGATCGGATCGGCATCGTGGGGCTCAACGGCTGCGGGAAGTCCACGCTGCTGTCGGTGCTGACCGCCGAGCAGGAGCCCGAGAGCGGTGTCGTGCGACGAGGTCGCGGCGTGCGTATCGCCTCGCTCCCCCAGCGTCCGGTGCTCCCGGCCGGCACCGTGCTCGCCGCGGTCGAGGCCACCGCCGAACAGGCATGGGAGGCCGCGGCCGTCCTCGATCATCTCGGCATGTCGCCCCTCCTCGGGGCCGACACCTCCCGTCTGTCGGGCGGACAGGCCAAACGGGTCGCCCTCGCCCGGGCGCTGGTGGCCGAGAGCGATCTGCTCGTGCTCGACGAACCGACGAACCATCTCGACATCGATGCCATCGCCTGGCTCGAGGAACGACTCGAGACCTACCGGGGGGGCCTGGTCATGGTCACCCACGACCGTCATGTGCTCGATCGCGTCACCACCAAGGTGCTGGAACTCGACCGTGGCCGCGGCTACATCCACGACGGCGGCTACGACGCCTATCTCGAGGGTCGGGCCGAACGGGAGGATCAGGCGGCGAGCAACGAGGCCACGCGTCGCAACCTGGCCAAGAAGGAACTGGCCTGGCTGCGGCGGGGCGCACCGGCGCGCACGAGCAAACCGAAGGCCCGGATCGAGGCGGCGACCTCCATCGTCGAGAGCCGCGCCGAACCGGCCGCCCGCTCGGGCATCCCCGATCTCTGGTTCGGCACCCCCCGCCTCGGCGACAAGGTCGTCGAACTGGAGGGCGTGTCGTTCAGCCACGGCGGCGATCCCGCATCGGGCACGCCCCTGTTCACCGGTGTGGATCTCGCCCTCGACCCGCGTGAGCGCCTCGGTCTGGTGGGTCCCAACGGGGTCGGCAAGTCCACCCTGCTCGATCTCATCGCCGGTCGACGTCAGCCGCTCGCCGGAACGGTCGAGTACGGCAGCACCGTGCGCATCGGCTACTACGACCAGGTCGGTGTCACGCTCGACCCGACCCAGCGCGTGCGCGATGCCGTCACCGGCGGCCATCGACTCCCCGACTGGCAGGATGCCGCCCTGCTCGAGTCGTTCTGGTTCGACGCCGATGCCCAATGGGCCCCGATCGAACTGCTCTCCGGCGGTGAGCGACGACGCCTGCAGCTGCTGCTCGTGCTGGCCGCCAAGCCGAACGTGCTGCTGCTCGACGAGCCCACCAACGATCTCGATATCGACACGTTGCGGGTGCTCGAGGAGTTCCTCGACGACTGGCCCGGTGCGCTCATCGTCGTGAGTCACGACCGCGCCTTCCTCGAACGGACCGTCGCCGATGTCATGGTGATGGACGGCCACTCCCGACCGGGTCGCCGGGCCGGCGGCTACGCCCGATGGGAGGACGAGCGTCGGGCGAACCGGGTCAAGGGACGCGCCTCCTCGACTCCCTCCCGGCCCGCGAAACCCTCCACCCCGGCGCCGGCCAGGGGCGGACGAGCCCGACCAGCCGATGCGCCGCGCAGCGCCAGCACGCTCCGACACCTCATGAAGGAGGCGGACAAGGCGATCACCCGCCTCACCCGTCGCCGGGAGGCGCTGGAGGCCGAGTTGGCCGAGAAGGCATCGACCGCCGCACACACCGAGCTGTCGGAGCTGGGTGCGCAGCTCGCCACCGTCAACGCCGAACTGGCCGCCGCCGAGGAGTCCTGGCTCGCCCTCGCCGAGGAGGCGGAGGCCGGCAGCACCGGGCGATGAGCCCGGGACCGGTAGATTCCTCCCCTGTGATCGATCTCGAGGCCACGACCGCTGCGCTGCACGACCTGCGCCGCACTCGCCGCCACAACCGCCTCTCCGATGTCCACTGGATCGATGCGCTCTATCGCGTCTACATGGTCGGTCTCGCCACGGTCATCTTCGTGATGTTCGCCTCGAGCCAGCTGCCGAACAACCGGCTGAGCGTCGCCGAGGCCGCCGACTTCGCCACCACCGCACCCATGTGGCTCGGACTCGCCTTCGCCGCCGTCATCGGCATCGGCCTCCGCTCGGGTGGGCGCGGCGGTCCGCTCGTGCTCGAAGCGCCCGTGGTGATGCACGAGCTGAGTGCACCCGTGCCCCGCTCGGCCGTGGTGCGCGGGCCGGCGATCAAGCAGCTGCGGTTCCTGGCCTTCGCCGGCGCCGTGGCCGGCGCCATCGTGGGCGAGCTCGCCGCCCGACGCCTGCCCGTCAACCCGGTGGCGTCCATCGTGAGCTGCGCCGCCACCTTCGCCCTCGTCGGAGTCGCCGCCTCGGCCACCGCCATGGCCGTCTCGGGCCGGCGCATCCGCTGGTGGCCGGCCAACGCACTGGCCGTGGTGCTGCTCGCATGGTCGGCCGTCGACATCCTCACCGGCCATCAGACCTCCCCGCTCACCCTGATGGCCGATCTTGCGTTCTGGCCCATCACGTTCCGGGTCCTCGCCCTCGTACCGGTGGCGATCATCGGCCTGCTGGTGTACCTCGGACTCGCCCGCATCGGCGACCTCTCCATCGAACATGCCCTGCGGCGCGCCGGCCTCGTGGCGCAGCTGCGGTTCGCCGTCACCCTCCAGGACGTCCGCACGGTGGTGCTGCTGCGCCGGCAGCTCTCCCAGGAGAACCCCCGACTGCGTCCCTGGATCCGCATCGGTCGGGCCCGACGACGCTCGTTCATCCCGCCGGTCTGGAAACGCGACTGGCAGAGCTATCTGCGCTTCCCGCTCCCGCGCATCGCCCGCATGGTGCTCATGGCGGCGCTCGGTGGTCTCGCCATCGGCGCGGTGTGGCGCGGCACCATCCCCGCGATCATGCTCGCCGGCCTGGCGCTCTACATCGTCGCCTACGACGCCGCCGAGCCCACCGCCCAGGAGGTCGACCATCCCACGCGCTGGGAGAGCTACCCCGAGGCACCGGGCGCCTTCCTGCTCCAGCATCTCGCCGCCGCCTTCGCCGTCATGGTGCTGATGGGCGTGGTCGCCGGCGCCGCCGCCACCATCCTCGTGCCGTTCGCCGTGGTCTGGAAGATCGGACTCATCCTCATCATCCCGGTGTCACTCGCCGCCGCGGTGGCCGCCACCATCAGCACCGCGATGGGCGCCCCCGATGTCGCCGGGCTCTCCGGACTCGGACCCGATGTCATGGGCTGGGTCATGCTCGCCCGCCTGGTCATCCCGCCCGCCATCGTCGTCATCTCCCTGCTGCCGATGCTCAACGCCGGGTCGGATCCGGCTGCACTCAACACCACCAAGGTCGGCAACGCCACCGTCTACGCACTCTTCGCGGTCGGCGGTGCCATCATCTATCTCCGCACACGGAAGCCGAAACACCTGTGACCTCAGCCTTCTCACCCCCGAAGCAGCCGCCCACCCCCGCCACCGAGCCGCGACTCGATCCGGGTGCCGCGCTGCAGGCCCTCGACCTCGCCAAGGACTACGGCGACGGCATGGGTCTCACCACGCAGCTGGATCTCACCATCGGCAGCGGCGAACTCGTGATGCTCGTCGGCCCGAACGGCGCCGGGAAGTCCACGTTCCTCGGTCTCGCCTCGGGGATGCTCGAGGCCACCAGCGGCTGGGCGTTCATCCAGGGCCATCCCGCCGGCACGGTCGAGGCGCGCGCCGCGCTCTCCTATCTCCCCGACAATCCGGTGCTCTACGACGACCTCAGCCTCTCCGAGCACATCGAGTACGTCGCCCGTCTGCACCAGACCGTCGAATGGGAGGACTACGCCGACGATCTGGTCGAGATGTTCGGCCTCAGCGATCGCGTCGACGATCTCCCCTCGCGCTTCAGCCGCGGGCTCAAGCAGAAGACCGGTCTCATCCTCGGCCTCATCCGTCCGTTCCGGGTGATGCTCGTGGACGAACCCTTCGTCGGTCTCGACACCCCCGGGCAGGAGACTCTCGTCGAGATCATGAGCGATGTGGTCGCCCAGGGCGCCACCATCGTGTGCTCCACCCATCAGCTCGATCTGGTGCCCAGTGCCACCCGCTGCATCGGACTGCGCGACGGCGAACTCGCCTACGACGGACCCGCCACCGAGGCCAAGATCCGCGAACTCGTCGGCGGCTGAGATGGCCGACACGCCGTACCGACGCGGGATCCTCTCGGAACCGCTCGATCTCGACGGCGACGCTCCCCGGGTGCGACGGGCTCCCCCGAAGATGGCCGCCGAGGCCGGACTCGAGGTCGAGGTCCGCGGCACACCGCTGTACGGCGTGGTCGTCAGCTGCGACGCCGCCATCGTCACCATCCGCGACCGCATGGGCCGTGATCACAAGGTGCGACTCCGCGACGGAGCCTTCGATGTGCAGGGCCGACAGGTGACACTCGTGCGTCCGAAGGCCGCCGCCACCGCTGAGGCCTCGCGCACCGCGTCGGGATCCGTCGCCGTGGCCGGTGCCTCGGCCCGTGTCGCCCGGGCCAGCCGACTGCTCGTCGAGGGCGTGCATGATGCCGAACTGGTCGAGAAGGTCTGGGGCGATGATCTGCGGGTCGAGGGCGTCGTGGTCGAACTGCTCGACGGTGCCGACAACCTGCTCGAGATCGTGCGCGGGTTCGGTCCCCGGCCCGGGCGCCGTCTCGGGATACTGCTCGACCATCTGGTGGACGACTCCAAGGAGAGTCGCATCGCAGCGGGCATCGACCATCCCGACGTCCTCGTCACCGGTCACCCCTTCGTCGACATCTGGGCCGCCGTGAAACCCTCGGTCGTGGGCATCGAACGCTGGCCCGAGGTGCCGAAAGGACAATCATGGAAGGACGGCGTCTGCGCCGCCCTCGGGGTCGACGATCCCCGCCTGTTCTGGAAGCGGATCCTCAACTCGGTGAGCAGCTGGACCGATCTCGAACCGCAGCTGATCGGTGCGGTCGAGCAGCTCATCGATTTCGTCACCGAACCGGCCTGAACCGACCCACCCCAGCGTTGCGCCATCGTCGTCGTGCCATCACCGCTGCGGCGCCGACGGTCCGGCTCGGCGGGTAGCGTCTCGGCCATGTCCGACTCCGTCGTCACCTACGAACTCCAGGGCCGTGTCGCGGTCATCACCATCGATGACGGCAAGGCCAACGCCGTCACCCATGAACTCGCCGAAGGTCTGCGGTCGGGTCTCGAGCGGGCCCGCTCCGAGGCCGGCGCCGTCGTCATCGCCGGACGCCCCGGTCGGTTCTCCGCCGGATTCGACCTCGCCGTCATGACCTCCAGCCCCGAGGGTGCCCGCAACCTGCTGCGGGCCGGCGCCGAGGTGGCGCTCGAGATCTTCGAGTTCCCGATGCCCGTGGTCATCGCCTCCACCGGTCATGCGCTCGCCATGGGCGCCATCCTGCTGCTCGCCGCCGACTACCGGATCGGTGCCGAGGGCACCTTCAAGATCGGGCTCAACGAGGTGGCGATCGGCATGCCCGTCCCGAGCTTCGCCGTCGAACTGGCCCGCAACTGCCTCACCACGAAGTCGTTCACCGTGGCCATCAACCACGCCCATGTCTACGACCCGGCCGGCGCCGTCACCGCCGGCTATCTCGACGCCACCGTCGCCGCCGATGAGGTGATCCCCGCAGCCATCGCCCATGCCGCCGAGCTGGCCGAACGGCTCCGCTCGGGCGCCTTCGCCCTCACCCGCGTCAACTGTCGGGGTGCCGCCGGTGCGCTCATGGCCTCGAAGCTCGAGGAGGACCTCGCCAGCTTCGTCGTGGAACTCCCCGCCGACTGACCCGCTGACTGACCGGCCACCAGGGCTCGGTCAGTGACCCGACGTCGCCTCGTCGGAACCCACTGATGCGGCGGCACCCGCCGAGGCGCGCTTCGGGTTGCGCACGCTGGCCGCCCGCCCCGGTCCCACCAGCCGGTACGCGGTGAAGAACACCACCGCACCCACGCTGGTCAGCACCGTCCAGCGCAGCACCGGATTGAACCGGTCGGTGCCGGCGGTGAGCAGATGCACCGTGGCGAACGCGTAGAGCGCGTAGCTGGTGAGGTGCACGCCGCGCCACAGGCGGGCCGGGATGCGCTTCTTCAGCAATGACGTGGCCTCGACCGCCACCAGCAGGTACATCGCCACGATGCCCCAGGCCACGGCGTTCGGCTTGTACTGGGTGGATGCGAACGGGACGAGGAGATCACCGAGGGTGAACTTCACGAACGGATCGAGCATGAGCGACACCATGTGCGCGCCGACGAACGTGACGGCGAGCCCGGCGAGGAAGCGATGCAGGTCGAGCAACCAGGGGGCAGACGGCTTGCGCCCCAGGGCCCGGGTGGACAGCGCCATCCCCCACAGCACCGAGGCCGCGCACAGCGCCCAGCCGACGATGCCCGCCGAACGGGAGACGTACCACCACAGCTTGGTGCTGGCGAGGATGAGGGTCATCAGAGACTCGTTCCGGTGGGGAGCAGGAACCCATCGATACCACCGACGGGCAGGAGTCGAGCGTCTTCGGTGACGAACAGCGCCGACAGCCCGGCTCGTTCGAGCAGTTCGGTCCCCGCCTCGGAGCCGGCGATCAGCGCCGCCTTGGCATGGACCTCGGCCCACATGGCCTCGGCGGCCACGACGGTGACCGCCAGCAGGTCGGAGACGGCCGGGCGGCCGGTGCGGGGATCGATGAGGTGATGGGCCGCACCGGCGGGAGTGGTCCATCGGCGGCGGGCACGGGAGCTCGTGGCCACCGCTCCCCGATCGAGGACGAGCAGGGCGAGATCGGTGCCGGGGTGCGCCGGATCGTCGACGGCGACCGCCCAGGGTTCGTCCGCGGCACGGGCCCCGAACACCACCATGTCGCCCCCGAGGTCGACGCATCCCCCGGGGACGCCGGTGCGTTCCAGGGAGGCGGCCACGATGTCCGCGGCCCGCCCCTTGCCGATCCCACCGAGATCGAGCTGCATGGCCGCCGGGAGGGTGACGAAGAAGGTCTCATCGTCGAACCTGATCTCGGTGGGCAGGACCCCGCTCGGCGAAGGATCACCGGCCCCGGCACCCGCATCGGCATCAGCGCTCCCGGGGATCACCGCTGCGCCCGGGGATGCCGCTGCCAGCTGTTCGAAGCTGCGGTCGTACCCGGCGCCGCGCAGGGCGTCGAGCAGTGTGGGGTCGAACAGACAGCCGGTGAGGCGCCATGCATCCACGGCGGCACCGATCAGGGCGAAGGTGTCAGGGCTCACCCCGATAGCCGAACCGGCGCCGGCGTTCAGCACCATCAGCTCGCTGTCGGGCCGGAACCGCGACCACAAAGCCTCGAGCTGGCGCACGGTGGTCTCGGCCTGTTCGGCCGACCTCTGCGCCGACCCGACATCGGGGGCGGTGATCGTGATCGTGCACTCGCTGCCCATGGCGGCGAACCGGTGGACCGATTCGATCATGGGATCAGCTGGCGCGGGTGCGTGCGACCGTGGTGGGAGGCGTGGTGACCCGCGGGGTGGTCGGGGTCGGGGCGGGTGCGACGGTCGTGGGCGCCGGGGTCGGGGCCACCGGTTGGCTCACCGTCTGGGCCGGTGCGGTGCGGACCTGCGATGCCGGGCTCGATACCGGGGCCGTGCCCTGCGCCGGTGCGGTGGCAGGAGCGGTGACGACCGGCGCTGCCGGATCGACGGGAGGCGCCGACGCAGGCACGGTGCCGGCCACGGCAGGGGCACCGCCGGTGACATCGACGGCGACGGGAGCGGGTTCGGACGCCGGGGCGTTCATGGCCAGCGCCGCGATGATCGTGCAGGTGGCGGCCAGACTCAGGCCGGTGACGAAGGCGCGCGACGCCGGAGCGGCAGACCCCTTCTGACGGCGGGGAGTCCCCGGCGCCACCGACCCGGGGGTGTCGGGGGCCATGGCTCAGCGGATCCGTTCGCTGACGTGGACCTCTTCGAGCTGATGCGGGCTCTCGATCATGAAGGAATCGTCCTGGACATGATCGTCGAGGGAACCCTCGATCTCATCAGAGGAGGACTCGACCTCGTGATCGACATGCGTGGTCGTCGGCACGGGGGTGGGTGCCGGAGACTCGACCACAGCCGGCGCCTCGGGCGAGGGGGCGGGCGTGGAGGCCACCCACGTGGAGCGGGGGGCGACAGGAGGGGCGGACACCTCGGGAGCGGTGGGGGCCTCGACCGGGGCCGGGGTCTCGCCGGGAAGGACCACCGAGATCGGCTGGGTGGCGGCGATGGAGGCGGGGGTGGACACGGCGAGTTCGGCGACGCGGGTGGCGTCGAGCTGACCGACATCGGCCTTCGGGCTGGCCGTGAGGATCCCGAGATTGGCTGCGACAGCGGCACCGGCGGTGATGACGACCAGTGCGGAGGATCCGGCGACGGTGAGGGCGAGGCGTCGATTCATGCCCCGCATCGTAGGGAGGCTCGGGTGAGCGGGGAACCCCCGATGGGTAAAGGTTGCGCCAAATCCCCCCTCAGGGGGACATTCCCGTGCAACCCTGTGGGCCGTGCATGTGCTCCTTGTGGAAGACGACGACGCCATCGCAGTACCCCTCGCGAAGGGGCTCGAACGGCAGAACTTCACAGTCCGGCGCGAGGCCAGCGGTCTCGCCGCGGTCGACGCGATCACCGAGCCGCCAGCGCCGAACATCGTGCTGCTCGATCTCGGGCTCCCCGACATCGACGGCTACGAGGTCTGTCGACGCATCCGGGCCACCTCATCGGTACCGATCATCGTGGTCACGGCCCGCGGTGAGGAGATCGATCGCGTGCTCGGCCTCGAACTGGGTGCCGACGACTACATCGTGAAGCCCTTCGGGTTCCGTGAGCTCGTCGCCAGGATCAACGCCGTCACCCGCCGCACCGCGGCGTCGGAGGAGCCCGAGGAACCGATCGTCCATCTCAGCGGCGGCTTCGTCCTCGACAACCGAACCCGACGTGTCACCCGCGGCGACACCGAGATCGTGCTCACCCGCAAGGAGTTCGATCTGCTGGCGCTGCTGGCCACCGATCCCGGCGCCACCCACACCCGTGAGGAGATCCTCGAACAGGTCTGGGACGCCCACTGGTACGGCCCCACCAAGACCCTCGACGTGCACATCGCATCGCTGCGCAAGAAGCTCGACGATCATGAGCTCATCGAGACGGTCCGCGGCGTGGGGTTCCGTCTCCGCACCGCCGAGCTGCCCCCCACCGCCTGACCCGTGGGACTCCGGCTCCTCGGAGCGATCCTGGCGATCACGCTGTTCGTCCTCGTGGCCCTCGAGGTGCCGCTGGCGGTCAACTACCGCGACCGCCAGCTCGCCGAGCTCAAGAACGGGCTCGAACGTGATGCGTTCGTGCTGTCGTCCTATGTCCAGTCGAAGCTCGAGAACCCCGACACGAACGAACTCTCGACCATCGCGTTCAACTACAGCCGCGAGACCGAGGGACGGGTCGTGATCATCGCGGCGAACGGCGATGTGCTGGCCGACACCGATCCCCTGCGCGACGGCATCCGCAACTTCGCCACCCGACCCGAGGTCGCCGCCGCGCTCGAGCAGAAGGTGGCCAGCGGCTCGCGCTATTCCCAGTCGTTGAAGACCGGGCTCGTCTATGTGGCGGTGCCGGTGTCGCAGGGCAACGAGGTGGTCGGTGTCGTCCGCCTCAGCTACTCCACCTCACAGGTCGATGCCCGGGTGCACCAGTACTGGGCGCTGCTCGCGCTGGCCGGGGTGTTCACCCTGCTCGTGGCCTCGGTGATCGGCGTGCTGCTCGCCCGTTGGGTCACCCGTCCGCTCGGCGATCTCGCCGATGTCGCCCGTGACATCGGCGACGGCGAGCTCGACGCCCGGGCTGATGCCAAGCACGGGCCACCCGAGGTGCGGGCGCTGGCGTCGTCGTTCAACTCCACCGCCGGCCGCCTCGAGAAGCTGCTCGTGGCCCAGGAGCAGTTCGTCGCCGACGCCTCCCATCAGCTGCGCACCCCGTTGACCGCGCTGCGCCTGCGCCTCGAGATGATCGAGGCGGAGATCGACGGCCCCGCCCTCGATGATCTGGAGGCGGCGCATTCCGAGGTGCTGCGCATGTCGCGTCTCGTCGACGGCCTGCTCGCACTCGCCCGGGCCGAACGCGCCCCCGGGGCCGGGCCGACGCGCATCGAACTGAGCGAGGTGATCGCCGAGCGTCGCACCACATGGGAACCCATCGCCCATGAACGGGCGGTGGAGATCCTGCTCACCGGTGGTTCGGCCACCGCCACCTTCGACGCCGACTCGCTCAGCCAGATCCTCGACAACTACATCGCCAACGCACTCGAGCTGGCCCCCGCCGGCAGCACCCTGACGATCCGCACCGGTGTCGAGACCCACGGCAGCGAGACCTTCACCGCTGTGCATGTGATCGATCAGGGTCCGGGCATGACCGACGAGCAGCGCCAGCATGCCTTCGACCGCTTCTGGCGGGCCGAGGCCACCCGCAGCGAGCTCGGCGGCAGCGGCCTCGGTCTGGCGATCGTGCAGAAGCTGGCGGAGGCCGACGGCGGCCGGGCGGAACTGCGCGTGGCCCCCGGTGGCGGGGTCGATGCCGTGGTGCTCCTGCCGGGGTGATTGACGCCCGTTGCCGGGCGTGGGAGCGTCACAGCGATCCGACAAGCCAGGAGAAGCCATGCCGAACACCCTGCTCGTCCCCCTCGACGGCTCCGATCTCTCGGAATCCGCACTGCCCGTCGCCGAGCAGCTGAGCGTCGGACTCGACAGCCCGGTCACCCTGCTCACCTCGGGCTGGGGCAGCACGGTCACTGATCTCGAGGGCTATCTCGCCGCCAACGCCGCCATGCTCGGCACGGCCTGCAGCACCGTGGTCATCCCCGACACCTTCCCCGCCACCGCGATCGCCGGGGCGGTCCGATCCGCCGACGACACCGTGGTGATGGCCACCCACGGACGCACCGGGATCGGTCGGGCCCTGCTCGGATCCGTGGCCGAGGATCTCCTCCGGCGCACCGACAGCACCGTGGTGCTGCTCGGACCCAGCACCACGACCACCACCCCGATCGTCGGGGGCACGCTCGTGGTCACCACCGACGGTTCGGCCCGCTCTGCCCGGATCCTCCCGGTGGCCGCCCGTTGGGCCCGCGGCCTCGAGATGCGGATCATCGTCGTCACCGTCGCCGCACCGGGATCCGATGCACTGGCCGACGAGCTCGAGCGTGCTGCTGCCGCCTCGGTCGGGTTCTTCCGCAGTGAGGGGCTCGACGCCAGCCACGAGGCCCTCATCGGGGCCACCCCGGCGGAGACCATCGCCGCATTCGCCCGGCAGGTGCCCGCCGCGCTCATCGCCATGTGCACCCACGGGCGCACGGGCCTCGGCCGCACGGCACTCGGCAGCACCACCATCAAGGTCGTGCACAGCTCCACCTGCCCGGTCGTGGTGATCCGCACCAGCGACTGAACGAACCGGCGGATCATCGGATCCGCCCTGTGGTCGGCCCCAGAGTTCGCCGAGAATTCACCCTCCCATCACCGCAGACACCTCCTGTTCGCGCGGCGAACGGCCAAGATCGCCGCTGGTACGGTGCCCTGCTGCTCCGGGAAGGCGGTTTGTGATGAATCCGACGCTCACCTCTAGCCTCCGCTCCGTGACCGGACCCCTCGACGACGCCACTGCCGACCATCCCGACCGCCAGCTCCCGTTCCGCAGCACGTTCAACTTCCGCGACCTCGGCGGCTACCGGGCCCGGGCGGGTCAGACCGTGCGCTGGCGCACGCTGTTCCGGGCCGATGCGCTCCATCGCATGGACACCGAGGAGCTCGCCGAGCTCCGGGGTCTCGACGTGCGCACCGTGCTCGATCTGCGCACCCGGGCCGAGCTCGACGAGGGTCGCATCGAGGCCGACCATCTCGGGATCACCCACTTCCACATGCCCGTGCTCGGTCTGGTCTGGGAACCCGAGGATCTCGATCCCGACGCCGATGCGGGGGTCGTGCTCGGCGAGCTCTACATCGACATGCTCACCGTGGGCGCCCCGGCCCTGGCCGCCGCCCTCGACACGCTCGCCTCGGAGGAACGTCTCCCGGCGGTGTTCCACTGCGCCGCCGGCAAGGACCGCACGGGCGTGCTCGCCGCCATCGTGCTGTCGCTGCTCGGCGTGGACGAGTCGATCATCGTCGCCGACTACCACCGCACGGCGGCCTCGATGGATGCGCTCATGGAACGGCTGGCCACCGAGCGGCCCGAGACCTGGACGGCGATGACCTCCCAGCCCTCGCCCTACATGAAGACTCCGCCCGAGGCCATGACCGGCTTCCTCGCCCATGTGCGGGCCGAGCACGGTTCTGTCCTGGGCTATGTCCGCAGCATCGGGGTGTCGGCCGACACCATCGAGGCGATCAATCGCAATCTGCTGGTCTGATCCGCCCCGCTCCGGGTGCCTCGACCCGGGTCAGCGGCGACGACGACGGCGAAGGACGATCGCCAGCACCGCCATGGTGAGCCCGGCACCGGCGAGCAGCAGGAGCCGGGTGCGGGAACGCTCCGCCGCCGAGACCTGCGTGGGCACATAGGGCGCCTCGGGCACCGGTGCGGGGATCGGCTGGACTGCCGGTTCGACGGCCGGTTCGACGGCCGGCTCGACGGCCGGTTCGGTCGTCGCCTCGGTCATCGGCTCTGGTGCAGTGGTGATGATCGGTTCGACGACCGGTTCGGGTGCACCGAGCAGCGCATCGACCGGGGCCGGCGCATCCTCGGCCACAACCGGACGGGGCCGCGCGCGTTGGGGGTCGTAGCCGGCCATCAGTGCTGCTCCGCCGCTGGGGTGCGCCCGACCAGTTCCGGTGCGATGGCGTTGAGCAGCACATCGAACTCGCGGGCGGCGTCGGCGGCACCGGATCGGTTGCCGACCGCATGGATGGGGAGCGACTGGGCCGAGGCCTCGGCCACGGCGGCCCGCAGATGCACCGGCGGATGGACCTGATCGCCGTACTGGTCGAGCAGCTGCGTGTGCCAGTAGTGGGCATCACGGGTGCGTCCGAGCCGGTTGACCGCCACCCCGGCCACGGTGAGCGCATCGCCCCGACGGGACGCGATACGGGCGATGGTGCGCTGGATCTGGGCCACGCCGTCGCAGGCCCAGGCCCCCGGTTCGGTGACGATGAGCGCGCGATCAGCGGCGAACAGGCCGTTGATGGTGAGCAGCCCGAGCGAGGGCGGGCAGTCGATCACGACGAGGTCGTGAGCGTGTCCCTCGAGGGCGATGGCGAGGCGATCCTGAGCACCGATGGGATCGTTGGCCAGCAGCGGTTCACGGGTGGCCAGGGCGGGCGTGCTGGCCACGACCCTCGGCACCGAACCACCGGGAAGCACCCAGGTGGAGTCGACGGCGAGCGACCCGATGACCCCGGGCCGGTCGAGGTCGAGGGCGCCGTCGACGGTGGTGGGGGGCTCCCAGACACCGAGACCGCTGGTGGCATTGGCCTGCGGGTCGAGATCGATGACGAGCACCGACGCACCCCGGGCCGCCGCCGCCGAGGCGAGTCCGAGCGCCACGGTGGTCTTGCCCACCCCGCCCTTCTGGTTCACGACCGCTACGACCGGCATCCCGACACGGTACCCCCTCACCCGACCGGACCCCACAACTGTCCCCCGTCCGGGAATAGAACGACCTCCGGGGACGCTGACCATCGTCATGACCGCACTCGAAGGTTCCCCCGCGCCCGATTTCACCCTGCAGGACCAGAACGGCACCAGCATCACGCTCTCGTCGCTGCGGGGGCAGTGGGCGATCGTGTACTTCTACCCGAAGGATGACACCCCGGGCTGCACCGCCGAGTCCTGCTCGTTCCGCGACAGCTTCGAGGCGTTCACCGATGTCGGCGCCCGGGTGGTGGGCATCAGTTCGGACTCGGTGGATTCCCATCGGGCCTTCGCCGAGAAGTACAACCTCCCCTTCATGCTGCTCTCCGACACCGGTGGCGCCGTGCGCAAGCAGTGGGGCGTCGGTCGCACGCTCGGCCTCATCCCCGGGCGGGTCACCTACGTGATCGACCCCGAGGGTGTGGTGCGCAAGCGCTTCTCGTCCCAGTTCTCGCCGAAGAAGCACATCGACGAGGCCCTCGCCGTGATCAGCCCCGCCGGGGTCTGATCCCGACCCTCTCCGGGCTGGGCCGGTCAGGACACCGAATAGAGGGTGGGGTCGGCGATCCCGGCATCGGCGAACCCGCGGGCCCGCAGCAGACACGCCTCACAGGACCCGCAGGCGCCGCCATCGGCACCCGGGTCGTAGCAGGTGGATGTTCGCGAGTAGTCGACCCCGAGTGACATCCCGAGCGAGATGATCTCCCCCTTCGTCAGGTCGATGAGCGGGGTGTGGATCCGCAGCGGCGATCCCTCGATGCCCCGGCGGGTGGCCACGGCGGCCATGGCGGCGAAGGCGTCGATGAACTCGGGACGACAGTCGGGATAGCCGGAGTAGTCGACGGCGTTCACCCCGATGAAGACGTCGTCGGCGCCGCGAACCTCGGCCACCGCCATGGCGATGCTCAGGAAGATCGTGTTGCGGGCCGGGACGTAGGTGATCGGGACACCCACCGGGGTCTCCTCGAGCGAGTCATGGTGGGGCACGGCCAGCTCCGGATCCACGAGCGCTGATCCGCCGAACGCCGCCAGATCGATGTCGGAGATGATGTGTTCGACGCCGGCCGCCGCGGCGAGGGCCGCCGCGCATTCCAGTTCCACGGTGTGGCGCTGCCCGTAGCGGAAGCTCAGGGCGATGGGCGTGAACCCCTCGGAACGGGCGATGGCGAGGCAGGTGGTGGAGTCGAGTCCGCCGGAGAACAGGACGATCGCCGGGCGAGCGCCGGGTTCGGCGGTGGGCGTCACAGGATGCCGTCCCACAGCACGCGCTCATGCCCGTCGTGATCGTGGAGCAGTTCCCGGGTGAGGTCGAACCGCATGGCCGGACGCGAGGTGGTGTCGGCCTCCGGCCACTGGGGCAGCCCGTCGTGGCCGGGATCGCCGGTGCGGGCGAAGGCCAGCCAGGCGTCCTGCATGTGCAGCGCCAGTTCCCGCAGCTGTGGGTCGGGGGCGGCCCCGAGGATCATCGCCGCACCCGGATTGTCGAGCACCCCGAACACGAACGGGATCTCGAGCGCATGACAGGAGCCGAGCACGCCGTCGAACGCCGAACTGGGCCAGGAGAACAGGTACTGGTAGGTGGCGCTCGTGGCCTGCTCCCGGGCCTCGATCAGGCGGATGGCGGGGATCCGGAAGATGGCATCGGTGAGCACGGCGCTCCAGAGATCGGCCGGGGTGGCGTCGGGACGGGTGGAGCTGTAGCGGGCATGGGCCAGCTCACCGTCGCCGAACACCCGGGTGAGGCGCGCCAGCAGTTCCTCCTGCTCGAGCACACCGGAACCCATGAGGCGGAACAGATGCCATTCGTCGAGATTGGTGCCGATGAGCAGCGGCACATCAGCGGCGCGTCCCTGCGCCACGGCCACCAGCGGGTCCTCGGGCAGCCAGTCGCCATCGATCACCGGCTGGAACACCATCGCCAGTGCGCCGGTGCGATGGGCGCTGCGGCCCGGTTCGGAGTGGATCGCGCCGTCGACGCGTGTGCCCGCCTCGACCAGTGCCTGCGGCGGCAGGGCGCGCAGCTCCTCGATGGTGGACACGCCGAGATCGGCCATGATCGCCGCGGTGACACCCGCGGCCACCGTGGTGGACATCACATGCTCGGCGGCACCGCTCTGGGCGATGGCCCGGTGGAACAGACCGCGAGCGGCAGGGGTGGCCAGCAGCGTGGAGACGCTCATGGCACCGGCGGACTCACCGAAGATGGTGACGTTGTCGGGATCCCCACCGAAGGCGGCGATGTTCCCGCGCACCCATGCCAGCGCCGCCGCCTGGTCGAGGATGCCGTTCATGCCGCTGGAGCGGAGGCCCTCGTCGAGATCACCGAGCCAGAGGAACCCGAGCGCCCCGAGGCGATAGTTGATGGTGACCACGACGACGTCGCCGCGGGTGGCGAGTGCCGTGCCGTCGTACCAGGACGCCGAGCCGGACCCGCCGGTGAAGCTGCCGCCATGGATCCACACCATCACCGGACGGGCGGCGTCGTCACAGCCCGGGGTGAACACGTTGAGATAGAGGCAGTCCTCATCGGCGCCGGGCCCCTCGTCGCCGAGCAGCGCGGTGACCCCGCCGGGCTCGGGCCATGCCGTGGCCCCGAAGCTGGCACCGGACCGCACGCCCTCCCACGGCTCCGGAGGTGCGGGCGGCAGGAACCGGCGTTCGCCCACCGGGGCGGCGGCGTACGGGATCCCGCGGAACTGCCAGATCGAGTCGCGCTCGATCCCCTCGATGCGTCCATGGGCGGTGGTGATGATCATGTGGATGGGCCTCCTGCGCCGAGATCGCCGACACGCTACCGGTGCCGGCCCGACTGCGCCCCGGACCATCCCGTGCCCGTAGCGTGAGGCCGTGGACCGATCCCGAGCCGTGCGCGCCCTCACCATCTCCGCATGCGCCGCTGCGCTCATCGCCCTTCTCGCCCCCGCCGTCCGTCGGTTCCGTCGTGACGGTGACGGCCCGGTGCGTCATGGCCGTCGGGCCAGCCGCAACGCCCGGCTCGCCGTGCTCGGGGTTCGCACCGGCGGCTCCTACGCCGCTCATCGGGCCCGTCGGGTGTTCGCCGATGCCGGTGAGCGACGACGTCTCGACACCGAGTTCGAGATGCGCACCGCCGAGCAGATCGCCGAGACCCTCGGGCATATGAAGGGCGCCCTGATGAAGGTCGGTCAGATGGCCAGCTACCTCGATCAGGGGCTCCCCGACCATGTGCGCACGGTGCTGGCCCAGCTCCAGCAGAACGCCCCGCCGATGAGCGCGGAGCTCGCCGCGGGCGTCATCGAGGCGGAGCTCGGGGCCCGCCCCGAACGCATCTTCGCCGAATGGGACCCGGTACCGATCGCCTCCGCCTCGATCGGTCAGGTGCATCGCGCCATGACCCACGACGGTCGGGCCGTGGCCGTGAAGGTGCAGTACCCGGGCATCGCCGAGGCCATCGCCGCCGACCTCGACAACGCCGGGCTCCTGTTCGCCGGACTCGGCCAGCTGTTCCCCGGCCTCGAGCACCGAACCATCGTGGCCGAGCTGCGCGAACGGCTCATCGAGGAGCTCGACTACGAGCATGAGGCCCGCAACCAGGACCTGTTCCGCCAGTGCTATCTCGGCCACCCGTACATCCACGTTCCCGAGGTGTTCCCGCAGCTGTCGGGTGCCACGGTGCTCACCACCGAGCTCGCCGATGGCGTCCACTGGGACGAGGTCCTCACCTGGTCGCAGGAGGAGAAGAACCTCGCCGCCGAGACCCTCTACCGATTCGCGTTCGGCAGCCTGTTCGGACTCGCCGCCTTCAACGGCGATCCGCATCCGGGGAACTACCTGTTCCGTCCGGGCGGGCAGGTCACGTTCCTCGACTTCGGACTGGTGAAGCGCTTCACCCCCGGCGAGCTCGAGGACTTCGGCGAGATGATCAAGCACATCGTGATCGATCCGGTGCCCTCTCGGTTCCGGGCCACCGTCGAGCGGCTCGGCCTGCTCCCGGAGGGCCTCGAGGTCACCGACGCCGAGGTCTTCGAGTACCTGCGCCACTTCTACGACTTCGTCGAGGAGGACGGGATCTACACCATCACCCCGGAGTTCGGTTCCGAGACTGTTCGACGGATCTTCGACACCAGCGGTCCGTTCGCCACCATCCAGAAGGCCGCCAACGTGCCGCCCAGCTTCGTGATCATCCAGCGGATCAACCTCGGTCTCTACGCCATGTTCGGCGAACTCATGGCGACGGGGAACTGGCGACGGCTCGCCGAGGAGATCTGGCCGTTCGTGGCCGGACCCCCATCGACCCCCATGGGGCTCGAGATCGAGCAGTGGCGGCGCCGTCGCCCGGCCGTGTCCGATGATGCGATGCTTTCGGTGTGACTGACGCCGAGCCGCCGACCACCCTCGCCTCCCGCCACGACCAGTGGGTGGCCCGCGATGCCGCCGTGGTCTGGCACGGGTTCACCCAGATGTCGGCCTATGCCGACAACCAGCCGATCATCGTGGCCTCGGCCGAGGGTCGGGAACTTATCGACGTCGACGGCAACCGCTATCTCGACGCCATCTCCTCACTGTGGGTCACCACCCTCGGACATCGGGTCCCCGAGCTCGACGCCGCCGCACGTGAGCAGCTCGACCGGGTGGCCCACACCACCCTGCTCGGCAACGGCAACGTGGCCACCATCGCGCTCGCCGAGGCGCTGGCGCCCTGCGTGCCGGTGAGCGAACCGCATTTCCTGTTCGCCTCCGATGGTGCCGCCGCCGTGGAGCAGGCCCTCAAGATCGCCTTCCAGTTCTGGACCAACCAGGGCATCACCACCCGCACCCGGTACCTCGCCCTCGGTGGCGCCTATCACGGCGACACCATCGGTTCGATCTCGGTGGGGGCCGGCGGGTTCGGCACCGACGTGTTCGATCCGCTGCGGTTCCCCGTGCTCCGAGCCCCCGGCTACGACGACCCGGGCTGGGCCGACACCGCCGTGGCGCTCATCGCCGCCCACGGTCATGAGCTCGCCGCCGTGGTCATCGAGCCGCTCGTGCAGGGTGCAGTGGGCATGTGGGTCACCGAGCCCGACGCCGTCGAGCGCGTGGCCGAGGCCTGCCGCGAGCACGATGTCCTGCTCATCGCCGATGAAGTGGCCACCGGATTCGGACGCACGGGCACGCTGTTCGCCTCGCAGCAGTGCAGGATCCGACCCGACATCATGTGCATCGGCAAGGGACTCACCGGCGGGTACCTCGCCATGGCAGCCACCGTGGCCTCACGTCGTGTGTACCAGGCGTTCCTCGGTCCCGACCTCAGCGAGATGACCCTCTACCACGGCCATTCCTTCTCGGGGAACGCGCTGGCCGCAGCGGTGGCGCTCCGCCATCTGCGGCTGTTCGAGGAGCTCGAGGTGCTGCCGAACGTGCGCGCCCGGGCCGCCCAGCTCTCGACGGCGCTCGCCGGACTCGCCGCCGACCGACCCGCCGTGGGTGCGATCCGTCAGCGGGGCCTCATGGTCGGGGTCGAGATGCACCCCCCGGCCGACGGTCTGCGCTGGGGCCGGCGGATCTGCGCAGCGGCGGTGCGACGCGGGGTGCTGCTGCGCCCCCTCGGCGATGTCGTGGTGCTCATGCCCATCCTCACCAGCACCGCCGAGGAGATCGACCGGATCGTCACTGTGCTCGCCGAGGCCATCGACGAGGTCTGCGCGGCGTGAACCAGCAGGGCGCATGGTCGCAGTGGGCGGCCGGACGCATCGGGGCCATCCATGACGCCGACCAGTGGCGGGCACCCCGGGTGTTCGACGCCGCCGGGCCGATCGGGACGCTCACCGCATCGCAGCAGCAGGTGGTCTCGTTCGCCTCGAACGATTACCTCGGCCTCTCGCAGCATCCGGCCGTGCGCGCCGCGGCGGTCGAGGCCATCGGGCGATGGGGCACCGGCAGCGGCGCCTCACGGCTCGTGGTCGGTTCCCGCCCGGTGCACCATGCGCTCGAACACGCTCTCGCCCAGTGGCGCGGCACCGAGGCCGCCGTGGTGTTCCCCACCGGATTCGCCGCCAACCTCGGCGTGCTGTCCACCTTCGCCGGACCCGACGTGCACGTGTTCTCCGATTCGTTGAACCATGCCTCAATCGTCGACGGCTGCCGCCTCGCCCGGGCCGGCGGCGCCACCATCCATGTGTACGACCATCTCGATCTCGAGAGCCTCGAGGCCGGCATCACGGCTGTCGCCGGCGCCCGGTGCATGGTGGTCACCGATGTGGCGTTCTCCATGGACGGCGATGTCGCCGACGTCGCCGCGCTCATCGACCTGTGTGCCCGGCACGATGCACTGCTCGTGCTCGACGAGGCCCATTCCGTCCTGCAGGAGATCCCGGTCGTTCCCCTCGACCCCACGACCGGGGCCCCCACCGCCCTGGTGGTGCAGGTCGGCACGCTGTCGAAGACCCTCGGCGCACTCGGGGGTTTCGTCGCCGGTCCCCGACCGCTCATCGACCTGCTGGTCAACCGGGCCCGCTCCTACATCTTCACCACCGCCGTGAGTCCCGCCGACGCCGCCGCCGCCCTCGCCGCCCTCGGGATCCTCACCTCGGCCGAGGGTGCACAGCTGCGTGCGCATCTGCGCACCCTGGTCGACATGATCCTGCCCGACCACCCCACCCCGATCATCCCGATCGTCGTCGGCGAGGAGCGTCGTGCCGTCGAGGCGTCGCAGTCGCTGCTGGCCATGGGTCTGCTCGTACCGGCGATCCGGCCGCCCTCCGTGCCGCCCGGATCCAGCCGCCTCCGGGTGGCGCTCAGCGCGATCCATACTGAAGCCCAGGTCGCCGAGCTGGCGACGGCACTGTCCCGACTCCCCGGAGGCACTCCCTGATGCCCGCTCCCCGCAGACTCATCGTGGTCACCGGCACCGGCACCGAGGTGGGCAAGACCTGGGTGGCGGCCCGACTCCTGCGGGAGCTCCGGGCCGAGGGTCACGATGTGGCGGCTCGCAAGCCGGTGCAGTCCTTCGACCCCGATGATCCGTTCACCGACGCCCATCTGCTCGGTGACGCCACCGGTGAGAGCGCCACCGACGTCTGCCCCCGCCACCGCTGGCTCCCGATCCCGATGGCACCGCCGATGGCCGCCGACGCACTCGGCCGTCCGCCGTTCACCGTGGCCGATCTCGCCGCCGAGATCACCTGGCCGGTCCCCGGTCCCGACATCGCGATGGTCGAGTGCGTGGGTGGGGTCCGGTCCCCCCATGCCTCCGATGGCGATGCCATCACGCTCATCGAGGAACTCCAGCCCGATCTCGTGCTGCTCGTGGCCGATGCCGGTCTCGGCACGGTGAACGCCGTTCGTCTCAGCCTCGAGGCCATCGATCGCGGCTCCCATGTGGCCACCCCCATCGTGGTGCTCAACCGCTACGACCCGACGGTGGATCTCCATCGCCGCAACCGCGAATGGCTCGAGACCCACCTCCCCGTCGAGGTCCTGTCCTCGGTGCCCGCCGTGATGAACCGGCTGCGCCCGAACTGACCCTCTCCCCCCGGAAGGGGGGTTCGCGGACAATTCCCCGCCCGATAGGGGAAACAGGTGTGACGAACGCTACGTTCCCCTCCGTCCCCCCGACGGCAGTTCACCCCTGCCACCCCCCCCCGACGGAAGTGAGGTGACATGACGGCTGAGTCGATCACCCTCAATGAAGCCGCCGAGCGACTCGGCGTGCATTACATGACCGCGTATCGCTACGTCCGCACCGGTCGCCTCCACGCCGTGAAGGTCGGAGGGGAATGGCAGGTCGGACTCGCTGATCTCGACGCCTTCACCGCTGCGGCGGCGGCACCGGCCACCGCGACCGCAGCCCGCTCCGGGCGGGCGGGCCGGGCCGGACGGGCCGACTACCACCAGCGCCTCGAGGATCGTCTCCTCGTCGGAGATGAGAACGGCGCCTGGAGCGTCATCGAATCCGCCCTCGCCTCAGGCACCGAACCCCGCGACATCTACCTCGACGTGCTCGCCCCGGCGCTGGCCCACATCGGTGAGGAATGGGCCGCAGGACGGGTCACGGTCGCCGAGGAGCACCGCGCCTCGGTGGTCACCCAGCGCATCATCGGACGGCTCGGCCCGCGGTTCAACCGGCCCGGCCGCAAGCGGGGCACGATCGTCACCGGTGCGCCGCAGGGCGACCATCACAGCGTGCCCAGTTCCATGGCCTCCGATCTCCTCCGGGGGCAGGGCTTCGAGGTCATCGATCTCGGCGCCAACACCCCGGCCCAGTCGTTCCTCGACGCCCTGAGCGGCATCGACGATCTCGTGGCGGCGGGCCTGTGCGCCACCCGCAGCGACAACGAGGCGGCCATCGAGGACACCATCGAGATGATTCACAAGAGCATCGCCTGCCCGGTGGTGCTCGGTGGTGGCGCCATCACGCCCACCACCCGCGACTGCGGTGCCGATGTCGTCTCCTACGATCCCGGCTCGATGCTCGCTGCGTTCGAGGAACTCGCCGTCAGGAACTCCCGGTCCCGGTCGTGAACCCCCGCTCTTCGCAGAGCGCCGTCGATCAGATCCTCGAGCTGGCGATCGCCCCCAGCTGGAGCAGTGTGGGCTACGACATCCGCCGGCGGATGTTCGGCTGGGACGCCGCTGCGCTGCCCCGTCTCGACGGGAGGGTCATCGTGCTCACCGGGTTCACCTCGGGCATCGGACGGGCCGCCGCCTCTGCGCTCGGGGCGCTGGGCGCCACCCTGCATCTGGTGGGTCGCGATCCCGGTCGGGTGGCGGCCACCAGCGCCGAGCTCGCCGGTGAGGGCGTCGAGGTCTCGACGAGCATCGCCGATCTGTCCGATCTCGACGCCGTGCGGCGCATCGCCGCCGAGATCATCGAGCAGCACCCCTCGATCGATGTGCTGATCCACAATGCCGGTGCTCTCACCCGCACGTACGCCACCTCCCCCCAGGGGTACGAGACCACAGTCGCGGCGCAGGTGCTCGGTCCGTTCCTGCTCACCACCCTGCTGCTGGAACCACTGCGGGCGGCGCGGGGCCGCGTGCTCACCGTGGCCTCCGGGGGCATGTACGCCGAGCGACTCTCGGTGGCCGACCTCGAGATGACCCCGGATGACTACGACGGCGTGCGCGCCTATGCCCGGGCCAAGCGGGCCCAGGTGGAACTCACCCGTGAATGGACCCGGCGCGGCGATGGCACCGTGAGCTTCCACACCATGCATCCGGGCTGGGCCGACACCCCCGGTGTGGTCGAGTCGCTGCCGACCTTCCATCGCATCACCCGACCCTTCCTGCGGGATCCCGCGGCCGGCGCCGACACGCTCGTGTGGCTGGCGGCCGTCGATCAGGACGAGCTCGGCACCAGTGGCGGGTTCTGGCTCGACCGACGTCGACGGTCCATCAGCAAGCTGCCCTGGACCGATGCACCTGCCGGGGAGCGCTACCGGTTGTGGAGCTGGTGCACGGAGCGCACCGGACTCGACTGATCAGCGGCCGTGTGGTGCCGGGGTGAGTGCGGGTCGACCCCCGAGCACCTCGATGATGTTCTCGCTGCACAGTCGCACCATGGAGGCCCGGGCCTCGGTGCTCGCCGACCCGAGATGCGGGGCCAGCAGCACGTTGTCGAGTTCGGCGAGGCCGTGGGCCAGTTCCGGTTCCCGCTCGAACACATCGAGGCCGGCGGCGGCGATGCGATGGTGCCGGAGCGCCTCGACCAGTGCCGCCTCGTCGATGAGCGCACCCCGGCCGGTGTTGATGAGCACGGCGGTGGACTTCATACGGGCGAGGGCGTCGGCGTCGATGATGCGATGGCTCTGCTCGTTGCGCGGCGCATGCAGGCTCACGAAATCCGAGGTGGCCAGCAGCTCGTCGAGCGGCAGATACTGGGCACCGAGCTCCGCTTCGATGGCGGGATCCACCCGGCGACGGTTGAAGTAGCGCACCGCCATGCCGAATCCATGGGCCCGGCGGGCCACGGCCTGACCGATCGCACCCATGCCGATGATGCCGAGCACCCGACCGGCCACCGGCTGCCCGAGCAGCTGATCCGGAGCCCAGCCCTGCCACAGGCCGGCGCGCACCATGCGCTCACCGGCGCCGAGCTGACGGGCGGCGCCCAGCAGCAGCGCCCAGGTGAGATCCGCAGTGGCCTCGGTGAGCACATCGGGTGTCGTGGTGACCTCGATGCCGCGGCGACGGGCCTCGGCGACGTCGATGTTGTCGAACCCGACCGCATAGTTGGCGATGACCCGCAGGTTCGGTGCGGCGTCGAGCAGTGCGGCGTCGATGCGATCTGTGAGCATGCACAGCAGTGCGTCGGCGGTGGCCACCCCGGCACGGAGTTCCGCATCGGTCATGGGGCGGTCGCGCGTGCTCATGTGCACGGTGAACCCGGCGGCCTCGAGCAGACCGGCGCCCGGTGCCGGCAGCGGCCGGGTGATCAGCACCTCGGCGCTCATGGCCGTGCCCCGGGTGCTGGTGCGTGTGCTGCAGCTGGCGCGAGTGCTGGAGCCGGTTCGTGCCCGGGTTCGGGCGTGGCGCCCGGGGAGGTCGGAGCATCGAACGAGACCGCAGCGCCGAACGCCGCCCGCCGCGAGACCCGCCGCAGCGCACCGAGGATGGGGCGGCCGGCCACGAGCAGGAACAGCGCCGTGAACACCGCCCGGGGGAGGTCGAATCCCATCGAGGTCGTGAGATGGAACGCCCAGAAGTGGCGCAGGTTCTCGGCGAGACCGGCGCCGGGCACGAACGAGATCGATGAACCGCTGCCGGTGGCGAAGGGCCAGAACCACAGGTTCAGCACGAGGCCGTAGGCCAGCGCAGCGATGGCGCCGTAGATCGCCAGCATGATGACCTCGGCCCGCCCCCGCAGCGCCGGCAGACATCCGGCGAAGAAGCCGATCCAGGCGGCACCGAACATCTGGAACGGCAGCCATGGGCCCACACCGCCGGTGAGCAGTGCCGACACGAACAGCGTGAGCGCACCCAGCACGAAGCCGAATCCCCGACCGAGCACCCGACCGGCCGGTACCAGCAGGAAGAACACCGGCTCGAACCCCGCCACGCCACCGCTGGGGAGCCGCAGGGCCGCACCACACGCCGCCAGCACACCCAGCAGGGCCACCGCCTTGGCGTCGAGTTCGCCGTCGGCGAGTTCCGCCATGATCACGCACAGCAGCAGCGGCACGAGGATCACGAAGATCCAGGGGGCATCGCCGGAATGGGCGAGATCGACGGCGCTGGAGCGCGAGGCGAACAGCGGCCAGCCGAACGCCACCACACCAAGTGCCGAGGCGGCCACCAGCAGGGCCGAGGC
Organism: Microthrixaceae bacterium; assembly: GCA_947446975.1. Classification (GTDB taxonomy): domain Bacteria; phylum Actinomycetota; class Acidimicrobiia; order Acidimicrobiales; family Acidimicrobilacustridaceae; genus Acidimicrobilacustris. The sequence continues at coordinate 28,888 of CANFHM010000001.1, forward strand.
ACGTCGGCGCAGCCGGATGGCGCCGCTCCCGGCCGGTGTCACCGCGGAGGAGGCGGGGGCGGGCGACGCCGGGGGCACGGTGGGTGCCGCTGCGGAGGTCATCAGCGCGATTCCCCGAGCGTTGCCAGCGCATCGCTGACCTCGCCGACGGTCATCCAGGTCTCCGGAGCGAGCACCTTGGCGATCTGCGGGGCGAACACCGGCGAATGCACCACGACATCGCGGGCCGGCCCATCGGCCACGACCTCCCCCTCGGCGAGCACCACGGCCCGATGGGCCACGGCGGCCACCACCTCGACATCGTGGGTGGCCATCACCACGGCCCGACCCTCTGCGGCGAGCCCCTCGAGCATGGCGATGAGTCGCTGCTTGGCGCCGTAGTCGAGACCGCGAGTGGGTTCGTCGAGCAGCACCAGCGCCGGCTCGGCACCGAGCACGATGGCCAGTGCCAGCGCGAGACGCTGACCCTCGGAGAGATCGCGGGGATGAGCACGGTGATCGATGCCCGGCACGAGACGATCGAGCACCGCCCGGGTGGTGCCGGCGGCGAGATCACCATCCCGGTCGGCGGCCACACATTCGGCCGCCACCGTGTCGTGGTAGAGCAGCACGCCGTTGTCCTGCGGCACCAGACCCACCGAGCGGATGACCGAGCGAGCGGGGAGTCGATGGGGCTCCTCACCGCGCACCCGCACCTCGCCACGCTGCGGCGCCCGCAGACCGACCAGATGCGACAGCAGCGTGGACTTCCCGGCGCCGTTGCGTCCCATGAGGGCCACGACCTCACCGGCACGCACCTCGAGCTCCACATCACTGAGCGCCGCCACCGGGCCGTACCCGGCGTGGAGTCCGGTGACACGGGCCACGATCTCGCCATGGGCGGGAGCCGAGGGCACCGGAGGGGTGAGCGGTGCGAGGCGCTCGCGCAGGTCGGCTGCGGCCCGGCGGGCATCGCGCACCGACAGCGGCAACGGCGACCAGCCGGCCACCCGGCCCAGTTCGACGATGGGCGGCACGACCACCGAACCGGCCAGGATCCGGCCGGGATCGCCGATGACGACGGGAGCGCCATCGCCGGGCACGTAGACGATGGAATCGGCGTACTGCACCACGCGCTCGAGCCGATGCTCGGCCACCAGCACCGTGATGCCGAGATCATGGACGAGTCGGGTGAGGGCGGCCAGCACCTCCTCGGCGGCGGCGGGATCGAGCGCCGAGGTGGGTTCGTCGAGCACCAGCACACGCGGCCCGGCGGTGAGCACCGCACCGATGGCCACTCGCTGCTGCTGCCCGCCCGAGAGCGTGGAGAGCGGTCGGTTGCGCAGCTCATGCAGACCGAGCAGATCGAGGACATCCTCGACCCGGCGCCGCATGATGTCGGGCGCAACACCGAGGTTCTCCATCACATGGGCGAGTTCGTCCTCGACCATGTCGGTGACGAAGCCGGCGGCGGGATCCTGGCCCACGAGGCCGACCACATCGGCGAGCTCGCGCGGTGGCACCAGCGCCGTGCTGCGTCCGCCGACGGTGACGGTGCCGGTGAGCAGGCCGCCCGAGAACCGCGGGACCAGTCCGTTGACGGCCCGCAGCAGCGTGGACTTGCCCGATCCGGTCTCACCCACCACCAGACACAGCTCCCCCTCGGGAACGGTGAAGTCCACATCGACGAGTGTGGGCGCCGGAGCGTCGGGATACGTGAACGAGACATGGTCGAAGCGGATCATGCGGCCACCTCGAAGCGGGGATCGAGTGTCGGTTCCAGCGGGGCGGGCGGTCGCGGCGCGAGCCATGCGGGCAGCAGCGCCACGAGGATGCCGGCGGCGGCCACAGGAACCAGCTGAGGCACGGCCAGCGGCGATGCGGGAGGCTCGAGCACGGCGCCGGTGCGGCCGGCGATCACGATGGCCACCAGTGCCGCCACACCGCTGAGCGAGACGATCCACTCCGGCGAACGCCAGGGATCGGGGCGGTACCGGGTGCGCTCGACACCGCGACCGCTGAGCATCAGCGACGCGGTGAGGGCGACGGCGCCGGCGATGAAGGGGGGAAGTCGCAGGACCGCAGGTGCCGTGGCGTCGAGCAGTCCGTAGGCGCCCACCGCCACGAGACACAGTCCCAGCAGCATGAGCGCCGAGATGCCCCGACGGCGGGCGACCGGGATGGCGCCGCGTCGGCCGTAGCCCCGGGCGTCCATGGATGCGGCGAGCGCCACCGAACGGTCGAGGGCTCCCTCGAGCACAGGCATGGCCGAACCGGCCCAGGCCCGCACGCCGCGATCAGCCCGGCCGCGCAGCCGACGGGCATCGCGCACCTGACGCGACGCGATGATCGCCTGGGGGGCGAAGGTGAGTGCCACGGTGATGGCCACGCCCGCCTCGTAGAGCGCGGACGGCAGGGCCCGCAGCATGCGATAGGGGCTGCACAACGAGGAGGCGGCGCCGAAGCACAGCAGCACCACGGCGAGGCGGAGCCCCTGCCGGGCGGCGTCCACGAGTGCCTCGGCCGTGACCGGACCCCCGAGGCTGACCCCCGCCGCCCAGGAGGGCAGCGTGACCGAGGGGATGGTGAACAGCGTGGTGCCCTCGATGCGCACGCCGAAGAGCATCTGGAACACCACCCGGATGACGATGACGATGACCCCGAGGCGCAGGAAGCTGCCGAACGATCGGGCCCAGGGCGCATCGGTGCGACGGGCCGACACCACGTACGCCACGACCACCGCGATGAGTCCGAGCAGCAGCGCGTCGGTGGTGCGCAGCGCCGTGGCGGCGAGGGCGATCGCCCAGATCCACCAGGCGCCCGGATGCAGCATGCGACGAGATGCGCTCATGCGCGGCGTCGCGATCGGACGAGCGCTGCGGCACCCAGCACGACGATGATGGCCACGACGATGCCCGCACCGAGCAGCGCGGTGCCACCGGAGGACCCACCGGCGGCGTGCGTGGCCAGCACCGTGGCGTCGACCCCATCGACGCCGTCGACCCCGTCGTTGGCGGAGGCGCCGGAGGAACCCGTGCGCCCCTGGCCGCCTGCGACCCCGATCGCCGGGTCGATGGAACCCGACGGGGAACCGTCGGCAGTCGGCGAGGCATCAGCGGAGCTTCCGGAGGCCGCAGCGGCATCGATGCTCCCGGGTGCACCAGCACCACCGCCCGAGGCCGGGGCCGCCGACGGCTCATCGCATCCCCAAGCATCGGCCGGACGCACCGATGCCGGGTCGAGACGGGGCTGGGGATCGCCGGCTGCGCCGGTGCCTTGCACCACATAGCGCCAACCCTCGACATCGCCATCGCACACACGACGGATGAACGGGTTGTAACTGCTGTAGTTCCACACTCCATCGGTGCCGGAGAAGTTGGCCCAGTAGGAGCCGCTGCCGGTGTCGGCGCACTGCGAGGCGGGGAAGGAATCGATCGTGCACAGCAGCCCGCTGCCGGCATGGCTCGGTGCTGCGGTGCCGAGTCGGGCGGCGCGGGCGGCGAGCACCAGCGACCCCTTCGACCCTCGGGGCACGACCACGCAGGTGGCCACCGCATGATCGGCACCACCCTCACCGTCATCCACCACCACCACGACGCGGGCCTGGCCGATGACCGGCGCAGCACACGGTCCCGACGCTGCCGATGCGGCCGATGCGCCGACGACCAGCGCACCCATCGACGCCAGCGCCATGGATACCAGTGCGAGGAACCCCAGCAGGAACCAGGCCAGCACGCCCGACACCGCGACCGCCGACGAGCGTGCGCGCAGACGGGCACGGGGTGCTCGTCCAGCGGCATTCGATCGGCGGTTCACGGCAGATGTGGTTCCTTCTTGGATCGGGAGACAGGAGGACCCGAGGCCGCACCGGCGGACCACGCCGGAGAGGAACCGAGCCCCACCTCCCGTAATCCGACGACGGTTGACAGTGGAGCAGCACCTCGCAGCGGGCAGTCCGGCTCGCCAGTGCCCCGCCGGAAGAATCTGTGGGGCCTGTGCCTACGGTTGCGGGTCAGCGCCGGAATCGGACCGGCTTCCCCCGCAGCGAGGAGTTGAGTTGTGCGCCCGACACTACTCCGGCGCACCTGCGGCCGTAGCCTCACAGCATGACCACGCCCCCGCTCCCCTCGACAGCCCCCGATGTGGGCGCAGCGATCGACGCGGCGGTCAGGGCGGCGGTGGAACCGTTCCGCGTGCAGCTCGGGCGGGGACTGCGCGGCTTCATCGCCGGCGACGGCGAACCCATCCGTGATCTCATCGGACCGATCGAGGGCGACCCGGGTCTGTTCGGTCCCGACAGCGTCACCTGGAAGGTGCACAGCGACGGCGCCATGCTCATCGGCGGCATCCGGGCCCTGCTGCTGCAGATCATGCACCCGCTGGCCATGGCCGGGGTGGCCGATCATTCCGACTACCGCCATCACCCCGAGGCCCGTCTGGCCCGCACCAGCCAGTTCGTGGCCACCACCACCTTCGGCACCACCGAGCAGGCCCATCAGGCTGCGGCGATCGTGAAGCGCGTGCACAGCAGGGTCGTGGGCACCGCACCCGATGGTCGGCCCTACAGCGCCTCGGACCCGCACCTCATCAGCTGGGTGCACCATGCCGAGGTCGACAGCTTCCTGGCCGCCCACCAGCGCTACGGCGCCGAGCCGCTCACCGAGGCCGAGGCCGATCAGTACGTGGCTGAGATGGCCGTCATCAACGAACTGCTCGACGGTGAGCCGCCGGCCCGCTCGGTGGCCGAACTGCGCGAGTACTTCGAACGGATCGCCCCCGAACTCACCGTCGGCAAGCAGGGACGCGACGCGGCACGCTGGCTGCTGTTCCCGCCGGTGCCGGTGGCGGTGCGTCCCGCGTATGGCGTGCTGGCCCCAGCCGCCATCGGCCTGCTGTCGCCCGAGGCCCGCAGGGCACTGCGGCTGCCGCTGCTGCCGGGCGTCGATCCGCTCATGGTGCAGCCGGCAGCCCGGGCGATCGTGCGCACGCTGGGCTGGGCCATCACGGGGCTCGCCGAGTTCGAGTACGCCGAACGCCTCGCTGCGGAGCACAGTGCCGCGGCCGACCCCGAAGCAGCCTGATCACACGGCGCTGATCACACGGCCCTGATCGGACAGTTCCGATCTGGAACCGCCGGGTCGGGCTCCGCTGCTCAGACGCCGTAGCCGCCGTCGACGTCGAGCATCTGGCCGGTGATGAAATCGGCCCGGTCGGAGGCGAGGAAGCACACGGCCTCGGCGATGTCGACGGCGTCGCCGAAGGTGCGCAGCGGGATGTTGCGGCGGGTGACGGCGAGGGCTGCGTCATCGAGATCGCCCGAGGCCATGAGCCGAGCCGCCATGCCGTCGGTGAGCATGCCCGGACCCACGCAGTTGGCCCGCACTCCGAAGCGACCCTCCTCGGCCGCGATGGCCCGCACGACCGCCTCGACCGCACCCTTGGTGCCCGAGGACAGTCCGTCGCGCACCGGATAGCGGCGGGTGGCCGCCGTGGTGACCGCCACGATGCTGCCGTGGGTCTCGCGCAGGTGCTCGAGCGAGGGCTGCAGCACGTTGAAGAACGCCACCGCCTCACCCTCGATCTGCGCCCGGTACGCCGAGGGCACCACCCGGCTCAGGTGCATCTGGGTGACATGGGGCCCGGCGGCGTGCACGAGCGTGTGGATGCCACCGAAGTTCTCGACCGTGGCCGCCACCACCGCAGCCGCTGCGGCCTCATCGGCGAGATCGACCGACACCGACATGGCCCGACGACCAAACGCGGTGATCTCGGCCTCGAGGGCCAGCGCCGCCTCGATGTTGGTCCGGAACGTGAACATCACATCGCTGCCGCGCTCGGCGAACATGCGGCAGATCGCAGCGCCGATGCCGCCACTGCCCCCGGTGACCAGCACTGCCCCTGTACGTCCGGCGAAATCGTCCACTGGTCCTCCTGCGACCTCGAAAGCGGTGCGTATCCTCCCCCGATCCTCCATACCGGCGCCACCTCACCGCCACGCCACCTCACCGCCACGCCACCTCCACACGATCGGGTGCACGTCTGCGGAAGACTGCATGGATGAGCGAGACCGAACCCATCCGACTGTGCTTCGTCTGCCTGGGCAACATCTGCCGCTCCCCCACGGCCGAGGGCATCATGGCATCGCTCATCGCCGACGCCGGCCTGCAGACCCGCATCGAGGTGGATAGCGCCGGCACCGCGTCATGGCATCGCGGCGAACCGGCCGATGCGCGGGCGATCGCCGAGGCGGCCCGGCGCGGTGTGGCCCTGCGCTCGCGGGCCAGCACGTTCCGTACCGGCGACGCCCACGCCTACGATCTCGTCCTCGCCATGGATCACACCAACCGGTTCGATCTGCTCGACCTGACCCCCGAGCCCGAACTGCGCGAGCGAATCCTCCTGCTGCGCAGCTTCGACCCGGCGCTCGCCGACGACGACCCCCACGACGGCGCCGTGCCCGACCCGTGGTCCGGCGGCGAGGAGGGGTTCGCCATGGTGTACGACCTCATCGAGGCGGCCTGCATCGGGCTGCTCGACCATGTGCGCACCACCATGCTCACCGAGGGCCACCGGTAGCATCGGCGGCGCCGTGACCTCCGCCCGCCCCTCCCCTGCGCCCTCGACGCCATCGCCCGGTGCCCCGCCGCCACTGCGGGCCCGACTCGCCGTCACCGTGGGGCGATCGGTGGCCACCGTCTCCCGAGCGCTGCACCTCGGGTCCGGCAGCGTCATCGGCGGACGGGCGGCGCTGGTGGTGGATCCACGACTGCTGCGCGATCTCACCGCCGGGCGCGATGTCGTGATCGTGAGCGCCACCAACGGCAAGACCACCACCACCCGACTCATCGCCGCTGCGCTGGCCGGGGACCGACCGGTGGTCTCGAACGCCACCGGCGCCAACATGACCGCCGGCATCGTGGCCGCCCTCGGTGGCGCAGCATCCGATGCCACTGCGGTGCTCGAGGTCGACGAGCGATGGGTGGCCGGTGTGTTGCAGGCCACCTCGGCCGGAACCGTGGTGCTGCTCAACCTGAGCCGGGATCAGCTCGACCGCACCCAGGAGGTGCGCAAGCTGGCCGAGGCCTGGCGCACCTGCCTGTCGGCCACTCCGCCCGCCACCGTGATCGCCAACGCCGATGATCCGCTGGTGGTGTGGGCTGCACAGGCGGCGCCCAGCGTGATCTGGGTGGCCACCGGTCAGGACTGGCGGGCCGACGCCGCCGGGTGTCCGCAGTGCGCCGGGCGCATCTCGTTCACGGGGGCGGCGTGGCGCTGCACCGACTGTGATCTCGCCCGTCCCGAACCATCGGTGTCGGTCGAGGATGCGGCCATCGCCATCGCTGACGACCGAGTGGCCATCGCCATGCGACTGCCCGGTCGGGTCAACATCGTGAACGCCGCGTTCGCACTCGCCACCGCCACCTCGCTCGGGGTCCCCACGCCGATCGCTGTCACGGGTCTGGAATCGGTGGAGGAGGTCGCCGGTCGCTATCGGGTGACCTCGCTCGCCGGACGACCGGTACGACTCCTGCTGGCCAAGAACCCCGCCGGTTGGCATGAGGCGATCGAACTGCTCGCCGATCCACCGGCGCCGGTGGTCGTGGCCATCAACGCCCGTATCGCCGATGGTCATGATCCCTCATGGCTGTGGGACGTCGACTTCGAACGACTGCGCTCCCGTTTCGTCGTGGCCACCGGTGAGCGTCGCCATGATCTCGCCGTGCGGCTGCGCTACGCGGATGTCGAACACGCCACCGCAGACACCATCGACGAGGCGCTGCGGGTGGCGATGGGCCGACCCGAACACACGGCCGGACGCCCGGTCGACATCGCCGCCAACTACACGGCGTTCCAGGAGTACTTCGAACGGGTCGGCGGTTCGCGATGAGCTCGCCCCGACCCACGGAATCCACAGTGCGCATCTGCTCGCTGTATCCCGATCTCCTCGGCACCTACGGCGACGGCGGCAACGCCACGGTGCTCGCCCAGCGTCTGCGTTGGCGCGGCATCGCCGTCGATCTCGTGAGCATCGATGCCGGCGGCAGCGTGCCGGACTCCTGCGATCTCTATCTCGTCGGCGGCGGTGAGGACGGCCCCCAGACCCGTGCCACCGAGGATCTCCTCGCCAGCGGGGCGCTGAAGCGGGCCGCTGACAACGGAGCGGTGGTGTTCGCCGTGTGCGCCGGCATGCAGATCCTCGGCGAGCGATTCCCCGACATGGACGGCGTGGATCGGACGGGTCTCGGACTTCTCGACTGCGTCACGGTCCGCGTCGATCGCCCCCGTGCTGTGGGCGAACTGCTCACCCACGACGCGGTCATCACCTCACCCGATGGTGACCGGCGGCCGCTCGGCACGCTCACCGGGTTCGAGAACCACGCCGGTCGCACCATCCCCGGCGCCAGCGCCACCACGTTCGGTCGGGTCGAGATCGGCGAGGGCAACGGCGACGGCTCCGAGGGCGTCATCAATGGTTCCGTGGTCGGCACATACCTGCATGGTCCGGCGCTCGCCCGCAACCCCGCACTCGCCGATGAGCTGCTGCGCTGGATCATCGGCGACGCCGCGCTCACGCCGATCGACGACACCGATGTCGGAGCGCTGCGAGCCGAACGACATGCCGCCGCCCGATCCCATGAACTGGCACCGCGTCGCTCATGGCGCGACCGCCTGCGGGGTTCCTGAGCGCAGCTCCCGAGCCCGGTTCCCGATCGGGGTCCCGGTCGCTGCCGGTCCCGCGCACCCACCGCTCCGGCCCCGTGGAACGCCGTCCCGCTCGCCTACTATCGGGCCATGGCACTTTCCATCGGAGACAACATCCCTGATATCGAACTGTTCGTCATGGGCGCCGAAGGCCCCCAGAAGGTCTCGACCGGCGAACTCCTCGGCACCGGCAAGGTGGTGCTGTTCGCCGTCCCCGGCGCCTTCACCCCCGGCTGCTCACGTGTGCATCTGCCCGGCTTCGTCCAGCAGGCCCAGGACGTCACTGACAAGGGCGTCGACCGCATCGTTTGCGTGTCGGTCAACGATGCGTTCGTCATGGGCGCATGGGGCGAGGATCAGGGCGTGGGCGAGTCCATCGTCATGCTCGCTGATGGCAATGGCGCCTTCACCGAGGCCATGGGCCATGTGATGGACGGCTCGGGCTTCGGTCTCGGTATCCGCTCCAAGCGCTACGCGGCGATCATCGACAACGGCGTCATCACCAGCCTCGACATCGATGAGACCGGTGGCGTCGAGGTCAGCTCCTGCTCCGCCGTGCTCGGCCGCCTGTAGGAACGCCCTGACCGCCCGTCGGCTCAGAGCTGACGGGCGGTGACATACCCGCTGCGCACGGCACCCTCGATGTAGCCGACCTTCTCGGCATCGCCGACGACTCGCACATCGAACCCTTCTGCGTGCAACCTGTCGGCCAGCGCATGATCGGGTTCGACCCCGCTGGCGATGATGACCTGCGAGGCTCTCGCCGTGCGGAGCTCATCAGCGACGACGTACTCGACGCTGTCGCGACTGATCGACCGCAACGACGCACCGGTGACGAACTCGACCCCGTGCGAGCGGGCCTCATGCAGCGCACGCGCCCGCCGGGGATGCGCCATCTCGATCGCCAGCTTGTCGCCCTCCTCGAGCACCGTGACCCGGCGACGGCGTTCGGCGAGGAACTCGGCGAGCTCGACACCCACCAATCCGCCCCCGACCACGACGACATCGCGGCCGAGGGGCATCCATCGGGTGGACCAGTGGCGCACACGATCGAGGGTGGAGAGCAGCCCCAGTGAGCGACCGGTGGACACGATCATCCGCTTCATCAAGGGGAGCCGCTCCATGACCGAGGGGTCGTCGCCGGTGAGCAGTGCCCGGAGATCATCGCCGGAGAGCACATGGGGCAGATCGGCGCCGGGGACCGCCGGACGCTCGCGGCGCGCGCCGGTGGCCACCACCACGACATCGGGCGCCAGCGCACGCAGGGCCTCCGCCGTGGCCGGCGAACCCAGACGCACCTCGACATCGAGATCGGTCATCATCGTCGAGAGATAGCGCACCAGCTCGGCGTTCATCGGCGTGGTGAGCGAGGAGAAACGGGCGGTGCCTCCGAGCTGTGGGCTGCGCTCGAACAGCACCACCCGATGGCCGCGCAGCGCCGCCACACGAGCGGCCTCCATGCCACCGGGACCACCACCGATGACCGCGACCGTGCGCGTGGTGTCGGAGGTCGCGATCGGACCTTCGTCGTAATGACCGAGCTCGGCGTTGACCGCGCAGATCGGAGTGCCGTCCCAGAAGTTCTGGGCCACGCACACATAACAGTTGATGCACGTGCGCACGGCGTCGGGTCGACCGGCGAGCAGCTTGGCCGGCAGGTCGGGATCGGCCAGCAGCTGACGACCCATGGAGATGAAATCGCAGTCGCCGTCGGCGAGCACGCTCTCGGCCTGTGCCGGCATGATCCGCCCCACCGCGATGACCGGGATGCCGACACGCTGCTTCACCACCGCCGCCAGACCGACGTACTGACCGGGCTGCCAGGGCAGCGGCCCGTTGGTGAACCCCACACCCATGGCGTCGACACCACTGGCGCTGACATGGATGGCATCGGCGCCGGCCTGTTCGGCCATGGCCGCGTACTCGGCGGCGAGCAACGGCTCGATGCCACCCTCGGAGTACTCACGGCCGTCGAGACGCACGATGATGGCGAAGCCGGAACCGCAGCGGGCGCGGATGCCCCGGATGATCTCGACGAGGAGTCGGGCCCGGTTCACATCGGAACCGCCGTAGTCGTCGGTGCGCCGGTTGAACCTCGGCGACAGGAACGTGGAGATCAGGTAGCCGTGGGCGCCATGCACCTCGATGCCGTCGAAGCCGGCCCGCTGCACCCGAGCGGCGGCCTCGACGAACTGATCGACGACCCAGGCGATGTCATCGACAGTGGCCTCCCGCTGGCTGGCCCGCTTGCCGCCGGTGAGCGCCGCCATCCGCATCAGTTCGGGCATGGTGATGGCGCTGATATCGGCAGGGTCCTCGGGCAGCGGCACCGACGGCACGAGCTGCTCGCGGTCCTGCATGGGATCCACACCGGCGGTCTTGCCGTGATGGCAGGCCTGCACGACGATGCGGGCGCCATGGGCGTGCGCCGCGGCGGCGAGTCGGGCCAGGCCGGGGATGAACCGATCCTCCGAGAGCGCCGGCTGGTGGATGGAGGTGGCACCCACCGGCCAGGCCACCGCCGAGGTCTCGAGGATGAGCAGCCCCACACCGCCCTTCGCGCGGGCCTCGTAATGGGCGATCGTGAGATCGGTGATGGCGCCCTCATCGCAGGTGTTCTGGTCCATCGCCGGCATCACGATGCGATTGCGCAGTTCCATCGGACCGATGCGGCCGGGCTCGAGCAGCCGTCGCACCGGTGCCCGTGATGCTCCATTCGGACGTCGTTCCCTCGTGGCCATCAGCCTCTCCCCCTCGTCGATCCCCGGTGCGACGCTGCCCCCGCAGACGCCGACGGCCCGGCCGCAGCGGTGACGATCATCGTCACACACCACGGGCCGGGCCGTCGCACTCCTGCTTGTCGTGATGGTGGACCGGCCACCGCCACGAGGGCTCAGTCGAGCTGGATCAGACGATCTGGCTCTTGAGCTTGGCGAACTCGGCGTCGTCGATGACGCCGCGGTCCTTGAGGTCGGCCAGACGATGCAGCTCGTCGGCGGCGCTGCTGGTGCCGGCGGCCTGACGGATGTAATCCTTCATGGCTGCGTCCTGCTGCTTGGCGGCATTCATCGAGTGCACGCGCATCTTGTCGCCACGGATGATGAGGTACGCCAGCACACCGATGAGGTTGAACAGCAGGATGCCGACCAGCCAGAGGGCCTTGTGGAGGCCACCCATGTCGTCGCTGCGGAAGATGTCGATGAAGACGCTGATCATCAACCAGATCCAGATGAACAGAAGCATGAACCAGAGGAAGGTCAGGACGACCTGACCGACGCCCCACGTCGCTGCGAGAACCATGTGTTGCCTCCTGAAGAGACACCGACGACCGAGCCGCCGATGTGTACGAACTCGTGCGAGGTGCACGAACGGGTCAGATCGTAGTCAGAGAAGTGCTGCGTCTCGGACCACCCGATGGGGGAATCTCCCCTGCGGCTCGGCTCAGGGGACGATCGCGGTGCGCGTGACCGGTTCGGGTGCGACCTGTCGACGCAGCACGGCACGACGCACCGCCTCGAGCAGGACCGTGCGGGTCTCGCGCGGATCGATGAGCTCGTCGAACCCGAGGCCGGCGGCTGATCGGTACGAGGCCTGCAGTTCCGCCTCGCGCAGTTCCGCCGCCTCATCGGCCGCGGCACCGGTGGCCCGACTCATGGCACTGGCACCCATGGCCCCCAGCGTGGCGCCCGGGTAGGCGAAGGTGGCCGACTGGTTGTCGAACCCCACCATCGACATCACCATCGAACCGAACCCGTACGCCTTGCGCAGGGTGAGGTGGATCTTCGGGCTGGTGGCCTGGGTCTGGGCGGCGAACATCCGCGCCCCGCTGCGCAGCACGCCGGCGCGCTCGGAGACACTGCCGGGCAGCATGCCGGGATTGTCGGCGAGGAAGATCAGCGGCAGGTGGAAGGAATCGGCCACCGTGATGAAATGCGCGGCCTTGTCGGCGGCGTCGGCGTCGATCGAACCGGCGAGCACCTTGGGCTGGTTGGCGATGATGGCCACCGATTCGCCGCCGAGATGGGCGAGAGCACAGATCATCGACGGACCGAAGCCCGGCTGCACCTCGAACCAGGAGCCGTCGTCGACGATCACATCGAGCACATCGTGCATGTCGTAGACCTGCCGGGTGTCGCGCGGGATGATGCGCAGCAGTTCGTCGGTGGGACGCGGCGCATGATCGGCACTGTGGGCGAGCGGCGGGTACGACCACGCACTGGACGGGAAGAAATGCAGATACACCCGCAGCATGTCGAGGGCCGTGGGGTCGTCCGGAGCCACGTTGTGGATGAGTCCGCTGGCCACCGCCACGGCCGGACCACCCAGCTCCTCCTTGGTGATGTCCTCACCGAGGGAGTCCTTGACCACCGGCGGCCCGGCGGTGAACACCGCGCCATCAGCGGTCATCACGCTGAAGTCCGACATGGGCACGATGAGCGCCCCATGGCCGGCCGAGGGCCCCATCACCGCGCTGAGCACCGGCACCCGACCGGAGCACTGCGCCTGGATCAGCAGATCGGTGGGCGTGCGGCCACCACCCCCGCCGCCACGATGGCCGGCACCCTCGAGCAGCATGACGAGCGGGATGCGCTCGGCCAGCGCCAGCTCGGCGATCCGCCAGCGCTTCGAGGTGCTGCCCGAACCGATGGAACCGGCGAGCGTGGTGAAGTCCTCGGCCCCGACCATGACGGGACGACCATCGACGGTGCCGGCGCCGGCCACGATGCCGTCAGCGGGCACATCCCCCACCAGCGTGCCGATCTCCTGGAACGAACCGAGATCGAGGAGATGCTCGACCCGCTGACGGGCATCGAGCTGACCCTTGGCGTATCGCTTCGCCAGTCGTTCGGGCCCGCCCATCGAGCGCGCGGCGCTGCGTCGCTCGGCCAGATCGGCGAGGGCCGGACCCCAGCCACCGGGGAGGTCGTCGGGCAGGTGGTCAGGACGTTCGCCGGGCAGTGCACTCGGATCGGTCATCGGGCTCCCTTGTCCATCCGGCGAGGATACATTTCGTGCTGACATCGCCATGGGGGGCATGTCGGGGGGACACGACATGGCACCGCAACCATCTGCTGTCGATGCACTGCTCGAGACCGCGGTCGCGGCCACGGGAGGGCTCGACGACTTCGGCGATCCGAGCTTCCGGGAGGGGCTCGAGGTCTTCCTGTCCTCCGGCGCCGCCGACGGGAGGTTCACCGAGATCGGCGCAGCCGCCGCCGAGGGCATGGCGCTGGGCAATCTCATCAACCGGCTGAAGGTCGTCGATCACCACCGGGCCCACCCCGAGCTGGCCGAGGCCGGCGTCGAGGCGCCGATCTTCCTCATCGGCCTCCCCCGCACCGGCACCACCGCGCTGAGCCATCTGCTCTCTGTCGATCCCGGGAACCGTTCGCTGCTCGGCTGGGAGATCAACGACTCGGTGCCGCCGCCCACCACCGCCACCTATCGCACCGACCCCCGCTTCCTCGCGGCGATGGATGCACCCGACATGCTCAGCATGATCAATCCCGGGTTCAAGGCGATCCACCACGATCCACCCGACATGCCGCTGGAATGCGCCACCGTGCTGGGTCAGCACTTCACCAGCCTGCACCTGTCCACCACGTTCAACATCGACGGCTACATGCAGTGGGTGCTGCAGGCCGATCATGAACCGGCGTACCGGTACCACCGCATGATGCTGCAGCTGCTGCAGTCGCAGTGCCCGGGCCGCTGGCAGCTGAAATCACCGGTGCATCTGATCGACCCGTCGGCACTCATCGCCGTGTACCCCGATGCGAAGTTCGTGCTCACCCATCGCGATCCCGTCAACGTCATCGCCTCGGTGTGCTCTCTCGTGCGTTCACTCACCAGCACCTTCACCGACGCCGATTTCCGCGACTACATCCGCGCCATCTGGCCGGAGGTGGTGTGCACGCTGCTCGATCGGCAGAACGCGTTCCGCGATGCCCAGATCGCCGCCGGCAACGGTGATGCGTTCGTCGATGTGGCCTATGCCGATCTGGTCGCCGATCCCATCGCCACCGTGGCCGCCATCTACGACTCGCTGGATCATCCGTTCACCGCCGGGGCCGAGGCCGCCATGGTCGCCCACAGCGCCGAACATCGACAGAACCGCTTCGGCACGCACTCGTACTCGCTCGAGGAATGGGACCTCTCCCGCCCCGAGCTCGAGGAACGCTGCGCCCCGTATCTCACCCGCTACGCCGAGTTCCTGGAGACACCATGACCGAGTTCGAGGCACTGCTCGACACCCACGACACGATCGCCCTGGCCGGGCTGGTCCGCTCCGGGGAGGTCTCCCCGCGTGAACTCGTCGAGGCATCGATCGCTCGGATCGAGCAGCGCAATCCCATGCTCAACGCGGTGGTCAACCGGCGGTTCGAGGAGGCACTCGCCGAGGCCGATGCCGTGGATCGCACCGCACCGCTCGCCGGCGTGCCGTTCCTCGTGAAGGACCTCAACTGCGATGTCGCCGGCCTCCCCTCCACCCGGGGGAGCCGCCTGTTCGCCGATGTCGTCCCCACCGTCGACAGCGAACTCACCGTCCGGTTCAAGCGGGCCGGCCTCATCATCCTCGGCAGCACCAACACCCCCGAATTCGGCAAGAACGCCTCCACCGAACCCGCCCTCCACGGCCCCACCCACAACCCCTGGAACACCGCCCACTCCCCCGGCGGTTCCTCGGGCGGTTCCGCCGCCGCCGTGGCCGGTGGCATGGTCACCGCCGCTCACGCCAACGATGGTGGCGGCTCGATCCGTATCCCCGCCTCGGCCTGCGGTCTGGTCGGCCTCAAGACCACCAGGGGTCGCACACCGGCCTGGCCCATCCCGGCCTCGTTCGCGTATCCGGTCGGTGTGAGCAACTGCGTCACCCGCACCGTGCGCGACAGCGCCGCGATCCTCGATGCCATCGCCGGCCCGCTGCCCGGCGATCCGTACCCGGCCCCGCCCGCTCCGGCGGCCGGTTCGTTCCTCGCCGCCCTCGACACCGCACCGCCGGCGTTGCGCATCGGATGCAGCGCGGTGATGCCCAACGGCGATCCCGTCCACCCCGCCGGCATCGCCGCCATCGAACGCACCGCTGCGGTGCTCGCGTCACTCGGCCATCAGGTGGACGAGGCCATGCCCGAATGGGATCGCCGCATGCCTGCGTTCGCGGTGAGCACGGCCATGGGGATCAACGGCGCCCGGCAGGTCATCGATCGACTCGCCCAACTCGGCCGCCCGCTGGCCGACGACGATCTCGAGGTCTTCACCCGGGAGATGCATGATCGGGCGCTGGCCGCCAGCGGCATCGACCTCTCCCGGGCACTCCAGCAGATGGAGATCACCAGTCGTGATGTGGCGCGGTTCCACGAGCATCACGACCTCTGGCTCACCGTCACCCTCGGTGTGCCGGTGCCCCCGCTGGGCTGGCTCGACACCTCGAGCGTCGAAGCCATGTTCACCCGCGGCGGTGCGTTCTCGGCCATCACCTCGTTGGCGAACGCGACTGGCCAGCCCGCCATCTCCGTGCCCGCCGGGTTCGACGAGAACGGTCTGCCCGTCGGCATCCATCTCATGGCCCGTCACTGCGACGAGCAGACCCTGCTGCAGGTGGCCGCCCAGCTCGAGATCGCCCAGCCCTGGCCGACCCTGGCCCCCTGACGAACGCGCTCAGCCCGGACAGCGCTGGCGGTCGAGTCGCCACAGCGGCAGTCCGTCGATGACCGCCTCACGGGTGTAGCAGCGCTGCATGAGCGCCCCGATCGGGTACTTCTCGGGCTGATAGCCGGCCCAGTCGGTGCCGGGTCGGGCGGCATCGATGATGATCGCCGGCGGCGCCGACTCCAGATCAGCGAGGGCGATCGACCACCGGCTGCGGAAGGGTTCGGTGCGGGCCACCGAGGGGTCGAGCGGCGTGGAACGGCTCGCCCAGTTCCCCGTGAGATACCCGCCGTGCAGGAACACCCCGGCGGGCGCACGATCGGCCGACACATACACATCGGGGAGCGCGCCCCACACGAGGATCCGATCCGTGGGAGCGGTGGTGCGCTGGACGTGGCGACCGATCGCCGTGAAGTTCGACAGATCGGCGGGATGCACGAACGCCAGTCCGACGAGCGCGATGGTGGACACCGCCGTGGCCGCGGCCACCAGACGCCAGACGACCCGGGGAGCCGATGCCAGCGCCACGCCCGTGATGACCGCCAGCGGCGGGACCACCTGCTGGTAATAGTGCCCGAAGAAGCGAAGACCGATGGGCAGCACCATCACCGAGGCCACCAGCCAGACCAGCAGCATCGGATCGATCCGCACCCGTCGGGTGACGGCCGCCCACACGCCGTAGAACAGCGGGAGATGGAACAGGGCGAACACCACGGTGAGTCCGGCACCGACGGCCAGCGCCCGTGAGGTCGAGATGCCGCCGGCGAGATAGTCGCCGTTGTCGGCCCAGCCCCAGCGCCACATCCGCGAGCCGTCCACGACCAGCAGCAGCGGCAGGGTGGCCAGCACCGCTCCGCCGATGGTGGCGAGCGTGAGACGAACCCGCTGTCCCGACACGCGGACCGCCTCGAACAGCACCGGCAGGAACATCACGACAGCGGGCTGCTTGCAGTTCGCCGCCACCGCCACACACGCTCCGGCGGCGAGGAAGTGGACCCAGCGCGGCAGTCGGGAGGTGCGCGCCAGCACGATGCAAAGCACGGCCGCCGATGCCGGCAGCAGCCCCCAGAGTTCGAAGTTGGCAGCCTGTCCGTCGGCGGGCAGGAACATCGCCGTGCCCAGCACCGCCAGCACACCGGCGGCGAGCGCCGCCGGACGACGCCCGGTGAGCCGGTCGACGATGGCGACGGCGACGACCCCGCTCAGCAGGATGCCGATCGCGCACAGCAGTCGCACCCAGCGCATGTCGACGCTCACCTGCTGCACGAGCGCGTAGAGATACGGGACGATCGGTGGCTTGCGGTCGATGACGTCGACGTACATGTGACCGCCGCGCCCGACCACCCCGCCCATCACCGTGAGGAAGGCCTCATCCCGATCGAAGAGACCCGTGTAGATGACCCCGGGTGACCGGGCGATGACCGTGGCCACCCCCAGCACCGACACGACCACCCAGGACCAGGACGCGCCGAGGATCCGCTGCTTCCAGCGGTCGACGGAGGTGGTGACGAACGTGGAAGCCGCCGTTCGTGTCGAGGTGGGGATGAGGGGGATCACACGGACTCCGGGATGAACAGGTTCCAAGCCTCACACATCACGACCCCTCCGTCGTGCCGCTCGCCCCCGGAACCGGCCTCTACGCTGGCCGCCGTGCCCGACAACGACCCGATCGCCTCGCTGCTCGACAAGCAGGAGATCCACGAGCTGGTGCTGCGGTACTGCCGGGGCATCGATCGGTTCGATCGGGCGGCCGTGGCGGCCTGCTTCCATCCCGATGCCACCGACACCCACGGTTCGTTCAACGGCACCATCACGGAGTTCATCGACTGGGCCTTCCGGCTGCTGGAACGGTACGACGCCACGATGCACCTCGTGGCCAACCAGCTCATCACCCTGTCGGGCGATCTGGCCGTCGCCGAGACCTACGGCATCGCGCACCACCGCAGTTCCGACCCTGATCCCCGCCGGAACCTCACGGTGGGGTTCCGCTACATCGATCGGGTGGAACGGCGCCAGGACCGTGTCTGGCGCATCGCCGAACGCGTCGCCACCACCGAATGGGTCACGGCGCCGGCACCGGGCAGTGAATGGCCCATCCCGGCCGACTCCGCCGTCGGTGTGCGCGGCCCCGACGATCCCATCCATCGGTTCCTCGCCCGCCTCGACCCCACCAGCTGACACACTCGTCCCGCCAGTTCGATCCACCGGTTCGATCCACCACCGGCCCATCATCGGCCGCTCACCCCGCAGGAGATCCAATGCGCGCCGTCCGCTGCATCGAAGGCAGGCCCACCGTCGTCGACGTCGAACCCTCCGTGGGTGAGGGCGTCCGGGTGAAGGTGGCGTCGGCCGGCATCTGCGGCTCCGATCTGCACCTCATGCAGATGGGACTGCCACTCACCTTCGGCCACGAGATCGCCGGCACCCTCCCCGATGGCACGCCGGTGGCGGTGGAACCGCTCGCCCCCTGTGGCGAATGCGGCCCCTGCCTCGATGGCCAGTACCAGCGCTGCTCGCTGGGCCCCACCATCGTGTTCGGTGTGGGCCGTGATGGCGGCATGGCCGAGGAGGTCCTCACGCCGCCGTCCTCGCTCTCGCTGCTGCCCGCCGGGGTCGCCGCCTCCGACGGCTGTCTGGTCGAGCCGCTGGCCGTGGCGGTGCACGGCGTCCGCCGCGGTGGCATCCGCCCCACCGATCGGGTGGCGGTCATCGGTGGCGGCACGATCGGGCAGATGGCGCTGGTCGTGTCCCAGGCCACCGGTGCCTCGGTGGATCTCACCGCCCGTCATGACCGTCAGCGCGAGGCCGCCGAACGCCTGGGCGCCGGCGAGATCCGCGATGGCGGCTACGACGTCGTCATCGAGGCAGCGGGCACCTCCTCGGCGCTCACCGAAGCCGTCAATCGCTGCCGTTCGGGCGGCACCGTGGTGCTGCTGGGCAGCTACTGGGACGGCACCATCGAGATGCCCGGCCTGAGCGTCACCATGAAGGAGATCACGCTGGTGCCGGCCACCATGTACAACCGGGTGGGCCCGTCACGCGACATCGATGTGGCCGCCACCATCCTCGGGGCCCGGCCCGAACTCCCCGATGCCGTGATCACCCACCGGTTCCCGCTCGACGCCGGCGCCGAGGCGTTCGCCGTGGCCGCCGACCGCTCGGCCGGTGCCATCAAGGTCGTGCTCGAGCCGTAGGGGCCGCAGCCGACACGAGCCCTGCGGAGTCACCGTGGGAACCCGGTGGAACCGCTGCGGAACTCAGGAACCGAGGCGCTCCAGCAGGTCGGTGATCGAGGGGTTCACCAGCACGGCATCGCCGATGAGCACGGTGGGTACGGTCTCGGAACCGATGCGGTCGTTGAGCATCGCACGGGCGCCGGCGTCCTCCCAGATGTTGACGGTGGTGTGCGCGACCCCATGGCGTTCGAGCCCGGCGAACAGGATGCGGCAGAACCCGCAGCCGGGGCGCCACAGCACGGTGATCCCGGGAGTGTCGCCCGGGCCGGACATCGCCGGATCGAGCTCCGCTGCGCCCTCGCTCATGTGAAGTCGAGCGGATCGCGCAGCGAGCGCTTGAGTTCGGCGAACCCGGGCGTGCGGGCCAGCGTGACGACGGCATCCCAGAGTTCCAGCGCCGCAGCACCCGTCGGAGCCTTCGAGATCACCGGGCCGAAGAGCGAGGCCTCGGTGGCCGCTCCCGGGTCGAAGGTGAGGATCGGCGTGCCGACATCGCGTCCGGTGCGGCTGAAGGCGAGGTCGGTCTCCTCCCGCAGCAGTGCGTCGTGTCGATCGTCGTCAGCGGCGGCGGCGAGGGCGGTATCGAGTCCGGCGGCGGCCACGACCTCCTCGATCAGGGTGTCGGAGATCGGCTCACCACCGAACACGGCGAACGAGGTGCCCTCGACATGCATGCGCTGCCCGGCAGCGCTGTAGAACGCCGCCACTGCGTCGTTGCCACCAGCCTCCCGGGCGGCGGCGGCCACCCGCAGGAGTCGACGACCGAGACCATGCAGCGCCGGATAGGCGGGCGGGAACGTCGAGTAATCGGTGTCCTCGTTGACGATGGACAGTGCGATGAACCGCCACTGCACATCGAGCCCGCGGCTCGCCGCCACCTCGGTGACCCATCGACTGGTGACCCAGGCGAAGGGGCAGATCGGATCGAAGAAGAACTCGAGATCAGCGTCGGATGCCATGGGGAGAGTGTACGGGGGTGACCACCCGGACCGGGGCTGACCGCCTGCCATGCGTACGGCTCAGGTAGGTTCTCCTCCCGATGAGTGCACTGCAGCCCCCCGAGATCTCGACCGACGACACCATCGCACTGGTGTCGGCCCTCGAGCTGGCGCTCAACGCCGATGGCACCACAGGAGCCGAGGAGCCCACCGAGCTCGACGGACGCAAGCTTCGGGCCGAGCGCGGCCGCTCGGCGGTGGTCAACGCCGCGATCGAGCTGGTCAACGCCGGCAACCCCGAACCCACGATCGCCGAGATCGCCGTCGCCAGCGGCGTGTCCGAACGCACCATCTTCCGCTACTTCCCGGATCGGGAGGCCCTGTTCAGCGCACTGGTCTTCGAGGTCGTCCCGAGGGTGGCGCAGTACCTGAGCTTCGATCGACCGAAGCGACCTCTCGCCGAGCGCGCCTCGGCTCTCGTGGCCCAGCGCTGCGACTTCGTCCGGATCGCCGGACCCTTCGCCCGATCGGTCGAGACCCTCAGCCCCCGCTCATCAGTGGCGGCCGTGATGCTGCAGCTCCGCCGCACCCGTCTGCGCGATCAGGTCATCGTGTGGCTCGGACCCGAACTCTCCGCCGATGACTCCGAGCGCATCGCCGTGCTCGACGCCCTGCTGTCGCGATCGGTCATCGAACCGCTCATCGAGGAGCTCGGTCCCGACGGCGCCGTGCGATCGCTCAGCGATGCCATCATCCGCATCGTCAGCTGATCAGAAGGCCGCCTCGATCACATCCACGCGGTTGCCGACCACGGCAGCCACATCGAAGCGCAGATGGGCACCGTGCTCGTCGTGGGCGCGCAGCCACGCCACCGCCAGCGCCCTGATCCGCCGCTGCTTCGCCGGGGTGACCGCCGACGCGGGAGAGCCGTAGGCATCGGAGGATCTGGTCTTCACCTCGACGAAGACGATCGTGTCGCCGCGACGGACCACGACGTCGAGTTCGCCGCTGCGGCAGCGCCAGTTGCGATCGAGCACCGTGAACCCGTTCGCCTCGTACCAGCGCACGGCGAGGGTCTCACCACGGGCGCCGAGAGCCCGACGGCCGGCGGTCACGCAGGTGCGCCACTCATTCGAGCCCCAACTCCTCACGAGGAAGCTCTTCGATGTTGACGTCCTTGAACGTGACGACGCGCACATGGGTGACGAACCGGTTCTGCCGGTACATGTCCCAGACCCATGCGTCGCGCAGGTCGAGCTCGACCCTGGTGCGGCCGTTCTCGTGCACCACCTCCTGGTGCACCTCATTGGCCAGATAGAACCGACGCTCGGTCTCCACCACGAACCGGAACATCGGGCAGACGTCCTTGTACTCGCGATAGAGCTGGAGCTCGACGTCGGACTCGTACTCCTCGAGATCCTCAGCAGTCATTGGAACCCTCGCTGATCGAGCTGCCGCACCGGACCGACCATGGTCCGGAGGAGATCGGGGCCACGAGCGGTCATCGCGATGATGACCGGCCGGGGCCGACAGGATCGATCAGTAGCGCTTCTCTTTGATCTTGGCGGCCTTGCCGACGCGATCGCGCAGGTAGTACAGCTTGGCGCGACGCACATCGCCACGGGTGACGATCTCGATCTTGGACACGATCGGGGAATGCACGGGGAAGGTGCGCTCGACGCCGACACCGAAGCTCACCTTGCGGACGGTGAAGGTCTCGCGCAGGCCATCGCCCTGACGGCGGATGACCGCACCCTGGAACACCTGGACACGCTCGCGATTGCCCTCGACCACGCGGACATGGACCTTGAGGGTGTCGCCGGCCTCGAAGGCGGGGACATCGTCGCGGAGGCTCTGGGCATCAATGAGATCGATGGCGTTCATCTGTGGGAGTTCCTGGCACTGGGAGGCGGAGACCGCCGGCGGATCGAAGGGAACCGACCGGTTCCCCGAGGACTCGCCATGCTACGCAGTCGGGTCGCCCACGGCAAAGCCCACGCCGATCAGCGCCGATCGACCCGGGTCAGTCGGCAGCGGGGAACTCCTCGAGCAGCGCCCGATCGGCGTCGGAGAGACCACCGCGGGCCTCGATGAGGTCCGGTCGGGCCGCCATGGTGCGCAGCAGGGCCATCGAGCGCCGCCAGCGCTCGATGCGGGCATGGTCACCGGAGCGCAGCACCTCGGGCACCTCCATGCCACGGAACACCGCCGGTTTGGTGAACTGCGGATACTCGAGCAGGCCGTGGCTGAACGATTCGTCACCGGCCGACGCCGCGTTGCCCATCACCCCGGGGACGAGGCGTCCGACGGCCTCGAGCACCACCATGGCCGCCACCTCTCCTCCACCGAGCACGTAGTCGCCGATCGAGAGCTCCCCGTCGCACAGCTCGGTGCGCACGCGATCGTCGACGCCCTCGTACCGGCCGCACAGCATCGAGAACCCTCCCGACACGGCGAGCTCCTGGGCGAGGGCCTGATCGAGGCGCCGGCCGCCGGGGCCGAGCAGGAACAGCGGGCGGGGAGGATCGGCGGCCTCGACCGATGCGTAGATGGGCTCGGCGCGCAGCACCATGCCCGCGCCGCCACCGAACGGGGAGTCGTCGACGGTGCGATGCACATCGGTGGTGTGCTCTCGCAGATCGTGCACGCGGATGTCGAGCAGGCCCTTCTGCCCCGCCCGTCCCAGCAGGCTCTGCGAGGCGAAGTCACCCACCATCGCCGGGAAGATCGAGAAGACGTCGATCCTCATGGCCCGCGGGGCAGCGTCAGTCATCGTCGAGGAGTTCGAACAGACCCGCCGGCACGTCGACCACGAGCCGACCGAGGGCGTCGCGTTCGACGAGGAACCGCAGGGGCACGAGGGCACCGGTGTCGAGCACCAGCAGATCGCTGGCCGGATTGTCCTGCACCGCCTCGACCATGCCCCGTTCGGTGCCATCGGGTTCGATCACGGCCGACCCGATGAGATGGTGCACCCAGAGATCGGCGGGATCGTCATCGTCGAGCGGTTCGGCCCGCAGCACCCGACCGGCGATGGCCTCGGCGCCCTCCCGCCCGTGCACACCTTCGAAGGTGACCACGAACCGGTGCTGGTGCGGACGCGACGCGGCGACCACGAGGTCGCGGTCGCCGGCCCGGAGAACGGAGCCCACCGCGACCCGGGAGGTCTCGGTGGTGATGAGTGAGACGACGACATCGCCACGCACGCCGTGCGGTTTGTCGATGCGCCCGACCTCGAGGAGGGTCACGTCGTCAGTCGAGGAACTCGACCTCGACGTCGCCACCGTCGCGGGCGGCGGCGGCTCGGACCACGGTGCGGATCGACTGCGCCACACGACCGCGCTTGCCGATGACCCGACCCATGTCGCCGGGGCCCACATGCACGTTGAGCACGGGACGACGACCACGATCGTCGAGCTCGATCTCGACGGCGTCGGGCTGCTCGACGAGCTGCTTCACGACATAGAGGAGCACGGCCTTCGCCGTGACGAGATCCGGACCCGCGGTGTCATCCGCGGTGGCGTCGGCGACGTCGGTCACGATGCTGCGCCGGTGAACTGCTCCCAGGCGCCGGAGATCTTCAGGAGCTTGGCGACCGCTTCGGTCGGCTGGGCACCCTTCTTCAGCCAGGCGACGGCCTTGTCGTTGTCGACGGTGATCGACGACGGCTCGGTGCGGGGGTTGTAGTGACCGACGATCTCGATGAAGCGACCGTTGCGCGGCGAGCGCGCGTCGGCGGCGACGATGCGATACGTCGGCTGCTTGGTCTTACCCATCCGCATCAGGCGGAGCTTTACCACGGCGATTCTCTCTTCTGCTTGGAACGAACGGCCTACCATCGTGGCCCTTGGAGCCCCTCAGGGGCAAGTCTGACGGTCAGCCCCGGCCGGGACCCACCCCGCCGGGACCCGGGAGTCCGAGATCGGGCAGGCCGAGATCAGGCAGGCCCCGACCCGCACCCGGAGCACGGGGATCGAGGTTCGGCAGCCGCAGCGGCGCCTTCGTGCTGGGCGCCACCCGGCCGCCACCGGTGGTGCGACCGCCGGGGCCCTTCCCCTTGGACTTGCCCGCCTTGCGCCGGGACTTGGCGAGCTTCTTCGAGCCCATCCCCCCCATGCGCTTCATCATCTTGGACATCTCCTTGAACTGCTTGATCAGTTCGGCCACCCGGGTGGGGTCCGAGCCGGAACCCCTGGCGATCCGCACCCGCCGGGACTGATCGATGAGGTCCGGATCGCGGCGCTCGGCCGGAGTCATCGAGCGGATGATGGCCTCGACCCGGGCGATCTCGCGATCGTCGATCTGGGCGTTGCGCACCTCCTTGGGCACACCGGGCATCATGCCGAGCACACCGGAGAGCGGACCCATCTTCTTGAGCTGCTGCATCTGGTCGAGGAAGTCCTCGAACGTGAACTGGCCCTCGAGCAGACGAGCGGCGGCGGCCTCGGTCTCCTCCTTCTCGAAGACCTGCTCGGCCTTCTCGATGAGCGTGAGCATGTCGCCCATGCCGAGGATGCGACCGGCGAGGCGATCGGGATGGAACAGGTCGAACTCGTCGAGCTTCTCCCCGGTGGAGGCGAAGGCGATGGGACGACCCACCACCTCCTTGACGCTGAGGGCGGCACCGCCACGGGCATCGCCGTCGAGCTTGGTGAGGATGACACCGTCGAGCTCGAGGGTCTGATGGAAGGCCTCGGCGGTGGTGACGGCGTCCTGACCGGTCATGGCGTCGATGACGAGGAACGTGTAGTTCGGATCGACGGCCTCGGAGATGCGTCGGACCTCATCCATGAGCTCGGCGTCGATGGCGAGACGGCCGGCGGTGTCGACGATGACGACATCACGACCGGTGCGCCGGGCCTCGGCCAGACCGGCGGCGGCCACCGCCACGGGATCGGTGGCCTCGGAGAACACGGGCACCTCGAGCTGCCGACCGAGGGTGCGCAGCTGCTCGACGGCGGCGGGACGCTGGAGATCGGCACCGACGAGCAGCGGATGGCGACCCTGGCTCTTGAACCAGCGGGCCAGCTTGGCGGAGTTGGTGGTCTTGCCCGAACCCTGCAGACCGGCCATGAGCACCACGGTGGGCGGCTTGGCGCTGTAGGCGATGCGGATGGTCTCGCCGCCGAGGGTGCGGGTGAGTTCCTCGTTGACGATCTTGATGACCTGCTGGCCCGGGTTCAGGGCCTTGGAGAGCTCCTCGCCGAGCGCCCGCTCGCGGACGCGGGCGATGAAGTTCTTGACGACGGTGAAGTTGACGTCGGCCTCGAGCAGGGCGAGACGGATCTCGCGCATGGCGTCATCGACATCGGCCTCGGTGAGTCGGCCCTTGCCGCGCAGGCGACCGAGCACACCTTCAAAACGATCGGAGAGTGCTTCGAACATGGGGAATCCGTTCCGGAGGGGATCAGGAGAAGAGTGCGTCGACGAACTCGGCGGGATCGAAGGGTACGAGGTCGTCGATGCCCTCGCCGAGACCGACGGCCTTGACCGGGATGCCGAGCTGCTCGTGGATGGCGATGACGATGCCACCCTTGGCCGAACCGTCGAGCTTGGTGAGCACCACGCCGGTGAGTTCCACGGCATCGGTGAACTGCTGGGCCTGCACGAGACCGTTCTGGCCGGTGGTGGCGTCGAGCACGAGCAGCACCTCGGTGACGGTGCCGGCACCCTGATCGGCCACCCGGCGCACCTTGCGCAGCTCCTCCATCAGATTGGTCTTGGTGTGGAGACGGCCGGCGGTGTCGCCCAGCACGAGATCGGCGCCACGGGCGGCGGCGGCGGCCACACCGTCGAAGATGACGGCGCTGGGGTCGCCACCCTCGTTGCCGCGCACGAGCTCGGCACCGGATCGCTCGGCCCACATGCCGAGCTGCTCGGCGGCGGCGGCCCGGAAGGTGTCGCCCGCCGCCATGATGACCCGATGACCGGCGGCGACCTCACGGGCCCCCAGCTTGCCGATCGTGGTGGTCTTGCCCACGCCGTTGACCCCGACGAACAGCCAGACGGTGGGACCCTCGGCCTCGCTGAAGTGCAGCTCGCGATCGAAATCGCCGAGTCGGGAGGTGAGTTCGGCCTTGAGCGCACCGAGCAGTTCCTCACCGGTGCCCAGACCCTGTGCCTTCACCTGCGAGCGGAGATGCTCGAGCAGATCCTGGGTGGCGGCCATGCCGACATCGGCGAGGATCAGGGCCTCCTCGAGCTCGTCCCACGTCTCGGCGTCGATCCGCGACCGGCCGCCGATGGCACCCATGTACCCCGACAGCGCGTTGCGGGCCTTGGAGAGTCGGTCGCGGAACCGGGGTCGTTCGACCACCCGGGGCTCGGGTTCAGGCTCGGGTTGAGGTTCCGGTTCGGGCGCGGCTTCGGGCTCCGGTTCGAGCGCCTGCGCCGGTTCGGGTTCCGGCCCGGCTTCGGCATCGGGGGCGATGACCGGTGCGGGAGCGGGTCGGACCGGTGCCGGCGACGGCGGTTCGAGCAGGCCGGAACGACCACGACGGCGGCTGACGACGAGACCCAGACCCGTGCCGACCAGCACGACCAGGACCAGAGCGATGATGAGCACCAGAGACATGAGGTGCGCAGCCTAGTGGGCCTCCCCATCGGCTCCACGGGGCCGGACGCGCCGATGGGGCCGCACTGCGACCCCATCGGATGCTCCCGTCGGAGGTACCGGGAGTGACTGGTCGATCAGTTCGATCGACGGCGGCTCAGCGGGTGCCGAGGGTCCCGAGGGCCACCTGGACCTTCGAGCTCTGCCCACCGCGCTCGATGGTGACGGTCACGGTGTCGCCGGGGTTGTAGGCGCTGATCGTGCCCCGCAGTTCGTCGAAGGCGTGGATCGGGGTGTCGTCGACGGCGGTGATGAGATCGCCGGGCTGGATGCCGGCCGCATCGGCCGGACCGCCCGGGGTGACGCTCTTGACGTAGGCGCCGCTCGCACCGTTGGGCGTGGTGCTGGGACCGCTGAGTCCGAGGCCGGCCTTGGCCACCGACTGACCGGCCACCAGCTTGTCGGCGGCGTTCTTGGCGGTGGCGATCGGGATGGCGAACCCGATGCCGTTGTTCTCACCTGTCTGGCTGAAGATCGCCGTGTTGATCCCCATGATCTGGCCGGCCCGATCGGCGAGCGCACCGCCGGAGTTGCCCGGGTTGATCGAGGCATCGGTCTGGATCATGTTGACCACGACGCCCTTGTCGTTGTCGACCGGACGGTTCACCGCCGACACGATGCCCGAGGTGACCGACTGCGTGAGCCCGAAGGGACTGCCGACGGCGACGGTCATCTGTCCGACCATCGGCTTGGACTGGGAGAGGGTCGCCGCCGGGACGTTGAGGTCGGTGACCCGCACCACGGCGATGTCGGTCCCGGTGTCGGCGCCGAGCACCTGACCCTTGTGGCTCTTGCCATCAGCGGTGCGGACCGTGACGGAGGTCTCGCTGCCCACGACGTGGGCGTTGGTCATGACCAGACCGGATGCGTCATAGACCACCCCGGAACCGAGCCCCTGTGTGGTGTCGATCTGCACGACCGACGGAGACACCGTGAGCGCCACGGCGGCGACCGGCTCCTGACCGGGATCGATGGTGACCACCGGACGGGAGGTCTGGCTCACGCCGTTGACGATGGTGGTGTTCGAGTCCTTGAAGAGGGAACGGACGCCGAACCCTCCACCGAACAGGCCGAGCACGATGACCACCACTGCGAGCGTGCGCAGGGCGCGGTGTCGCGTGCGCGGTGCACCGGCCGACAGGTCATGGGCCGGCGGAGGAGTCGGGGCTCCGGTCCCCCAGGTCGGGGGCCCAGCGGGCGGAACGCCACCGGTCGGGGGGACCGGAGCCATGGGGGCAGGACTGTGTGTGGCCCAGCTCGGGGGTGCGGGGGGTGCGGGCGGGGTCGGCGGCACGGACGTCTCAGTGACGGGTGCGAACGGCTGGGTGGGCGGTGCCGGTGGGGTCGGGGGTGCCGGCGGCGGGGGCGGCGGCTGCATCGAGGGGACCACCGGCTGGACATCGGGCGCGACCGGGGTCGGCGGCATGGGCGGCGGTGGCGGTGAGGCGGGGGGTTGGTTCTCCCAGGTCATGACGGCTCCTGTGGGCGGGTTCCCGGGCGGTGATCCACCCGGATGGGATCGATGAGGTGCTGCTCGATGCCCGTACCGTACGGAGCCGCGTCGAAAACGCAGCGAAAGCGGCGGATCAGTCCTGCGAGCCCGGTTCGACGGCCCCCGAGACCGACGACGGTGCCGTGATGTCCGTGCGTTCCGCAGCTCTCGGCGTGGGAAGCGCCGGGAGCCACAGGGCGAACGCCGAGCCCTGACCGAGCACCGAGGCGAGCTTCGCCTCACCACCGTGCGCCTCGGCGATCTGCCGCACGATGGTGAGCCCGAGCCCGCTGCGACCCTGCTCCCGACCCTCCTGCGGATCGCCGCGCCAGAACCGTTGGAACACCCGATCCTGATCGGCCACGGCGATGCCCGGCCCCTGGTCCTCGACCGACATCCAGATCCATGCCCCTTCGCGACCGGCCCGCACCCGGATGGATCCGCCCGCCGGGGTGTAGCGCACGGCGTTGGCGAGCAGATTGGCCAGGGCTTGACGAAGGGCGAGGCGGTCGCCGAGCACCCAGAGTCCGACGATGGGCTCACGGGCCAGATGGATGCCGGCGAGATCAGCGGTGACGACGAACTCGTCGGCGGCCTCCACGATGAGCGCCCCGACATCCACCGGATCCCGGGTGATCGAGAGGGTGCCCTTGCGGGCGTACACGAGCAGATCGTCGACGAGGCGGGTCATCCGCTCGGTGGATCGCTCGACCACCTCGGCGGTGCGACGGAGCTCCTCGACACTCGCATCATGATCCGAGAGTGTGACCTCGAGATTGGTGCGGATGACGGCGAGCGGATTGCGCAGCTCATGGCTGGCCTCGTGGATGAACTGCCGCTGGCCCTCGAAGGCCTCGTCGACGCGGCCGAGCATGTCGTCGAAGGTGTCGGCGAGACGGCGCAGCTCATCATCAGGGCCACCGAGGTCGATGCGCTGCGAGAGGTCGCTGGCCTGGATCCGGCGCACCGCCGCGGTGATCTGCCCGATGGGTCGCAGCATCCGTCCGCTCACGAGCCAGCCGACGGCGAGGCTGAGGAAGAACAGCACGAGCAGCGCGGCGAAGGAGTAGAGCCGCAGCGAATCGAGGGTCTGGGCCTTGACCTGGGCCTGGATGAGCTGGGCCTGATCGGGCTTGATCAGCACCGGACCCCCGGGGATCTGCACGATCAGCGCCGAGATCCGCTGGTTCTGCAACGAGTGGCGCAGACCGAAGTAGATGACCCCGATCACGAGCGCGGCGAGACCGAAGATCACCGTGGACGACACGACGGTGAGCCGGAACCGGATGGAGCCCATCCAGTTGGGGAGGCGCTCGGCGAGACGTCGGCCACGGGAGTGGAGTCGGGTGTGGACCCGCACACTCGCGTCGGGCTGGGCGGGATCGGAGTGGGCGGGGTCCGGCAGGGTGGGTTCGGGCGGGAGGCCTCCGTCGGAGCGGGCGGGATCGGGACCGGCGACCATCAGGCGTCGAGTCGGTAGCCCCGACCGATGACGGTCTCGATGGCGGGGGTCTCGTCGCCCGCCTGGAGCTTGCGACGCAGCGTGCCCACGGTGACCCGCACGGTGTTGGTGAACGGATCGGCGTGCTCGTCCCACACGTGCTCGAGCAGAGTCTCCTGGGAGAGCACCTCACCGGGATGACTCATGAAGAAGCGCAGCAGGGCGAACTCCTTCGCCGTGAGCTCGAGCTGCCGCTCGCCGCGTCGTGCCCGGTGCCGCGCCGCATCGAGTTCGATATCACCGACCCGCAGCATCGAGGAGGTGACCGGCGTGTCGCGGCGCAGCAGCGAACGTGCACGGGCGAGCAGTTCGGGGAAGGCGAATGGCTTGACGAGATAGTCATCGGCACCGTCGTCGAGGCCGCCGACGCGATCGTCGATGCCGTCGCGGGCGGTGAGCATCAGGATGCGCGGCTGCGGATCGAAGGGATGCTGGCGGATCCGTCGACACACCTCACGACCATCGATACCGGGCATCGTGATGTCGAGACAGATGAGGTCATACCCGTTGAACACGGCCTTCTCGACGGCATCGGCACCGTCGTTGGCCACATCGACGGCGTAGCCCTCACGACGCAGACCCCGTGCCACGGCATCGGCCAGCTCCACCTCATCGTCGACCACGAGCACTCGCACATCGGGCAACGTAGCCGCCGGACCCGTGTGCGCATCGTCTCCCCGCGAGGAGCGGGAGGAGGTGCGGGGCGCGGTCTTGCGGTCAGCCCTGCGTGTCGGCGCTCGCCGGGCGATCCCGGATGACCTCGACCATCATCCACACGGCGACTGCACCCTTCGCCGTCCACAGCAGGGCCCGGATGAGGTCGGCCACCATCAGACGGTCATAGGTGTGCTGATCCCAGTGGTCGAGCAGCACACCATGGGCCGGGGCGGCGAAGCCGGCGGTGTCGATGATGATGAACAGCATCAGGAACGCACTGATCAGCGCCAGCACCCGCAGACGCATCGGATGAGCGAGCAGCAGCACCAGCACGCAGATGCCCTCGAGCAGCCATGGGGCGAACAGCACCTTGCCGATCTGGTCGACATGGGCATGCTCGTAGGCGTCCCAGGACTGCGCTCCGACCAGCGGGAAGAGGCTGTAGTGCACGACGTGCACCGTCCAGATCATCCCGACCATGAGCACGGTGACGACCAGCTGGACCAGCACCACCCAGCGCAGCCGGAGCCGGTCGATGCCCGGGACGGCGGGCGACCACTCGCCGCTCGACGTGGGTTCGGGCAGGGGCATGGCGACACGGTAGTGAGGGCGTCGTCGAGATGGCTGGTCCACGACGCTTCGGCGGGGCGAGAGCGGGCCGGATGGCCCATTCCGGGTGTCACATCGGGGGCGTAGTGTCGAACAGATGTTCGATGAGCGAGCCGATCCCGGATCCACCTCCACGAGCCCGGCGGATCACGCGTGGTCCGGTTCGTTCGATGAGGCGTTCGCGATGCTCACCGGGGCCATCGACGCCCTCGGGCGCTGCGGGGTGCCGGCGGCGGCCGACACCCTCAT
The DNA here is from genome assembly GCA_947446975.1 of Microthrixaceae bacterium. Lineage (GTDB taxonomy): Bacteria > Actinomycetota > Acidimicrobiia > Acidimicrobiales > Acidimicrobilacustridaceae > Acidimicrobilacustris. The sequence goes on from CANFHM010000001.1 coordinate 60,515, forward strand.
CGCCGTGCGAGCACAGCAGGACCGTCTCGCGGCCATGCTCGCCGAGTCCGAGGTGCGCTTCGACACCGCCGCGCTGTGGCGCGACGACGGTGCCGGTTCGATGCGCGGGTGGCTGGCCGACCGCGGCCGACTCGGGCGTCGGGCAGGAGCCGACGTCGCCCGCCGCATCGAGCGACTCGAGCACTGGCCCGAGATCTCCCGGGCATGGCTCACCGGGCAGCTCAGCGGCGCCCAGGTCGAGCTCATCGTCGCGGCGATACCCCGCCGGTTCCGCTCGTTGTTCGCCGACCATGCCGCTTCGATGGTCGAGCACCTCGCCCCGCTCGACATGGCCGACACCGAGACCGCACTGCGCCACTGGGTGCGCTGTGCCCAGAACCCCGACGGCCCCGACCAGTTCCATGAGCGTCCGTCAGGGCTCCATCTCGACCGCACCTTCGATGACCTCTTCGTCCTCACCGCCCATGTCGGAGCTGCCGACGCCGCCATCATCCACGCCGCCCTCCGGGATTTCGCCGTCCCCGAGCTCACCGACACCGACGGCACTCCGATCGGCGATCCGCGCACGCTCGCCCAGCGCCACGCCGATGCGCTCGTCGCCGCCTGCCGGTTCGCCGTGACCCACCGCGAGAGCGTCACCGACAACCGTCGGCTGCTCCCGCACGTGTCGCTCACCATCGACATCGACGCACTCCGTGCTTCGGCCCTCCGAGGTGCCGGCATCCGCACCCGCACCGAACTCGACAGGTGCGCGATCGACCACGCCTGGTCAGCCGTCGAGCACGCCTGGTTCGCCGACGCGCTCGAGCAGCGCATCTCCGGCTCCGCCGTCACCCACGAGGGCACCGAGCTCGACGCCACTGCGGTCGCGCTGCTCACCTGCGACTCCGTCCTGCAGCGGGTCATGACCTCCGGGAACAGGATCCTGCAGCTCGGCAGGGAGACACGAACAGCGTCGCTCCCCCAACGACGGGCGATCATCGCCCGCGATCATCACTGCCGGGCACCCGGCTGCCGGACACAGCCCGCACACTGCGACGTCCACCATGTGGATCACTGGATCAACGGCGGACGGACCGACGTCGACCGCATGGTCCTGCTCTGCGGGACCCACCATCGGCTGTTCCACCGGCCCGGCTATCGGATGGAGCTCGACGAGGATGCCACCCTCACCATCCACGCCCCCACCGGCTGGACACGCTCCACCACTCCCCCGCGCTCACGCTCCGAGCATCTGCACCCACCCCTGCGCCGATGACCCCGCGACGACCGACGGCATCTTTATGGAGATCTTCGGCCCGATGTGGTCTTCTTCCACCCATGTCCACGGAATCCCCCTTCCCCACCGCACCCGGCCCGACCACCGAGGCTGTCCCGACACAGCCCGTTGAAGCAGCCCAGCCTCTTGAAACAGCCCAGCGTCTCGAGGCAGCCCAGCGTCTCGAGGCAGCACAGAGCATCGACGCGGCGCAGACCCTCGAAGCAGCGCTGTTCGAGATGAAGAAGGTCATCGTCGGGCAGGACCGTGCGATCGAGCGCCTGTTCGTGGGTCTGCTCGCCCGCGGCCATGTGCTGCTCGAGGGTGTGCCCGGCCTGGCCAAGACCCTCGCGGTCGAGACCCTCTCGCGGGTCATCGGCGGCACGTTCAACCGCCTCCAGTTCACCCCCGATCTCCTGCCCGCCGATCTCGTGGGCACCCGGATCTTCCGTTCCTCCAGCGAGACCTTCGACATCGAGTGGGGCCCGGTGTTCGCCAACATCGTGCTCGCCGACGAGATCAACCGCGCCCCGGCGAAGGTGCAGTCGGCCCTGCTCGAGGTCATGGCTGAGCACCAGGTGTCGATCGCCGGCACCACCCGCAGCGTCCCCGAGCCGTTCCTCGTGCTGGCCACGCAGAACCCGATCGAGAGCGAGGGTGTCTACCCGCTGCCCGAGGCCCAACGCGACCGCTTCCTGATGAAGGTCGTCGTCGGGTATCCCACCGCCGCCGAGGAGGCCCAGATCGTCTCGCGGATGGGAGTGCGCCCACCCCGGGCCGAGCAGGTGCTGTCGCTCGAGGATCTCGTGTCGCTGCAGGAGGCCGCCGACGCCGTGCACGTCGCACCGGCCGTGGCCGACTACGCCGTGCGTCTGGTGCTCGCCACCCGCGAACCGGCCGCCAACGGCCTGCCCGAACTCGCCGAACTCATCCAGTGGGGCGCCAGCCCCCGGGCCACGCTCGGGCTCGTCGCCGCTGGTCGGGCCCTCGCCCTCATGCGGGGCCGCACCTACGTCCTGCCCCAGGACATCTTCGATGTCGCACCCGATGTGCTGCGCCACCGGGTCGTGCCCTCCTACGAGGCGCTGGCCCAGGGTCTGGCGGTGGAGCAGCTCCTCGCCCGCCTCCTCTCCACGATCCATGCACCGGTCGTGGCGCCCTCCCAGGATCCGACCGCAGTCCTGTCCCGGTGAGCCAGCGGACCCCCACCGCCCCACGCATCACCGGCACGCCCGCGGCCGAGGTGCTGCGGCGTCTCGAGCTCAGCGTCACCCGCCGGCTGGACGGTCTGCTCCAGGGCGATCACCGGGGCCTCACCCCCGGTCACGGCACCGAGCCGGGCGATATCCGGGCCTATCAACCGGGCGACGACGTGCGCCGCATCGACTGGAACGTCACCGCACGGCTCCGCGAGCCCCATGTCCGCGACACCATCGCCGATCGGGAGCTCGAGACCTGGATGCTCGTCGACACCTCCTCCACGATGGCCTTCGGCACCGCGCGGTGCGAGAAGCGCGATCTCGCCCTGGCCGCCGTGGCCGCCACCGGCTTCCTCACCAGCCGCACCGGCAACCGCGTCGGCGCCATGACCATCGGCTCGGCCGGTGCCTCGACACCCATCCCCGCCCGCTCGGGTCGGGTGCAGCTGCAGGCACTCACCCGCCAGGTGCTCACCGCACTGCACCACCCGGCCGAGGGACGAGCCGATCTCGCGCTCGGCCTGCGCCGCATCGCCGCCACGGCGACGCGTCGCGGTCTCGTCGTCGTGATCTCCGATTTCCTCGGTCCCGACGACTGGAGCCATGCGCTGCGCTCGCTGGCCCTGCGCCATGACGTGCTGTGTGTGGAGGTCCTCGACCCTCTCGAGATCGCGCTCCCCGATGTCGGCATGCTCACGGTCCGTGATGTCGCAACCGGCGGCGAGCTCGACATCCCCACCGGCAACGCGCAGCTGCGTCAGCAGTACGCCGACGCCGCCGCCGCCCAGCGCGCCACGATCGCCGCCAGCATCCGCCGGGCCGGCGCCGACCATCTCCAGCTGCGCACCGATCGCGACTGGCTGCTCGACCTCGCCGCATTCGTCTCCGGTCGACGCGACCGCATCGACGCCCAGTCCCGTGCCGCCGCGCACCGCTCCGGCGATGCCGGCCCCACCGGCACCGCCCCCTCAGCAGGAGTCCCCCGATGAACGGTCTCACCTTCCTGTCGCCATGGCGTCTGCTCGCGCTGCTGGCGGTGCTCGCCCTGGCGATCACCTACGTTGTCTTCCAGCGCCGTCGCTCGCAGTACGCCGTGCGGTTCACCAACCTCGACCTGCTGTCCTCGGTGATGCCCAAACGTCCCGGCTGGCGACGCCATCTCGCCGCCGGCGCCCAGCTGCTGGCGCTCACGGCCCTCGTCCTCGCCTTCGCCCAACCCGCCCATGAGGTGAAGGTCCCCCGGGAGCGGGCCACCGTCATGCTGGCCATCGACGTCTCGCTCTCGATGGAGGCCACCGATGTGAAGCCCAGTCGGATCGAGGCCGCCAAGGCGGCCGCGACCTCCTTCCTCGATGATGTGCCGCCGAAGGTCAACGTGGGGCTGGTCACCTTCGCCGGCAGCTCCAGGATCGCCGTCGCCCCCACCACCGATCGACAGGCCGTGGCCGATGCCATCGCCAAGGTCCAGCTCGACGACGGCACCGCCATCGGCAACGCCATCGAGAGCAGCCTCGACGCCCTGAACTCCATGCCGCCGGCTCCCGACGGGGCCGAGGTCCCGGCGGCCATCGTGCTGATGTCCGACGGCACCACCACCATGGGCGTGCCCAACCAACGAGCCGTGCAGGACGCCATCGCCGCCCATGTGCCGGTGTCCACCATCGCCTTCGGCACCGAGGGCGGCACCGTCACGATCCCCGACACCGGCGAGACCGTGTCGGTACCGGTCGATGCGCCCTCACTGGCCCGGATCGCCAGCGCCACCGGCGGTCAGGCCTACGAGGCCGCCACCCAGGGCCAGCTGTCCGATGTGTACTCGAAGATCGGATCGTCCATCGGCTACGACACCGCGGTCTCGGCGCTCACCCAGTGGTTCGTGGCCGCTGCGCTGCTCGGGTTCCTCGTGGCCGGCGCCCTGGCACTGGCCTGGTCGAACCGCCTGCCGTGATGGTCTGATGGCCCGATGGCCCGCTGGCCCGATGCCCTGATGCCACGGGACCCCGGCGATCACGGGGCGATCAGCTGCTGCTGACCTTCTCGCTGACCACCTTGGAGGAACCGCCGGGCTGCATCGAGACACCGTAGAGACAGTCGGCCGCCTCCATCGTGCGCTTCTGATGGCTCACGATCACCAGCTGCGCCTCGTTGCGGAACTCGGCCACGAGACCGAGGAACCGGTGCAGGTTCACATCGTCGAGCGCAGCCTCGACCTCGTCCATCACGTAGAAGGGTGAGGGTCGGCTGCGGAACACGGCGAAGAGGTAGGCCAGCGCGGTGAGCGACCGCTCGCCACCCGAGAGCAGCGAGAGCTTCCGCACGTTCTTGCCCGAGGGCTTGGCCTCCACCTCGATGCCGGTGGCCAGCAGGTCGTCGGGATCGGTGAGCTTGAGTCGACCCTCGCCGCCGGGGAACAACGTGGAGAACAGCGCCGTGAAGTTGGTGGCCACATCGGCGAATGCCGCGGCGAAGACGTTGATGATCTCCCCGTCGATCGCCCGGATGACCTTGGCGAGTTCGCGTCGGCTCTCCTTGACGTCCTCGAGCTGCTTCTCGAGGAACTCATGGCGCTCCTGCAGGGCCTCGAACTCCTCGAGGGCGAGCGGGTTGATCGGCCCCATGATCCGGAGATCACGTTCGAGTTCGCGCATGCGGGCGGCGGCGGTGACCCCTTCGGCCAGCTCCGGACACTCGGCGGCGAGCGCGACATCGGGTTCGCAGTCCAGGTCGCGACGCAGCGCCTCGACCGCGGCTTCGAGACGCATCTCGGTCTCGGCCAGCTCGATCTCGGAACGCTGGAGCCGCTCGCGCTGCTCGGCGAGCGCACGCTCCTCCTCGGCCCGGCGTCGGCGCAGGGCATCGAGCGTGGAGGCGACTTGACGGGCGGCCTCCGACTGCCGGCGACGACGCTCGCGGAAATCGGTGAGCCGCGACTCGATGATCTCCGAACGCGCTGCGACCAGTGCGGCCAGGCGATCGAGGGCGATCTGGGTGCGATCCAGTTCGAGTCGACGGGTCTCGGCCGCCGCCCGTTCCGCCGCAGCTCCCTCCAGGCGGGACTCGACCTCCCGGAGTCGACCGGCGAGGAACAGGCGCCGCTCGGTGACCGCCACCGTGCGCACCTCGAGATCGCTGCGACGAGACCCGACATCGGAGGCCTGGGCCTCGAGACGACTGCGGGCCTCGGACATGCGTCGGGCCGATTCGGCCAGCTCGCTCTCGGCGGCCTCGAGCTCGGGGAGCTGCTGCTCCAGTTCGGTGATGCGGCTCGCCTCCCGGGCCACCCGCTCGGTGAGCTCGGCCAGATGACTCTGGAGCGCATCGATCTCGGTGGCGGCATCGCGACGCTCGGTCTCGACCCGCTGGAGACGGTCGCCGGCGGCGGTGAGACGGGCATCGTTCTCGTCGAGCTGGCGGATGAGCGACTGCTCGGCGGCGCGGGCGTCGGCGAGCGCCACCCGGGCAGCGTCGAGTTCGAGGGCGCTGGCGGCGGAGACCGCGGCGGTGGCATCGGCTCGTTGCTCGGCCTCGGCGAGCGCCGCACCGGTGGCGCCGGAGCCCGAGGCACCGACCCGCCAGCCGCTCACACCGAAGCGATCGCCGGTGGTGGTGACCACGATGGCCGAGGGATGGGCGAGGGAGACGTCGACGGCCTCGACCCAGCCACCCTCCACGACGACGGCGGCGCCGACGAGTGCGTCGAGCAGCGGTTCGACGTCGGCACGACGGGCCCGCACATGCGGACGCACCGGTGCACCCTGCGAGGGCAGCGACGGCGAGGAGTGGGCGGCGCCGAGCGCCAGCACCGCACCGCTGAGCTGCTCACCATGGAGCGCCTCGAGGGCACGACGACCGGCATCGACACCATCGACGACCACCGCTGCCAGAGCCTCACCGGCGGCCGCTTCGAACGCTGATTCCCAGCCCGGATCCACGTCGACGAGATCGAGCAGGGTGCCCAGCACCCCACGGACACCCGTGAGTCGCTCGGTGCCGGCGGCGGATCGTGCCTCGTCGAGGGCGAGGGCGAGGGCCTCGGCCCGCGCCTGCCACGCGTGATGGTCGCTCTCGGCGCTGCGATGTTCCGCCTCGGCGGCCTCGACGGCGGCGACTGCGGCAGCCACCCGGGCCTCCGCCTCCTCCATGGCCTCGACCAGCGGCTCCTCGGCCGCTTCGGCCTCGGTGAGTTCGGTGCGAAGCCGGGCGGCCTCCACCGCCCGCTCCTCGGCCTTGGTGGCCAGCGAGGCAGCTCGCGAGGCCACGCGCTCACGTTCCTCGCGCCCCCGGGCCGAGGCGGCCCGGAGCGCGCCGAGCTCACCACGGGTCTCGGCGGCGGCGCCGGTGGGGGCCGAGACCCCCGCCGACCATTCGGCCTCGAAGGCGAGACGCTCGGCGGCCAGCGCCGATTCGGCGGCGGCCAGCTCGAGGGTCATGGGTTCGAACTGCTCGGCCTCGGCCTCGACGGCGGCGAGCTCGCCGGCCAGACGGGCAGATTCCGATTCCAGCGAGGCCACCACACCCTGATCCACCGAGGCACCCCGGGCGCGCTCGACCCCGCGGCGTCGCTCGGCGAGCACGGCACTGAGACCACGGGCCTGCTGGAACAGCGATTCGTACTGGGCCAGCCCATCGCCGACGTCGTCGCCACCCATGGCGGTGAGCTGCGCCTCGGTGGCCATCACCTGGGTGTCGAGCTCGGCGAGGGCGCGTCGCAGACGGTCGTCGGTGGCCATGAGTTCAGCCCGGCCGCGGGTGCCCTGCTCGAGACGGGAGCGCAGGGCGTGGAGTTCGCGTCCGGCGGTGAAGATCCGCAGCGCCGTCAGCTCCGAGACCACCGCACCGTGACGACGAGCGGCATCGGCCTGCCGTTCGAGCGGGCGGAGCTGACGTCGGACCTCGCGCAGCAGATCCTGCAGGCGGGTGAGGTTGCCCTCGGTGGCGGCGAGACGGCGCTCGGACTTCTCCTTGCGGCGGCGGTACTTGAGGATGCCGGCGGCCTCCTCGATGACGGCGCGGCGATCCTCGGGTCGGGCGTTGAGCACGGCGTCGATCTGACCCTGCGAGATGATCACGTGCTGCTGACGACCGACACCGGAGTCCGACAGGAGGTCCTGGATGTCAAGCAGACGGCAGGGCGCACCGTTGATGGCGTACTCGCTGTCGCCGTTGCGGAACAGCGTGCGGGTGATGGTGACCTCGGTGAACTCGATCGGCAGCATGCCCGAGGCGTTGTCGATGGTGAGGCTCACCTCGGCGCGACCGAGCGCCGTGCGCTTCGAGGTGCCGGCGAAGATGACGTCGTCCATCTTCTGGGAGCGCACGGCCGAGGGCGCCTGTGCGCCGAGCACCCAGGCGATGGCGTCGACCACATTGGATTTCCCCGACCCGTTGGGGCCGACCACCACGGTGACGCCCGCCTCGAGATCCAGATTCGTCGCGTCGGCGAAGGACTTGAAGCCCTTCATCGACAGTCGTTTCAGATACATCAGACCTGACAGACCTCGCAGTAGAAGGTGGACCGGGTGGCGAACTTCACCTTCTGGATGTCACCCCGACGGCAGCGACGGCAGGGCTGCTTGTCGCGGTCGTAGACCTGATGATGTTCCTGATAGGTGCCGGCCTTGCCGAAGATGTCGACGTACTGTGCGTCGGAGAGCGTGGAGCCGTTGTACTTGCAGGCCTCATGGAGGATCTCGACGAGCGAGCGGTAGAGACGGCGGATCTCCTGGGTGGTGAGCGAGGAGGTCTCACGGTCGAAGCGCAGCCCGGCGTCGAAGAGGATCTCGTCGCTGTAGATGTTGCCGATGCCGGCGATCATGCTCTGGTCGGTGAGGAACGTCTTCAGCTTCATGTTCTTCGACCGCAGCAGATGGCCGAAATCGACCCAGGACATGGGGTTCTCGACCGGGTCGACGCCGAGCGTGGAGAGCTCCTCGATCTCGGTGGTGATCTCATCGGGCGTGGCGAGGAACATCTCGCCGAAGGTGCGGGGATCGACGAAGCGCAGCAGTCCACCCTGGGTGAAGGTGATGGTGACATGGGTGTGCTTGGGCACCGGATCCTTCGGCACCGCCCGCAGCAGCTGACCCGACATGCGCAGATGGATGACGAGCACCGACCCCGTGTCGAGGGCGAGCAGCAGGTACTTGCCCCGCCGCTGGGAGCCGGTGATCTTGGCGCCCTCGAGTCCGGCGATGAACTCCGCCGGCTTCTGTCGGCGGATCGTGCGCTTCCCGGTGACCTCGACGGTCTTGATCTTCTTGCCCACGACCTCCTTCTCGAGCTCTCGGCGGATGGTTTCAACCTCGGGGAGTTCAGGCATGTCGCTGCTCATTCTGCTTGTGGTCGGTGCTGGCGGCGCCGGAGGCGCCCACCAGCGTGAGCCGGGCGAAGGCCGCCTGTGCGGCGGCCTGCTCGGCCAGTTTCTTGGATCGTCCCTCGCCCTCGCCGATGACGGCGCCGTCCACCCGGACCCGGGCGAAGAACCGCTTGTCATGGTCGGGACCCTCATCGCTGAGCTCGTACTCGGGCGCACCCGAGGAGCGCCGGGCGAGGATCTCCTGCAGCTGGGACTTGAAGTCGGCCGAGCCGGGGCCCACGGCTTCGAGATCGATGCGATCGGCGAGGAGGTCGACGACGAGACGTCGGGCGGCCTCGAGGCCACCGTCGACGAACACGGCACCGATGATCGCCTCCATCGCGTCGGAGAGGATCGAGGCCTTCTCCCGGCCGCCGCTCGAGGACTCACCCTTGCCGAGACGCAGGCAGGCGCCCACGCCGAGCTCAGCCGCCACGGCGGCCAGCGTGGGTTCGCTCACGACGGCGGCGCGCAGCTTGGCCAGCGAGCCCTCGGGCATCTCGGGATGGGCGGTGAAGATGTGATCGGTGACGATGAGTCCGAGCACGGCGTCACCGAGGAATTCGAGCCGTTCGTTGGATCGGCTGCCGGCATGCTCGGCGCACCATGAACGGTGGGTGAGCGCGAGGAGCAGCGGCGCGGGGTCGGTGAACCGGTGACCCAGCTGCTCGAGCAGCGCGGAGAGCGGGTCGGGAGTCAGCGAGTCAGCCCAGCTTGGCGACGACGTAGTCCACGGCGTCTCGGACGGTCTTGAGGTCTTCGAGGTCCTCGTCCTCGATGCGGAAGCCCACGGTGCGCTCACCGATGTCCTCCTCGAGGGCCTCGACGAGTTCGATCAGCGCCAGGCTGTCGGCATCGAGGTCGTCGGCGAAGGAATCGCCCTCATGGACGGCGGAGGGTTCGATCTCGAGGATGTCGGCGAGACGGTCCTGGATCAGCGCCAGCACGGCGGCTCGGTCCATCGGGGGCTGCTCGACATGGGTCTCTGCGGGCACGGATGCTCTCCTCGGGAAGGCGACGACGGCGGGATGGTAGCCCCCCATGAGGTTGTGCGCTTGTGAATCGGCGGATGGGGCGCCGATCGTCAGGCGTCGGCGGGGCGCACGGCGGCCCGCAGATGGTCGACCACACCGCCGGTGACCATGTCGGCGGCCACCCGGATGGCATTGACCATGGCCACCGAGGAGGAGGACCCGTGGCTGATGATGCACACCCCGTCGACACCCAGGAGCATGGCCCCGCCGGTGTTCTCGGGATCGAGCTGGGCGTAGAGCGGCAGCAGGGCCGGCCACAGCACCGAGGAGGCCTCACGGGTGGCCTCGCTGGCGTCGAAGGCGCCGAGCAGGTTGGCCACGATCGTCTTGAGGGCGCCCTCGAGTGTCTTGAGGGCCACGTTCCCGGTGAAGCCGTCGGTGACCACGACATCGGCCTCATCGGTCATGAGGTCGCGACCCTCGACGTTGCCGATGAACCGTGCCCCGGTGGAGCCGATCCAGTCGCCCTCCGCGAGGAGCTTGTGGGTCTCCTTCACCAGCGGGCTGCCCTTGGTGGGCTCCTCGCCGATGGACAGCAGCGCCACCTTCGGGTTCTCGATGCCGTAGCGGGTGCGGGCGAACACGGCGCCCATCTGGGCGAACTGCACGAGCCAGTCGGCGCTGCACTCGGCATTGGCACCGGCGTCGAGGAGCACGGTGGGCGTGCCACCGGGCACCGGGATGGGCGTGGCGATGGCGGGACGGGAGACACCCTTGATACGCCCCATGCGCAGCAGGGCGCTGGCCATCGTGGCACCGGTGTTGCCGGCGCTCACCATGGCCGAGGCGCGTCCGTCGCGGACCGCCTCTGCGCAGCGCACGAGCGAGGAGTCCTTCATGGTGCGCACACTGGAGGCCGGATCGGCATCCATGGCGATGACCTCGGAGGCCTCGATGACCTCGAGCCCACCGGTGTCGCCGAGTTCGTCGCGACGACCGACGAGCACGACCGGCACGTCGAGTTCCTCGGCGGCGCGGATGGCACCGGCCACGATCTCACCGGGTGCGTTGTCGCCACCCATTGCGTCGACTGCGATGGGCAGCATCGTCAACTGCTCCGCTGATCGATCAGTCGACGTCGATGGCCTGGCGGCCGTTGTACCAGCCGCAGTTGCCGCACACGACATGCGGACGCTTGACCGCGCCACAGCGCGAGCAGGTGCTGCGAGCCGGCGTGGTGATGCGCCATGCGGAGGCCCGACGGCTGCGGCTCTTGGCTTTGGAGGTCTTCTTCTTGGGGACGGCCATGGTCGTTCCTGAGGCTGAGGGGCACCGCGGCCCGGTTCGAGCGGAGGTCCGAGGCGCGGTGGTCCTCGGGACGGAGATGAGACTCTAGCCCTCGTCGCCGGGGGAATCGAAGTTGAGATCGGCGAGTGCCGCCCACCGGGGGTCGGCGGGTGCCTCCGCGGTGTCGGGTTCCTCGTCGGCGACCACCCCGGTGGGGAAGAGATCGGGTGCCGGCCCGAGACAATCGGGACCGCACAGGGGGGCGAGCGGCAGGGCCAGCAGCACTGCATCGCGGATCATCGGCTCAAGGTCGACGAGATCCTCGCCGAGCGGATAGGTCTCGCCCTCGATCGGGCGGGGATCGAAGATCTCGCGCACCTCGACGATGGATTCGGCCCGCACCGGGGTGAGGCAGCGTCGGCACTCCCCCTCCCACGGCACCGTGATGGTGCCGCTGGCGACGAGGCCCGGGAGCATGGTCTCGAGGATGAGGTCGACGCCGATCTCGGCACCGACCGGGACTGCCGCGGTGGTGATGCCGAGTCCGGCGAGTTCGACCGAACGTTCGAGATGACGTCGGGTGCCCGGTGATCGGCGGAGATCGGCGATACCGATCACGAGTGGCTTGGCCGTCATGGGCTCAGGCGAGATCCTGGTCGAAGAAGGTGGCCGCGGCGTCGCGGATGGTGGGCGTGGTGTCCGGGGGCGGCGGCAGATCGGCGTAGCGATCCCGCACCACGCTGAGTCGACCGGTGCCCGACTGGCGATCGCCGAACGGATCGGCCTCATCGAAGGGCAGCGACCCCTCGAGCGGACCAGCGGTGGCGGATGCGTCCTGCAGCTGCTCGGCATCGAGCACCGCCGGGCTGAGATCGGCGTACTCGTCGTAGACACCGCTCGACGGCGCGGGCGAACCCCAGGAATCGTCGTCGTAGGAGGAATCGCGCTCGGCAGCGGCGAACTGCTGCCCGGCGGCATCGACGTCCTGCTCGACGGCGGTGTCGGCGACGGCGGCAGCAGCGGCCTCGGCCAGCAGGTTCGTGCCCTGCAGCTTGGCCCGACCGGCGGTGACCAGCTTCTGGGTGCGCTCGAGCACGATCTCGAAGCTGGCGAGCTTCTGATCGCAGAAGTCCTCGACCTCATGACGGAGTCGACGGGCATCGGACTGTGCAGCATCGACGATCTCGTAGGCGCGCTGCTCGGCGGCGGCCACCACCTCGGTGCGCTGCACCATGGTCTCGGCCCGGGCGCGGGCCCGGGCGACGATCTCCTCGGCCTCGTGCTGATAGCTGCTGATGAACTCGGCGCGCTCCTTCAGCAACCAGCGGGCGGCACGGAGCTCCTCGGGCAGCTTCTCGAGCACATCGTCGATGAGATCGAGGACCTCATCCTTGGAGATCATCGAGGAGGCCGACAGCGGCACGGGGCGGGCACCGGCGATGACATCACGCAGATGCACCAGCAGACGCTCGGCCTCGGCCGGGTGGTACTGGGCGCCGACCGCCGGCGGTGTGAGGTCGAGCTCGACGTCGTCGTCCTCGTGGTCGTAGATGTCGCTCATGCGCCGTACTTCTCCTGGAGTCGCCGGGACACGGGGCCGGGCACCATCTCGCTCACATCGCCGCCGAACTTGGTGATCTCGCGCAGCAGCTTCGAGGCGAGGAAGGAGTTGCCCGAGGCCGAGGGGATGAACAGGGTGTCGACCCCCGAGACCCGCTTGTTCATCTGCGCCATCTGGAGCTCGCTCTCGAAGTCCGAGACCGCCCGCAGACCCTTGACGATGAAGTCGGCCTCGAGTTCGCGGGCGAGATCGACGACCAGCGAGGCGAACATGGTGACGGTGACATTGCCGAACGGCGCCACGGACTCCTCGAGCATCTCGCGTCGTTCCTCGAGGGTGAACAGGGGCTCGCCCTTCTGCGGATTGCGCATCGCCGCGACGACCACATGATCGAACAGGCGCGACGCGGTCGCGATGATCTCGAGATGGCCGTTGTGGATCGGATCGAACGATCCTGGGTAGAGCACTCGGGTCACGACAACTCCGTCAGGGTTTCGGAAATGGGGGGTTCGAAGGCGTGAAGATGCTGAGGAGCGTACCCCCGTACCACTTCTGCCTCACGGCATCCCATCGATCGGGGACGGCGATCTCCCGACTGGATTCGATCACCACGAACTCGATGCCGGAACGTCCGTCGAGGGCCTCGAGCACCGCGGTCCACGACTCGTCGCTGAATCCGTAGGGAGGGTCGAGCAGCACCAACGACGGCGGCTGCGCCCCGGGCGCGGTGCGGGCCAGATGGGCCTCCGCAGTGGCGGCCACCACATCGGCCCGATCGGCGCAGCCGGTGCTGGCCAGGTTCGCCTCGACGGCACGACGGGCATTGCGATCGGAGTCGACGAAGGTGACGTGGGCGGCACCACGGGAGAGCGCCTCGATACCGAGGGCCCCCGACCCGGCGAACAGGTCGAGCACCCGCGCCCCGTCGATGGCGTCGAGGCTGCCCAGCGCGTTGAACATCGACTCGCGCACACGATCGAGGGTGGGTCGGGTGTCGCGGCCCTCCGGGGCGACGAGTCTGCGCCCCCTTGCGTCACCGGCCACGACTCTCACGGATGCGACCGTACCCTGTGGCGATGGACGCTGAACTCGGAATGACCTGTGTCGACTGCGGGGGCACCCTGCATCCGCTGTCGTACCCGCCCGAGGAGGGCTGGGAGCCCGGTGATGTGGTCGCCTACCGGTGTCCGGACTGCAACGAGCGGTTCGACATCGTGCTGCCGGACCCCGACGAGGAGGGCACCGGCGACTGGGCCGGCCAGTGAGTCGGCCTGTCGGTGAGTCGGCCTGCCAGTGAGTCGGCCTGTCGGACAGTGCTGCGCGGGATCGCGGTTCAGTCGGTGGTCCCCATGATCCCGATAAGCATCGTGGCGAGCTCGGCGGGTCGACACACCATCGGTGAATGATCTCCGGGGATCTCGCGCACATCGGTGGTGACCCGGGCCGCCAGTGCGCGCTGGGCATCGGGCAGCACGATCGGATCGTCGGCGCACACGATGTAGGTGGTGGGTCGTGAACGCCAGGCCGCGTCGGTGAGCAGGACCGCACCACCGGTGTTCCCGGGACGCAGCAACGTGGCCCAACGCGCCGCATCGGCGGGATCGGAGTCGGGATAGAACACCGCTGCCGCGAGCTCGGGATCCACCGAGGTCACGCCCTCGTCGGAGAACCGCAGCGCGGCCATGAACCCGGCACCGATGTCGACAGGACCACCGCTGGCGTTCTCGCCGGCATCAGGAGCGAGCGCCGCGAGCAGCACGAGACGCTCGACGAGCGGATGTGTGCCTGCCGCGGTGACGACGGCACCGCCGTAGGAATGACCGAGCAGCGTGACCGGCCCTTCGCATGCGTCGAGCACGGCGTGCACCGCGGCGACGTCCTCGTCGAGGTCGGTGAGCGGGAGTTCCGGCGTGAGGCAGGTGACGCCGCGCTGCTCGAGCTCGGCGATCAGCGGGTCGAAGCACCATCCGCCGTGGAAGGCGCCGTGGGTGAGGACGATCGTCGACATGGGTCGAACAGTAGGAGGATCTCAGCCCTTGAGCAGGAAATCCGTGTCGTCGTCGCGCAGCAGGAGCTCGACCTCCTCGGCCAGCAACCAGTTGGCGTCGAGCATGGGATCGGCATCGAGGATGGCGATGGCGGTCTCACGAGCGGCGACGACCCACTCGCGGTCCCGACGCAGGGAGGCCAGCTTGAGATCGTTCTGCCCCTTCTGCCGCTCCCCCATGATCGTGCCCTCGCCACGCAGGTCCAGATCGATCTCAGCCAGTTCGAACCCGTCGGTGGAATGCACGAGCGCCTCGAGACGGGCTTCGCCGTCGGCCGTGGTGGGTTCGCCCACCAGCCAGCAGTGCGACTCCGCGGCGCCACGACCCACGCGGCCCCGCAACTGGTGGAGCTGGGCGATCCCGAACCGGGCCGCGTCGAGGATCACCATGACGGTGGCGTTGGGGACGTCGACACCCACCTCGATGACCGTGGTGGCCACGAGCACGTCGAGCTCCGCGCGCCGGAACGCCCCCATGACCGCCTCCTTGTCGGCGGCGGGGAGGCGTCCGTGCAGCAGCCCCACCCGCAGACCGGAGAGCTCGCCGGCGGTGAGCTCCTCGAAGGTCTCATTGGCGGAGTGCACCTCGAGCTTCTCGCTCTCATCGATGAGCGGACACACGACATAGGCCTGCCGACCGGCCGCCACCTCATCGCGGACCTGCTGCCACACATCGGCCTCATCGAGTTCCGAGCGGGCCCATCGGGTGACGATCGGGGTGCGTCCCGGCGGGAGCTCGTCGAGCACCGAGACATCGAGATCCCCGTAGACGGTCATCGCCGCGGTGCGCGGGATCGGTGTGGCGGTCATGACGAGCACATCGGGGATGGCCCGACCGCTGCCCTTGTCGCGGAGTGCGGCTCGCTGCTCGACGCCGAATCGATGCTGCTCGTCGATGACGACCACACCGAGGGAACCGAACTCGATCCCCTCCGAGATGAGCGAATGCGTGCCGATCGCGATGTCGATCGAACCGTCGGCGAGATCGGCGAGGATGCGTCGTCGTTCGCCCGCCGGGGTGCGGTTGGTGAGCAGCACCACCCGCAGGTGCCGTTCGAGACCGGCGCCCCCGAAGAGGTTGTCCTCGTCGGCGTCGGGGACCATGAAGCCGTCGAGCAGGGCGCGGATGCCGAGATGGTGCTGCTCGGCGAGGACCTCGGTGGGCGCCATGAGCGCCCCCTGATGCCCGCCCTGCACCGCCACCAGCAGCGCGGCGACGGCCACGAGGGTCTTGCCCGCACCCACATCGCCCTGCAGCAGTCGATGCATCGGATGCCCCCTGCCGAGATCGGTGACGATCTCGGCGATCGAACGGCGCTGGGCGCCGGTGAGCTCGTAGGGCAGCTGCTCGATGAAGCGCTCGACGAGCCGACCACCGGTTCCGTCGCCCACCGCATGGGCGATGCCGACGGCGGTGCGCTCGAGTTCGCGTTTGCGCCGCACGAGCTCGACCTGCACCCGCAGCAGCTCGTCGAAGGCCAGTCGTCGACGAGCCGCGGCGGCCTCCCGCATCGACTCGGGCGCGTGGATCCCCGCGAAGGCGGTGCTGCGATCGACGAGATCGAGCCGATCGACGAGCGCCGGATCGAGCGGGTCGGCGAACTCCCCGGAGCGGCGGAGGGTCTCGGCGCAGAACCGGGACATGTCCCAGCTCATGATCCCCGCCTTCTCCGACTGCGGGTAGATCGGCACGATGCGAGCGGTCTGGTCCCCGATGCGGTCCACCACGGGATTGGTCATCTGCCGCTGCCCCTGGAACAGCTCGAGGCGGCCGAACAGCACCACCTCGGTGCCCTCGGCGAGCTGCTTCTGCCGATAGGGCTGGTTGAAGAACGTGAGCTTCAGGTACGAGGAGCCGTCGGTGACATCCACGACCACCATGGATCGACCGCTGCGCACCTGACGCTTCTCGGAGCGCACGACCCGCACGAGGATCGTGGCCTCCTCCCCCACCTCGAGATCCGCGATGCGGGCCTCACGGGAGCGGTCGATGTACCGGCGCGGGTAGTACATCAGCACATCGAGCACCGTGTGCACGCCGAGTTTCGCCAGGGACTTCGCGGTGGCGTCACCGACCCCCTTGAGCTCGGTGACGGGGAGCTGCGCCAGCTGCGAGAGCCGTCGTGACACCGGCGCGCCTATTCGATGCCGAAGAGGTACGGGTACAGCGGCTGACCACCGTGGTGGATCTCGACATCACAACCGGGTCGGTTGTCGTGCAGCCACACCTCGAGATGTCGGGTGATGGACTGGGCGGCACCGTCGCCCTCGATGATCGTGACGATCTCGTGGTCGTCGGTGACGAGTTCGGCGAGCAGTGCGGTGGCTGAGTCGGAGAGATCGGGATCCACGGCGAGGATGCCGTCGCGGGCGATGCCCAGCCAGTCGCCCTCGTTGATGGGCCCGCGCTCGGTGCTGGAGTCGCGCACCGCCCGGGTGACCTCACCGGCGACCACATGCGAGGCGGCCGCCGCCATGTCGATGGCGTTGGACTCCGCGGTGGAGGCCGGGTCGTAGGCCAGTAGCGAGGCGAACCCCTCGGCCACGCCACGGGTGGGCACCACCCGGACCGACTTGGTGGTCATGGCGTCGACCTGCTGGGCGACCGGGATGATGTTCTTGTTGTTCGGCAGGATGACGACATCATCGGCCGGTGCGGCCTCGACGGCCTCGAGCAGCTGCGCCGTGGAGGGGTTCATGGTCTGCCCGCCGGTGACGATGACCTGCACCCCGAGGGACTGGAAGATCCGACGGATGCCATCGCCCACCGACACCGCCACCACCGCGCACGGCACCGGCTCCCGGGCCGCAGCGGGCTCGGGCACCATCGGTTCGGCCTCGCGCACCCAGCGCTCCTCCTCGACCTCGTCGAGCAGATCGGTGACGCGGATGCCCCGGGGTCGACCGACCTCGATGGCCGCCTCGATGGTGGCGCCGATGTCGTCGGTGTGGATGTGGCAGTTCCAGATGCCGTCGCCCCCGACGACCACGATGGAGTCGCCGAGCGTGGCCCAGACATCCTTGAACCCGGCGATGCGATCGTCGGCGGCCTCGAGGAAGTACATGACCTCGTAGCGCAGACCGGCGAGGGTGCCCTCGTGCCCGCCACCACCATGGGCGGCGTCGAAGGCGGCGAGGAACTCCGCCGACGCCCCCTCGGCGTCCTCATCGGGCAGCGGCAGATCGCGGCCGTCGACGAGATGGAGGGCCACATCGAGCAGCAGCAGCAGACCGGTGCCCCCGGCGTCGACGACCCCGGCGTCGGCGAGCACCTGCAGCATCGTGGGCGTGGCGGCGAGCGCCCCACCTCCGCCGACGCGGGCGGCCTCGAGCACACCGAGCAGATCGGCACCGGCGTCGGCGGCGGCCCGCCCGCTCTCGGCGGCCACGCGCACCACGGTGAGGATGGTGCCCTCGACCGGACGCATCACGGCCCCGTAGGCGGCGGTGGCGGCGGCATCGAACGCATCGGCCACGCAGCCGGCGTCGATGACCTCATGGTCGCGGAACCCACCGGCGAGACCCCGCAGGATCTGCGACATGATCACGCCCGAGTTGCCCCGGGCCCCCATGAGCGAACCATGGGAGATGGCGGCGCAGGTGGCGGCCATGTCGGGTTCCGCCCCCTCGAGCTCGGCCACGACCGAGGCGAGGGTGAGGGCCATGTTGGTGCCGGTGTCGCCATCGGGCACCGGATACACGTTGAGCCGGTTGATCGACTCACGATGGAGCGCCAGGGCATCGGCGAACCCGGCGACGAGCGCACGGATGTCGGCAGCGGTGAGGGTCTCCTTGATGGACATCGGCGCAGACACTACTTAGATGTGCACCCGGGGGTCAGATGGACAGCGGGATGTCATGTCTCCGCTGCGCACCGTCCGAATTGGGCGCCGACGACCCCACTGCTACTGTTCGGGACCCGATTCATCCGATGTCTTCTCCCGAGGTGTTCAGTCATGGCAGCTGTCTGCGAAGTGTGCGGCAAGCACCCATCATTCGGTATGGCAGTGAGCCACTCCCACCGCCGCACCAAGCGTCGTTGGAACCCGAACATCCAGCGCGTGCGCACCGTCGTCAACGGCGGCACCAAGCGCGTCGACGTCTGCACCTCCTGCCTCAAGGCGGGCAAGGTCGTCAAGGCGACCCGCTAGTCGTGATCGCCACCTCGTTGCAGGGCGTGGTCAAGGCCTACGACCCCATCTCCGGCGATGGCACCATCATCTGTGATTCGAATCTGATCGAGTACGAACTGTCGCGCACGGCGCTGCACGGCTCGGTCTTCCGCATGTTGCGCCAGGGTCAGCGTGTCGTGTTCGACGTGGACGGGGAATCCTTCGCCACGCGTCTGCGGATGGGCTCCGAGGTCGACATGGGAACCCCGGGTTTCCCGCAGCAGAACCCCGGCGACACGCAGCATCCGCAGGGCGGCACACCCGCGTCCTGACCCAGCACCGCAAGCACACCTTTCATATCCTCTGACACGCGTGCGCCCCGGCGCATTCCCCCACGGGAGGTCCCATGTCCGGAAACACCACCAACCAGAAGCTCATCGCCTGGGTCGAGCAGTGGCGCGAGATCCTGCAGCCCGATGACGTCTACTGGTGCGATGGTTCGGCCGAGGAGTACGAGCGTCTCTGCAACGAGCTCGTCGCCGCCGGCACCTTCCGCACGCTGAACGAGGCCAAGCGCCCCAACAGCTACCTGGCCCTCTCCGATCCGGGCGACGTCGCCCGCGTCGAGGACCGCACCTACATCTGCTCCGAGCGCGAGATCGATGCCGGCCCGACCAACAACTGGCGGGAGCCCGCCGAGATGCGCGCCGAGCTCACCGGGCTCTACACCGGCGCCATGAAGGGCCGCACCATGTATGTGGTGCCGTTCTCGATGGGTCCGCTCGGCTCCCCCATCGCCCACATCGGCGTGCAGCTCTCGGACTCCGCCTACGTGGCGGTCAACATGCGCATCATGACCCGCATGGGTCAGGGCGCGCTCGACGTGCTCGGCGACGACGACTGGGTGCCCTGCGTGCACTCGGTCGGCATGCCGCTCGCCGAGGGTCAGGCCGATGTGCCGTGGCCCTGCGACGCCGAGAACAAGTACATCGTGCACTTCCCCGAGACCAGCGAGATCTGGTCCTACGGCTCGGGCTACGGCGGCAACGCCCTGCTCGGCAAGAAGTGCTTCGCCCTGCGCATCGCCTCCACCATGGCCCGCGACAACGGCTGGATGGCCGAGCACATGCTCATCCTCGGTCTCACCTCGCCCGAGGGTGTCAAGAAGTACGTGGCCGCCGCCTTCCCCTCGGCCTGTGGCAAGACCAACATGGCCATGCTCATCCCCGCCCTTCCGGGCTGGAAGGTCGAGACCGTCGGTGACGACATCGCCTGGATGAAGTTCGGCGCTGATGGTCGTCTGTACGCCATCAACCCGGAGGCCGGCTTCTTCGGCGTGGCTCCGGGCACCTCGGCCTCGTCCAACCTCAACGCCCTGCACTCGGTGGACGGCAACTCCATCTTCACCAACTGCGCCCTCACCGACGACGGCGATGTGTGGTGGGAGGATCTCACCGACGAGCCGCCGGCGCATCTCATCGACTGGAAGGGTCAGGACTGGACCCCTGCCTCCGGCACCCCCGCCGCCCATCCCAACGCCCGCTTCACCGCTCCGGCCGCGCAGTGCCCGTCCATCGCCCCCGAGTGGCAGGACCCGGCCGGCGTGCCGATCTCGGCCATCCTCTTCGGCGGCCGCCGCGCCACCAACGTGCCGCTGGTGACCGAGGCCTACGACTGGCGCCAGGGTGTGTTCCTCGGCTCCATCATGAGCTCCGAGAAGACCGCCGCCGCCGCCGGCGTGGTCGGCGAACTCCGCTTCGATCCCTTCGCCATGCTCCCGTTCTGTGGCTACAACATGGGCGACTACTTCAAGCACTGGCTCGAGATCGGTGAGGCCACCGACGCCGCCAACCTGCCCAAGCTGTTCTGGGTCAACTGGTTCCGCAAGAGCGATGAGGGCAAGTTCCTGTGGCCGGGCTTCGGCGACAACTCCCGCGTGCTCAAGTGGATCGTCGATCGCCTCGAGGGCACGGCCGATGCCGTCGACACCGCCATCGGCCGTGTGCCGGCCGCCGGTGCGCTCGACGTGAGCGGACTCGACATCGACGAGGCCACCATGGCCACGCTGCTGTCGGTCGACAACGCCGCCTGGGCCGCCGAGCTCCCGCAGATCGAGGCGCACTACGACTCGATCGGCACGCAGCTCCCGGCCGAGCTGCGCGACGAACTGCGCGAGCTCGAGAAGCGCCTCACCGCCTGAACCGACGCGGGTGATCTGAACTGATCGGGGGCGGGGCTCCGGCCCCGCCCTCATCGCGCTCGGCCCCGACGCGTGCGGCCGGAAAGTGTCCCGTCAGACCCGACTGGCCACGAGCATGGCGCGGATGCCGAGGCCCATGATGAACAGACTGCCGAGTCCGTAGAGCAGGTACTTGTGCTTCTCCATCTGCTGTCGGTAGCTGTAGATCAGACCGACGGTGATGATGGCGACGAAGCCGTAGAACATGTGGAACTTGGGCGCAGCCAGGCCCTGACCGGCCACCATGCCCACACCGAGCGCGACCTGCACGAAGATCGTGAGCTCGGCCGCCACGATGAACCACCACAGTGCGCGGGTGCGCAAGGGAGTGAGCCAGTTGGCCGCCAGTGCCCAGCACCCGGCGATGGCGTTGCTGAAGATGACGAACCAGGCCCAGGACTGGTGGAGCTCGAGCAGCACGGGATCAGTGCTTCGGGTCGGCGCTGACCACGGGCTCGTAGGACCAGATCTCGCTGGCCACACTCATCGGTCGCTGCGCACCCTCGCCCCCCGGATGACCGCCCGGATGACCACCGGGGTGACCGCCCGGATGACCGCCCTGCGCCCCCGCTGCACCGGCAGTGCCGCGATGACCGTCGGCGAAGGCGGGCGAGGACACCCATGCGTCGAAGGCGGCCTCATCGCGCCAACGGGTGATGACCAGCCACTGGTCGCGGCCGTCGGTGGGCTTCAGCAGTTCGAAGCCCTCGAAGCCGTCCTGACCGTCGACGGCGCCGGCCCGCGCCGCGAAGCGATGGGCGAGTTCGTCGCCGGCCTCGGCCGGCACGGTGATGGCGTTGATACGGATGATCGACATGGGCAGCATCGTTGCCGCCCCATCACGACCGCGCCAGTCCGATGCCCTCGTAGACTCCGGCCACCATGTTGAAGGCCAACGATCCCTGCTGGTGCGGCAGCGGCACCAAGTACAAGCGCTGCCATCGCTCCCGTGAGCATCAGCTCGAGCCGGGCAACCTCAGCCCGTGGCGCACGGTACCGGCCGACATCCCCCGTCCCGATTACGCCGAGACCGGCGATCCGGTGCGTCGTCCCGAGTCCCGGGTGAAGTCCGCCGATGTGATCGAGCGCATGCGCCGGGCCGGTCGGGCCGCCGCCGAGGTGCTCGAGCTCGGTGCGGCCGCCATCGCCCCCGGAGTCACCACCGACGCCATCGATGCGATCGTGCATCAGGCCTACATCGATCGCGGTGGCTATCCGAGCACGCTCAACTACCGCGGCTATCCGAAGTCGCTGTGCACCTCGGTCAACGAGGTGATCTGTCACGGCATCCCCGACGACCGACCGCTGCGCGACGGCGACATCGTGAACCTCGATGTCACGATCTTCCTCGACGGCGTGCACGGCGACACCAACGCCACGTATCTCGTGGGTGCCGTCGACGACGCCTCGAAGCGACTCGTGGAGGTCACCCGCGAGTGCCTGGCCCGCGGCATCGCCGCCGTGAAGCCCGGACGGCCGTTCTCCGACATCGGCCTGGCCATCGAGGAGCACGCCACCGCCAACCACTACGAGGTCGTGCGAGCGTTCGTGGGCCATGGCATCGGCGAGCAGTTCCACACCGATCTGCAGATCCCCCACTACTTCGAGCCCCGGTTCACCGCAGTGATGGAGACCGGCATGATCTTCACGATCGAGCCGATGATCTCGATGGGCACCGGTCAGCACCGGATCTGGTCCGATGACTGGACCGCCGTCACCGCCGACGGCAGCCGCACCGCCCAGTTCGAGCACACCGTGCTGGTCACCGAGGACGGCGTCGAGATCCTCACCACCACCGGCCGCGACTGACGCGCACCCGGCCCCCGACCACGAACCCGCCGATGCGCCACGCCTCCTTCACCCTCGCCACGCTCGAGGTGGACGACCAGCCCCTGCGGCTGCTCACCGCCAGCCTCATGGTGGTGCGACGCCCCGATGTCGCCGCCCTCGACTGGGAGGTCGTGGCCACCACGCTGCCCGGCACCGCACTCGAACAGCGTCCGGTGGCACTGGTGATGACCGAGCTGCTCGACGGTCGACTCTTCCGCGGCGATGCATTCGTCGTACGATCCGACGAGCAGCGCCATGTGTTCCGCGGCGGCGGAGGACTCCAGGGCCTGATCCCCACCGATGATCTCGAGGAACGACCATGACAGCGACCAGCGCGACCTCCCCCGCCGGCTCCGCCGATGAGGTGATCCGCACCGAGGGACTCACCAAGCGCTATCCGGGCGATGTGCTCGCCGTCGACGGGCTCGACCTCAGCGTGCAGCGCGGCGAGATCTTCGGCCTGCTCGGTCCGAACGGAGCCGGCAAGAGCACCACCGCCGGCATGCTCACCACACGGGTGATGCCCACGAGCGGCCGGGCATTCGTCGGAGGTGTCGATGTCGTCGCCCACCCCGCTCGGGCCAAGAAGCTCATCGGCGTGGTTCCGCAGACCAACACGCTCGATCGCTCGCTGAACGTGTGGGAGAACCTCTACTACCACGGGCGGTTCTTCGGGATGTCGTCCCGGGACGCGAAGGCGGAGTCCACCCGGCTGCTCGAGCAGTTCCGTCTCTCGGAGCGGGCCAAGGCACCGGTGCTGGCCCTGTCGGGCGGCATGGCCCAGCGACTCATGGTGGCCCGTGCGGTCATGCATCGCCCGTCCATCCTGTTCCTCGACGAACCCACTGCAGGGCTCGACCCGCAGAGCCGCATCGCCCTGTGGGAGATCCTCGGCGAACTGCACGGCGATGGTCAGACCATCCTGCTCACCACGCACTACATGGAGGAGGCCGACCAGCTCTGCAGTCGCCTCGCCATCATCGACCATGGCCGCATGCTGGCCCTCGACACCCCTGAGCAGCTGAAGCGTTCGGTCGGGGCCGACACCATCGTCACCATCAGCACCGGTGGGTCCACCGGCGGCGGCGATGCCGATCTCGATGCGTTCGGTGCCCGCCTCATGACCAACATCGCCGGTGCCACGAGTGTGGCCAGCAGCGCCGGCTCGAGCACGGTCATCCTCGAGGTGCAGGGCGCCCGCGGCGTGCTGCCCGCGGTGGTCACCCAGGCCGAGGACGCCGGGATCATCGTCACCGATCTGCGTCTCGAGGAACCCAGCCTCGAGACCGTCTTCATCAATCTCACCGGAAAGGACCTGCGCGAATGACCACCATCGATCAGGCCGCAGTCACCGCCGACCGAACCTCCACCCGCTCGGCCGCCGTCACGGCGTTCGGCGCGCTGCTGGCCCGCGATCTCCATGTGCTGCGCCTCAACCTGCGCGAGTTCCTCCCCCGGACGCTGCTGCAGCCGCTGCTGCTGGTGTTCGTGTTCGCCTACGTGTTCCCGAAGATCGGGCAGGGCGTCGGCGGCAGTGGCGCAGCCGCCTCCAACTTCTCCACCCTGCTCGTGGCCGGCGTGGTCGGTCTGGCCGTGCTGTTCCAGGGCATCCAGTCGGTGGCCCTGCCCCTCGTCACCGAGTTCGGCATCACCCGGGAGATCGAGGATCGCGTCCTCGCCCCGCTGCCCATCGAACTCGTCGCCATCGAGAAGATCGTGTCGGGCGCACTGCAGAGCCTCTTCTCGGCGATCATCGTGTTCCCGATCGCCCTGTTCGTGCCGGCCACCCCGGTGCATCTCGACGTGCACTGGCTCGTGCTGCTCACGCTCACGCCGCTGGCCTGCATCATGTGCGGGGCGCTCGGGCTCATGTTCGGCACCGTGTTCAACCCGCGCACCATCCCCATGCTCTTCGGTGTGGTCGTGCTGCCCATCACGTTCCTCGGCTGCATCTACTACCCGTGGGCGGCGCTGGCCCCCATCCGTTGGCTGCAGATCGGCGTGCTGGCCAACCCGCTCGTGTACGTCACCGAAGGGTTCCGGGCGGCGCTCACCAATGCGCCCACGATGTCGCTGTGGGCCGTCTACCCGATGCTCGTGGTGCTCACCGCCCTGTTCACCACCATCGCCCTGCGCAACTTCCGCAAGCGAGTCATCGCCTAGTCCCCACGAAGCGGAGAACGAGTCGTGCGGATCCTCATCACCAACAATCGACTCGCCACGAGGGCTGGCACGGAGAGCTACGTCGAGACGGTGATGGTCGCGCTCCGTCGACTCGGTCACGATGTCCTCGCGTACTCCCCCGGGTTGGGCGATGTCGCCCGCTCGTTGCGACACAACGGATTCGTGGTGCACGACGACCCATCGGAGTTGCCCCCGGGGATCGATGTCATCCACGGTCAGCACACGAACGCCGTCGCCATGGTGCGCCGATATCTGCCCTCGGTACCGCTCGTGTTCGTCTCGCATTCCTGGTTCATCCCGGCGGAGGATCCGTGCATCGACATCGGTCCGGCAGCACTCGTCGCGCTCAACGACAGGATCGAGGCACGCCTTCGGTCGATGGCGATGGCAACGTCGGTACCGGTCCATCGACTCCGGCAACCGATCGAGATCGGGTTCTTCGACGGTCAACGTCGACCACCTGCGGCCAGGCCCGAGACAGCGCTGCTCGTGTCTCGCAAGATCGCCGGCAGATTGGACTCGATCCGAATGGCATGCGACCGCGCCGGCATCGAGCTGCGGACGCTGCGGGGGGAATCGGCTGACCCCCGACTCGAGATGGCGGCCGCCGACATCGTCATGGCCTCCGGCCGATCGGCGCTCGAGGCGATGTCGATGGCGAGACCGACGCTGCTCATCGACCAGACCGTCTGCGCCGGCTGGATCACCGAGGGCTCCTGGGCGCAGATCGAGGGGGACGGATTCGGAACGGGGAATCCCGTCGATGCCGTCACCGATCTCGACGCCCTGCTGGCGATGTACTCGCCCGAGCTCGGAGTGCAGGCGAGGACGCTCGCGGTTCATCAGCACGCCGCCCAGGATCACGCCAGCGCGCTCGTCGAGATCTATCGCTCGGTGGCGCCGGCGCCACCCATCGAGGTGGTCGATCCACGGCTGCCGGGTCTCATCGGGGAGAACTGGTCCCAGGCCCTGGGCATGCAGCTGCTCCGTCGGTCGAACGCAGAGCTCCGGGCCGAGAACTGGGCCCTGCAGCGCCAGCTCGATCGACTCGATGACACCGTCGGCCGCAGCCCTCGGGTGGTCAGGAGCGGCTCGAATCGGCTCCGTTCGCGATTCTGGTCACGACTCGAGACCTCGCGGCCGGTGATGCGCATCATCTCCCTCGCGATGGCACTGCGCAGCGCGGCGGGCACGAGCCGCGGAACGTGACATCGTCGGGAGCACCGGGGCTAGCGTCTCCATGTCCGAACTCCAAGGAGGCACATCATGACTGGTCCCACCACCCCGCCCCGTATCGCCGGCCCGACCACGCCGCCGCGCATGGCGATCCCCGACACGCCCCCGCGCATGGCGATCCCCGTCACGCCGCCCCGCGTGGCCGGCCCGGCCGTACCGCCCCGCATGGCGATC
The DNA here is from genome assembly GCA_947446975.1 of Microthrixaceae bacterium. Taxonomy (GTDB): domain Bacteria; phylum Actinomycetota; class Acidimicrobiia; order Acidimicrobiales; family Acidimicrobilacustridaceae; genus Acidimicrobilacustris. The sequence goes on from CANFHM010000001.1 coordinate 86,971, forward strand.
CCCGTCACGCCACCGCGGATCTGAGTCGTTCGGTGCTCGGGCGGCTCAGAGCCGCTCGAGCACCCACGCCGACACCTCGGCGAGATCATCGACACATCCGGCGATGAGCACGCTGTCTCCCGGAGCGGCCAGAGCGCTCACTGCATCGGCGGCCTCGGTCCGTGTCTCGATGTACAGCAGTCGCTCCCCCAGCGGTGCGGCCCACTCCCTCGGTGACCGTCGCGGCACGGGGAATGACTGACGGAGCTCCACCGGCAGGACGATCACCATGTCAGCCTGAGCGAGCGCCTCGATCCATCGACTCCGCCACCGCAGCAGATCAGCGTGGAGGAACGGCTCGAACACCACGAGCAGGCGTCCGCTGGTCCGGTTCCGCAGTTCGCCCACCACGGCCTCGAGTGCAGCGGGATGCTTGCCGAGGTCGTCGTAGACGCAGACCCCGGAAGACTCCCCGACGAACTCGAGTCGACGACTGATCCCGGAGAGCTCGGCGAGTGAGGACGCGGCCTGCTCGCCACTGAGTCCGAACGCCCGCAGCGACATGAACGCGATCGCGACATCGTCGGCCAGATTCCCGGCGAGGATGTTCGTCTCCACAAGATGACGGGTCCCATCAGCATCGGTCACGCGCACGACCTCGCCCGACCTGCTGACCGTGTGGGTCCGCCCATCGAAGTCGCGTCCCAGTGCGAGCACCGGTGCCTGCGCGCCCCGAGCCATGGCGCGGAGCTCCCTCTGCCGACCGAGGATCACCGTCCCCGAACGAGGCGTGTTCTCGAGGAACACCGAGATGTCCCGCCGGTTCTCCGAAAGGCTGCGCCCGAAGATCGGATGATCGGACCAGGAGTTCGTCAGGACCGCCACATCAGCGGTGACGCGGGCGAGCGATCCATCAGAGTCGTCGACCTCGGCGACGACCGGTCCCGCACCGAGGCGCACGCCCCCGGCGAAGTTCCTCACCGTCGCACCGATGATCGCCAGGGGGTCGTGGCCGCTGCGGGCCGACGCTGCGGCGATGAGTGCGGCCACGGTCCCCTTCCCGTGCGACCCCGTGACCCCGATGGCGGGACGCGACGCCATCACCGCTGCGAGCAGGTCGGCCCGGTGATGCAGGCGATCATCGGCGAGTGCTGCCGCCACCTCGGGGAGTTCCCGCGGAACTGCAGAGCTCGTCACCAGATGTGGCTCGTCGATCCGTCCACCCGACGCATGGTCCTCGCCATGCCCGGCCAGGACCGTGATGCCCGCATCGACCAGTTCGCGATGGGCGATGTCTCCGTAGAGGTCACACCCGTCCACCCGGGATCCGAGGTGGTCGGCGACGATCGCCAGCGGGCGCAGCCCCCGGCCACGGATCCCGACCATGTGGAGGTGGAGGCCAGCGAGCGGAGGGAGCGGGTTGACGGGTGGAACGAACATGTCGTCACGCAGCGGCACGGATGGAGCCTCCCACATGCTCCGGGTTCGATCGGCCGATGGATCTCCGGATCTGACCATCTGGAACCGGCGAGAGCAGCACCAGCGACCTCGTCTGGTTTACGGTGTTCAGCCACAGGCACCGGGTCGAGGGGGACCATGGACGCAACGCTGGAATCCACCATCAGGCAGCGCATCGAGACGGAGAAGTCGCGCACCGCGCCGCCACCGGAGGCCATCGCCGTCCCGCTCATCCCCACCGGGAGATACACCGATCCCGCATTCCATGAACTCGAGAAGGAGCGGGTGTTCGCCCGCAGCTGGCTCTTCGTCGGTCATGAATCGGAGTGGGCGGGCGCCGGCGCCTATCGCCTGATGACCCGATCGGGCGCTCCCATCGTCGTGGTGCGCGGTGAGGACGACGTGCTCCGGGCGTTCTACAACTCCTGTCGACATCGCGGCGCCCCTGTCACCCGCGACACCTGCGGCACCGCCCGGCGTCTCACCTGCCAGTACCACTCGTGGTCCTACGGACTCGACGGTGGCCTCCGCGCTGTTCCGGATGCACGCAGCTTCGCCGGGCTCGACACGGAGGCGCTGGCGCTCGTGCCGGTGCGCTGCGAGGTCTGGGACGGCTGGGTGTTCATCAACGAGGACATCGATGCCCGACCGCTCGTCGAGTTCCTCGGTCCGCTCGCCGAGCAGATGAGCGAACTCGACGGCCCCGTCATGCGCGCTGTCGGCAGCCAGGTGCACCATCTGGCCTGTAACTGGAAGCTCATGGTGGACGCCTTCCTCGAGGTGTATCACGTGCGAACCGTGCATCCCGACAACGCCGCGCTGCTCTACAACGACCAATCGGTCACCGTCTCGATGCTGCCCAACGGCCACAGTCGTCTCTCGGTCGAGAAGCACGACATGTTCCGCGACATGCCTCTCGTGTCCGAGGAGAACGACAACCCGGCGGTGCCGCTGCTGTGGCGCCAGACCTCCACGTCCTACGGCATCTTCCCCAATCTCGTCGTCCCGATGGACACCGGGGCGTTCACGTTCCTGTGCATGTGGCCCACCAGCGACACCACCACGGACCTCGAACTGCGGTGGTACGCCCCGGCGTGGGCGGGCGAGGAGATCCCCCAGGAGCATCTCGATCGCATGGCGCTGTTCGACACCGTGATGGCGCAGGACACCGCCAACATGGCGCCCATCCAGGCCTCGATCTCCTCGCCGGGTGCTCGTCCTTTCCAGATCGGCTGGCACGAACGTCTCATCCACCATTTCCAGCGAGCGGTCGATCTCGCGATCGGGCCCGATCGTCTGCCCGCGGGCACTGCGGTGTCCGATGCCCTCGACGGCTTCGTCGAGACCGCCTGATCGAACGAACGGAGTCACCAATGCACCTGCTCCCAGCATCAGCATCAGCATCAGCATCAGACCCGACAACACGATCGAGTGACGGCCGATCTCGCCGATCGCGGATGCTCCGGGCCACGGCGCTGGTGCTCACCGGTGCCGGCATGGTCGCACTGAGCGGCTGCGGATCGAGCAGCGGTTCCACCGCGGGCGGGCTGCCGGCCGGTGCCGACACGCTCGTCGGGCGCTACGCCCACTTCGACGTGGTCGCGTATCAGGACCCCACGATGAAGACCCTCATCATCAGCACCGGATTCTCCGATCTGTCGATCCGCGACGGGCGGATGTGGAACCAGATGACCTTCTGCCACGCCGACACCCCCACGGATCAGAAGCTGGAGGTCTCGATCTCCGATGCCGCAACGCGGGCCATCACGCCGATCGCCACCCCGGTCGAGGTCACGAAGGTCGACGGGCGCTTCCACATCGTCCGACCGGCCACGCCCACCGCCATCGGCATCAATCTCGATGATCCGGCGAACGAATCACTCCCCACCGACCCGAACGATCCCCGGATCTTCGATGCCGACGGCGACGGCCATCCCGGCGTGACCTCGAAGGTGCGGATCAGCGATGCCCTCCAGGGCGAGGTGTACATCGCCCGGCGCGAGATCTTCGCCTACACGCTCACCCAGCAGAACGAGGATCGCTTCGCCGGGTTCGTCACCGATCACTCCGAACAGCTGGTGGTCGGGGCCAGTGATCCGATCTTCATGGCTGCCGGGCAGTGGAAGCAGATCGACGACACCTCCCGGAATCCGGCGATCTGGCAGCGGATCGATCCGAGCTGGGACTGCGAGAAGTTGGCGACCGAACGCGCCTCGCTGTTCCCGCCGAATCCGACGATCGACTGGTGAGTCATCGGCGTCGCTCGCGAGCGGCGCCGATGGGCCTGATCGGTCGGCAGATGTCAGATGGCCCGATGTCAGTTGGCCCGGTGTCAGATGGCCCGGTCGATCCCGGCCCACCAGGGATCGCGGAGTTCACGTTTGGTGAGCTTGCCGGCGGCACTGCGAGGCAGTTCCTCGTGCACCTCGAAACTGCGGGGCACCTTGAACCCGGCCAGTCGTTCACGACAGAACACCGTGAGCTGTGCAGCGAAGGGTTCGGACCACTCGACGCCGGGACGCAGGGTGAGCGCCGCATGCACGGACTCCCCCATCTCCTCGTTCGGGATGCCGAACACGGCGGCGTCGATGATGTCGGGGTGTTCGACGAGGACACCCTCGATCTCGGCCGGGTAGATGTTCACACCGCCGGACACGATCATGTCGATGCGGCGATCGCTCAGATAGAGGTAGCCGTCGTCGTCGAAGAAGCCGACATCGCCGAGGGTGGCGAACCCCTCGCCCCGATGGGCGGCGGCGGTCTTCTCCGGGGCGTTGTGGTATTCGAACCGTGACCCCATGCGGCTGCGGAACCAGATCTGCCCGGGTCGGTTGGCCGGGAGGGCTGCGCCGTCATCGTCGAAGATCTCGATCTCCATGATCTCGAGGGGTCGGCCCACGCTGCCGGGCCGGGTGAGCCAGTCCTCGGCCTCGATCATCGACAGGAAGCCACCCTCGGTGCCGCCGTAGTACTCGGCCACGACCGGGCCGACCCAGTCGATCATGCGTCGCTTCACCGAGGGCGGGCAGGGAGCGGCGCCGTGCACGATGCGTGTGAGCGACGCCCCGCTGAAACCCTCGCGAATCTCGTCGGGCAGTTCGAGCATGCGCACCATCTGTGTGGGCACGAGATGCACACCGGTGACCTGATGCTCATCGATGAGAGCGAGCACCTGCGCCGCGTCGAACCGATGCTGCAGGACCACAGTGGCGCCGCAGCACAGGGCACCGGCCCCGAACACCCACTGGGCCGAGTGGTAGATGGGACCGCACACCAGCTGCACATCACGGCCGCCGGGGGTGACCCCGATCATGGGCGCCATCGAATGGGCGATGAGCGTGAGCATCTCGGGAGGACCGCCCACGGTGCTGAGTGTGGAGCGCACACCCTTGGGGAACCCCGTGGTGCCCGAGGTGTAGAACATCGGACCGCCGCGCTGGGCGTCGTCGATCTCGTCGTCGTGAGTGGCGGCGAGCACATCCTCGTAGGCCTCGAACCCGGCGGGCACCGCCGCGGCGTCGATCACGAACCGGGCCCGCACCGAGGACGCATCGGCGAGCTCCAGGGCATCGAGCACGACCGGCAGCCAGCGGGTGTCGGTGATGACCGCCGCCGCCGAGGAATCGTCGATGACATACGCGACCTCACGGGCCACGAGATGCCAGTTGACCGGCACCAGCAACCAGCCGCCGTGCGCGCAGGCGAGCGAGGCCTCGATGAACTCGGCCTGGTTGCCGAGCATGGTGAGCACGGTGTCGCCGACGGCGAGTCCGCGCGACCGCAGCGCATGGACCAGACGGGTCACCCGCGAGTCGAGCTCGGTCCAGGACGTGACACCGCGCTCGTCGATGATCGCCGGTTCGTCACCTCGTTCCGCCACGATCGGCCCCAGCACAGCTGTCATCGTCGTCCCCCCAACATGGCGGGCAACCTACCAACGTGGCCGTGGCGCCGCTCGGGCACTGCGCAGCGACAGGCCCGATGCGCCGGGAGCGACCGATAGTGTCCCGATGTGGCCCCTCCCGCTGATCGTCCCGCTCTGCAACGGAGCGCCATCATCGATGCCGCCCGCGAGATGATCATCACCGGCGGGCTCGAGGCCCTGTCGTTGCGACGGCTCGCCCGACAGCTCGGTGTCACCGCTCCGGCGCTCTATGGGTACGTGAAGAGCAAGCAGGATCTGCTCGGGGCGATCGCCGAGACCGAGATCGGGCGCCTGGCGGCCGGGTTCGCCGAGGTCGATGACGCCGACCCCATCGATCGCATCCGGGCCCACAGCCGGGCCTACATCACCTACGCCCGCGAGAACCCGGAGCTGTTCCAGGTGATGCTGCTCGCCCCGCCCGCGCTGCCCGATTCGGGGCTCCCCGAGGAGTCGGTGGCACCGTCGACCACCATGGCCTTCGCCACCGCGGCGGGCGCCATCACCGATGCCATCGCCGCCGGTGCGCTCACCGCCACCGATCCCCAGATGATGGCGCTCATGCTCTGGAGCGGGGCCCATGGTGTGGCCACCGTGCTGCAGCTCGGATTCGATCTCCCGGTCGAGCTCGAGGACGCCATGATCGACGAGATGACGGATCGACTGCTGGCCGGGTACGGGTACCGGCCCTGATCGACACCTCCGCCGCGGAACTTCCCGCGCCGGAGCCCCCGACTGGGGTAAACAGTGTTAGGTGCCAGCGTCGGATCGCTCCTCGGGCGGTCACCGCAGGGGAAGCGCACCACGATCAGGGGGAGAACACACCGTGAGTCGCACCGCGAACCACATCGCGAACAACACCGCGAACAACGCCGCGGACCGCACCGGCCGCAGGCGCCGCATCGCCGTCGTCGCGATGATCGCGACCGCCGCCATCATGGCGCTCTCCGCCACGGCCTGCAGCGAGAGCGGGTCGCAGGAGAGCTCCTCCACCACCCTGCCCAGCACGTGCGCTCCCACGGCGCTGCTCGACTGCGCCCGGCAGTCCGTGCTGGCGCCGTACACGCCGGCCTCGGCCACGGTGGCCACCGGCACCCCGATCAGTCTCGGCATGATCAACCAGGAGAACACGGTCGCTGGTTCCTTCCCCGAACTGAGCCTCGCCGTGAAGGCCGGGATCGAGTTCATCAACAAGGAGATGGGCGGGGTCAAGGGTCGCCCGCTCTCCCTCGAGGTCTGCAACACCGAGTTCTCGGCCGAGGGTTCCACCAACTGCGCCCAGAAGTTCGTGCAGCAGAAGGTCCCCGCCGTCCTCGGCGGGATCGATGTGTTCGGCAACGGCATCGACACGCTCGCCCAGAACGGCATCCCCTACGTCGGCGGCATCCCGGTCAGCTCGCAGTCGTTCAGCGCACCCAACTCGTTCCAGTGGAGCGGCGGGAGCCAGTCGGCCGCAGTCGCGTTCGCCTGGTACGCCGCCGAGCAGCTCCATGCCAAGAAGGTCTCGATCGTCTACGGGGAGTTCGGTTCCATCGCCGCGAGCGCCGAGATGGGCAGGAAGGTCCTCGACGACAGGGGCGTCTCGGTGCAGATGGTGCCGTACCCCGTGATGTCCACCGATCTCAGTCCGGCCATCAACGCCGCGGCATCGAGCGGCCCTGATGCCATCTTCATCCTCGCCGCCGACAGCGGCTGCAAGGGTGGCTTCGACGGCATCGCGTCGCTCGGCATCGAGGTCGCATCGTTCTACGTGGGCGCCTGCGCCGCCCCGGGGATCATCAGCCAGGTCGACGCCAGCAGGACCAACGGTGCCTACTTCAACGTCGAGGGTCCGATCATGGGCGATCCGCCCATCCCCGACAACCAGCTCTACTCGGGGGTCATCTCCAAGTACGGCAACGGTCTCGATCCCGTGGGGGCCGGCACCGTCACGTTCCGGGCGCTCATGAATCTCTACGCGATCCTCGAGCAGATCAACGGTGACATCACACCGGCGGCGATCACCGCGGCGCTCGAGGCCACCGTCGACGCACCGAACTTCGCCGGCCATCCCTACACCTGCAACCACCGGCAGTTCGAGGGGCTCCCGGCCGTGTGCTCCCCGCAGCAGATCCTCGCCCGGATCGAGGACCGCAAGCTGAGTCAGATCACCGACTGGATCGACGTCGGCGCGATCTACAAGGGCTGATCCAGAGGCCCCGGAGGATCCCATCAGCACCTACGTCGGCTACCTGCTCGCCGGACTCGGCGGCGGGGCGGTCATCGCCTCGCTCGCCCTCGGCCTGATCCTGACCCACCGGTCCTCGGGGGTCATCAACTTCGCGCACGCCGCCATGGGCGTCTACGTGGCGTTCGCCTATTTCGAGTTCCGTGAGACCGGCGACTGGGTGCTCCCGATCATCGGCCTGCCCGAACGGGTGCATCTGCTGAGTCGGCCCACCCTGGGAACGGCGCTCACGTTCGCCATCCTGCTCGCCGCCCTGCTCGGCGTCCTCGTGCATCTGCTGGTCTTCCGACCCCTGCGTCGATCCTCGGCGCTGGCCCGTGTGGTGGCGGCGCTCGGCCTGATGCTCTACCTGCAGGAGATCGTGCGCCTGCGGTTCCCGGTCAGCGGCGCAGCGGTGGTGGCCCATCGCCCGGTGCTGCCCGATGCCCCGGTGCGCGTGTTCGGCACCGCGGTCACCGAGAACCGGCTCCTGCTGGCCGCATTCGCCATCGTGGTCGCCGCTGCGCTCACCGCGGTGTTCCGCTTCACCCGGTTCGGTCTGGCCACCCGGGCCGCGGAGGGCAACGAGAAGGGTGCGCTGCTGCTCGGCATCGCCCCCGACCGGCTGGCCGGGGTGTGCTGGGCCATCGCCTCGGTGCTCGCCGGTCTCGCCGTCATCCTCATCGAACCCATCGCCGGGCTGAGCCCCACCACCTCCCTGCTCGTCATCCCTGCGCTGGCCGCCGCCATGATCGCCAGCCTGCATTCCTTCGCCCTCGCCACGATCGCCGGGCTCGCCATCGGCATGGCCCAGTCGCTGCTGCTCGGATGGGCGGTGCGACCCGACACCCATGTCATCCCCGGATGGCTGCCCACCACCGGGCTCCAGCAGCTCATCCCCGCCATCGTCATCATCGTGGTGCTGATCCGCAACGGCGATGCACTTCCCGATCGATCAGCAGTGGCATCCCGACGTCTCCCGCCCTCACCCCGACCCCGCCATGTCACGCCATGGACGATCGGGCTCGTCGCCGTGGTCTCCATCGCGCTCGTCACGGTGGGCGCCGGATACCGCCATGCACTCATCGTGTCGATGATCTTCGGGCTGCTGGCGCTGTCGGTGGTGGTGCTCACCGGCTACAGCGGACAGATCTCCCTCGCCCAGCTGGCCTTCGCCGGGGTGGCCGGATTCGCGGCCATCAGACTCACCGAGCATCACATCCCGTTCCCGATCGCCCTCGTGCTGGCCTCGGTGCTCGCCACGATCATCGGCGTGCTGGTCGGCTGGCCGGCCACCCGGGTGCGGGGCATGAGTCTCGCCATCGCCACGCTGGCTCTGGCCGTCGCCATCGAGGGGCTGGTGCTCGCCAGCACGGCGCTGTCCAACGGTCAGGCCGGGTCCGCCGCACCGCGTCCGTACCTGTTCGGCATCGATGTCGGCATCGGTGCCGCCGGCGACGCCAACTTCCGGCCGGCCTTCGGCTTCCTGTGCCTCGGTGTGCTCACCCTCGCCTGTCTCGCTGTGGCGAACCTGCGCCGCAACCGCACCGGACTGCGCTGGCTGGCGGTGCGGGCCAACGAACGTGCGGCGGCCGCCGCCGGCATCGACGTCACGAGGGCCAAGCTCGGCGCCTTCGCCGTTTCCTCGTTCCTGGCCGGTCTGTGCGGTGTGCTGATGGCCTTCTCGGTCACCACGTTGTCGCCCACCTCGTTCGTGGTGATCGGCTCACTCGTCGCCGTGGCCATGACCTACCTCGCAGGCGTGTCCAGCGTGGGCGGCGCCCTGCTGGCCGGCGTGCTGGCCCAGTCCGGCATCCTCGTCACCACGATCAACGAGGCGAGCGGCTCGGACTCCTCGAGGTCGGTCTTCGCCATCAGCGGCCTGGCGCTCATCCTCGCCGCCATCTGGGCGCCGGAGGGCATCACCGGCCTGGTGCGGGCACGACTCACCCGCCCCGCCGCAGCGAGCACACCGCCCACAGCACCGATCACGGCAGCCGCCATCCCGGATGGCACGACCGCACCGGCGGGTGAGTCATGACCCTCCTCGACGTCGACCGACTCAGTGTGCGCCATGGGGTGATGCTGGCCCTCGACGGTGTCCGGCTGCAGGTCGACGAGGGACGGATCGTCGGGCTGATCGGACCGAACGGCGCCGGCAAGACCACGTTCATCGACACCCTCACCGGCTTCACCCGCGCGGCCGACGGTCGGATCACCTTCGACGGTCGGGACCTCACCCGGGCGCCCGCCCATCAACGCTCGCGGGCCGGTCTCGTGCGCACGTTCCAGTCGCTCGAACTGTTCGACGACATGACCGTGCTCGACAACCTTGCCGTGAGCACCCGCACCCCATCGCTGTGGGGCACGATCACCGACGCGCTGTGGCCGAGATCGGACGATCTCACCGACGCCCATCGCGTCCTCGACCTGCTCGAGCTGTGGCCGGTGGCTGATCGACTCCCCGGTGAGCTCTCCAACGGCCAGCGGCACATGGTGGCGCTCGGCCGGGCGCTGGCCTCTCGCCCCCGCCTCCTCCTGCTCGACGAACCGGCAGCCGGACTCGACCCTGCCGAGACCCGGGAACTCGCCGACACCCTGCGCCGACTCCCGTCGATCGGCACCACGGTGCTCGTGGTGGATCACGACATGTCGCTCATCATGGGCGTCTGCGACATCGTGCATGTGCTCGACTTCGGCAAGGTCGTGGCCAGCGGTACACCCGAGCAGGTGCGTCACAACCCGAAGGTGATCGCCGCCTATCTCGGCCGACCACCGGCACCCGGGGAGCGACCATGAGCGCCGAGGAGCTGCTCCGACTCGACGGCGTCAGCGCCGGTCATGACGGCACCGCAGTGGTGCACGAGGTGGATCTCGTCGTGCGAACGGGGCAGATCGTCGCGCTGATCGGTTCCAACGGCGCCGGCAAGAGCACGACCCTGCTCACCATCTCCGGGATCCTGCCGCTCATGGGCGGCTCGATCACCCTGTTCGGCACCCGCAGTGCGCCCCGGCGCCGCAGCTCCAACGCCGAGGTGTGGCGGCGGGCCCGACTCGGTCTTGCCCATGTGCCCGAGGACCGGGGTCTGTTCAACGAGCTGACCGCCATGGAGAACCTGCGCCTCGGTCAGCCCCGTCGCGGCGGGGGCCGTTCACTGGAGCAGGTCCTCGAGTGGTTCCCCCAGCTCACCGGGGTGCTCGGCCGGCGCGCCGGACTGCTCTCGGGCGGGGAGCAGCAGATGCTCGCCATGGCCCGGGCCCTGCTGAGCGATCCCCCGCTGCTGCTGGTCGATGAGCTGAGCCTCGGCCTCGCCCCGATGGTGGTCGAGCAGCTGCTGGAGGTGCTGCGCACGATCGCCTCCGAGACCGGCACCGGGATCCTCGTGGTGGAACAGCATGTGCAGCTCGTGCTCGACATCGCCGACCGGGCGGCGCTCATGCGGCAGGGCCGGATCCTGTTCGACGGCACCGCCGCCGAGCTGAAACAGCGTCCCGAGCTGCTGGAGTCCGGCTACCTCGGCGACTAGATCAGGCCGCGGGCGGCACCGCCGTCCACCAGCAACGACGTGCCGGTGATGAACCGGGCCTGTTCGCTGCACAGGAACGCCGCCGCCGCACCGAAGTCGGCGGGATCGCCCACGATGCCGGCGGGGATGTCGGCGGCGAGCGCATCGAGCTGATCGGCGTGGAGACTGCGGAGCCGATCGGTGAGGTGGCTGCCGGGCTGGATGGAGTTCACCGTGACGCCGTCGGCGGCGATCTCGGTGGCGAGGGTCTTGAGGAATCCGGTGACCCCGGTGCGGGCCGTGACCGACGCCGCCAGGAACGGGATGGGCTGGCGCACGCCGATCGATGTGATGGCGAGGATGCGACCCCAGCGCTGCTCGCGCATCGACGGCACGACGGCGAGACTCATGGCGATGGTGGAGAGCAGGTTCAGCTCGATGGCCGAGCGGTAGTCATCGAGCGAGGCCGAGGTGGCGGTGCCCCCGGGTGGCCCGCCGGCGTTGGCGACGAGGATGTCGATGCCACCGAGTCGTTCCATGGCCTCGGTCACGAACCCGCTGGCCCCATCGGCGCTGCTCACGTCGGCGCGGATGGCGACCACCCCGGGGCCGAGCAGCGCTGCGGCCTGCGCCAATCGCTCGGGATCCCGACCGCAGATCGCCACCTGCACACCCTCGTCGACCAACGCCCTCGCCGTGGCCAGGCCGAGGCCAGCGGTGGCCGCCGCGACGGCCGCTCGTCGGTTTCGCAGTCCGAGATCCATGGACAGGTGTCTACCCCAGGATGCGGCCCGCCGCAGGGAACAGACGCCCGGACGACGCACCGGCATGCTGATGCTGAACGGTGTTAACCTCGGCGTTCCCGACAGCGCGGAGGAGCATCATGAGTCAGACCGATCTCTACACCGGACATGTCGTCGCCATCGATGACCAGCCCGATCTCGCCGGCAACCTGTTCCCCGTCGCCACCGAGAACGACATCGCCGGACTCCGCATCACCGGCGCGCTCCCGGCGGGTCTGCGCGGTTCGTTCGTGCGCAACGGCCCGAACCCCATGTTCGACCCCATCGGTCGCTACCACATGTTCGACGGCGACGGCATGCTGCACCGCATCGAGTTCGCCGACGGCACCGCCTCGTATCGCAACCGTTGGATCCGCTCCCGGGGGCTGCGCGCCGAGGTCGGTCTCGGTCGGGCGGTGTATCCCGGCCTGAGCGATGTCATGAACATGCCCGACGCCTCGCTGGTCGGCGACGCCGGTCCGGTGAAGAACCCCGCCAACACCCACATCATCCGCCATGCCGGCAAGCACCTGGCGCTCTGGGAGGGTGGTCTGCCCACCGAGGTCACCGCCGAGCTCGACACCATCGGCGAGTACACCTTCGACGGAAGGCTGCGCGGTGCCATGACCGCCCACCCCCGCCTCGACGCCCGCACCGGCGAGATGTTCTTCTTCGCCTACTCGGTGTTCGAACCGGTCATCCGCTACTACGTCGTCGACGCCTCCGGTGCGCTCGTGCATCAGGCGGTGCTCGACATCCCCGCCCCGGTGATGATGCACGACTTCGTCATCACCGAGCATCACGCCGTGTTCCTCGACTCACCCCTCGTGTTCGATCTCGAGAACCTCGGCAAGGGTTCGCTGGTCAGCTGGAAGCGCGAGAACGGCACCCGCATCGGGGTGCTCCCCCGCTACGGCACCGCCGAGGAGATCCGCTGGTTCGAGATCGACCCGGGCCACGTGCAGCATTTCTGGAACGGCTGGGCCGACGGCGATCGCATCGAGTTCTCCGGCACCCGGTTCGCCCGTCCCGACTTCGGGCTCGAGGGCACCGAGGAGACCGCCGACCGGAACGTCCCGCCCTATCCCACCCGGTTCTGGGTGGATCTCGCCGCCGGCACCGCCGGTTGGGAGCAGTTCGATGACCTCGGTGGCGACTTCGCCCGGGTCAACGACGACCTCACCGGCCTGCGAACCCGCCATCACTACATGGCCGCCGCCGTGCATCCCGACCGTCGTCTCGGTGATTTCGACAGCATCGTGGCCTACGACGATGTCACCGGTGCCCGGGCGGTGTGGAACGCCGGCACCACGGGCCATGTCGGCGAGAGCGTGTTCGCCCCCGATCCCGATGGCAGCGCCGAGAACGACGGCTGGCTCATCAACGCCGTGTATGACTCCGACACCGACGCCACCGACATCTGCGTGCTCGACGCCCGCGATGTCGCCGCCGGACCGATCGCCCGCGTGCATCTGCCCACCCGCATGCCGTTCGGGTTCCACGCCAACTGGTTCGGCGCCTGACCCCACCCGGTCAGCGCCGACCCCGCCCGATCAGAACAGTTCGTCGCACTCCCGGGCCACCTCGCGGATGGCGCCGTGGAACTCCTCGGGCACGCTGGCCATGACCTCATCGGAGAGCTCGTCGGAGAATCGCAGGCGTTCGGCATCGACCAGGTCGTGATGGGCGGGCATCCAGGCCGAGTGCAGCAGCAGCGGCACACATTCGCGATCGGTGCCCCTGAGCACGGCGATGGGCCCGTTGCCCACGGCTGCGGCGTCGAACAGTTCCACCCGGAAGCCGTCGTCGGACAGCACCGGCTGCACCACATAGCCGTCGTGCCCACCGGGTTCGCCACCGGCGTAGGCGCTGTGCGAGGCATTGGTGCCGCAGTCGCGCGGAGCGAACGTGGGTGAGGTGATGTGGTCGCCGAGGTCGGTGTAGTCCCAGCGCGCCTTCAACGCCATGGAGCCGCGCTCGAAGGTGGCCAGCGAGCCGGGTGTCTCCTCGCGGAGCTGATCGAGATCGATCCGCCCCTCGTAGAGCTTCGCCGCCCGCTGCGAGATGTTGCCGGGCCGACAGCCCTGATAGGTCACGTGATGGAGCGTGGGACGGGACATGCCCTCGGTGGACCAGTCCATCGCCGAGAGCTGCAGGTTGAAGTTCCAGTCCTCACGATGCACACCGCGCTCGATGGCCCGACCGGTGTCGGGGTCGAACAGCACCTCGACGATCGATTCCGGCGCCATCGCCATGTTGTAGAGACCGACGGCCGCCGGATCGATGGGCCGGCCATGCACATCGAGATCATCGGGCTTGAGGTAGAGGGCGAGATCCATGAGGTCCATGCCCTCCCACACCACCGAGATGCCATCGGAGTCGTCCCACCGGCCATAGAAGTGACCGCTGGGCGGGGCCATCATGATGGTGATCGGCGCCACCGGCGAGCCGCTGGGCAGCCCGTCGAGCTGCTCCTTGCGGATGAGCCACACCGGCACCTCGTGGTCGATGGTGAGCTCGCGGTCGCCGCCGAACATCTCGGCGGGGTCGGGCTTGAAGTTGCCGGAGTCGGCGAGGATGAGCCAGTCGCGGGTCTGGCTCACTGTGTGGGTCGAACCCCCGAAGACCACGCCGTCGAGCGGCCAGTACCGCACCTGTGTGCCATCGGCGGCGTCGTAGCGCACCACGGCGGGGCGCATCCCGAAGGTGGGTTCGAAGACGAAGTCGAGCTTGACGCTCCACATGCAGTCGCGATCGGGGTCGGCCACGGGATGGGCCGAGGAGAGCAGGAACGGCAGCACGCCGCCCATCGGCATCGACCCACCACCCCAGCTGTCGCGATGACCGACCTCGGCCACGAACTCGAGCGTGCCCGGATGCAGTTCGATCGGACGACCGGCGTCCCAGGTGGTGTAGAGCCGTCCGCCCCACGGCAGTGGTGCGGTGTTGGAGGCGTTGGCCGGACCGAGCACCGACTGATAGCCGGTGCCGCTGGTGGTGAACTGCTCGGGCAGACGGTCCCAGAGCCGCTTGCCCGGCGACTGGATGGAGCGCGACTGCCAGGCGAACCGACCCGGCGCAGCACCACGGGTGCCCGGTTCGAGCGACAGCCGACAGATCGCACCCCAGTCGAAGATGGCGTACTCCATCGGCGTGCAGCGCTGGGGGCTCGAGAACACCATCTCGCCGCTGATATCGGTGGGCCATGTGCCGGCCACCACCTCGAGCTCGAAATCGGCGTGTGGTGCCGTGGTCAGACTGCGCGGCGTCGGCATGGTCCCCTCCTGCCATGATCCCGTGTCCAGCAGTTGCTGAACGGCGTTCACCACCGTATCGGAAGAACACTGCGCCGTCCGGCGCCCGCTACCGTGGCCCGATGTTCCGTCACACCGTGATGTTCCGCTGGTCCACCGCATCGACCCCCGAGCAGCGCTCGGCGCTCACCGCCGCACTGGCCCAGCTCCCGGCCGGCATCCCCACCATCCGCCGCTATCACGTCGGCCCCGATGCGGGCATCAACGACGGGAACTTCGACTTCGCGGTGGTCGCCGATTTCGACGATGTCGACGGCTATCTCGTGTACCGCGACCATCCCGAGCACCAGCGGGTGATCGTCGAACTGATCGCGCCGTTCGTCGAGACACGCGCTGCGGTGCAGTACGACCTCGGCGACTGACCATGTGCGTTCCGCGCCCCGCTCAGCGGCGGTCGGAGCGGTCCAGACGCAGCAGACGCCGGGCGTTGGCATCGAGTGCGGCGGCCAGGTCGGCGTCCCCCCAGGACGGATCGCGGGACTGATCCCACCCCGCCATGTTGGTGCCGGCCACGAGTCGGTCCCGGCCGAAGGTGGCCAGCAGGGCCGAGAGCGCACGGGGCCCTCCCACATGGGCGTCCCACCAGATCCGGCGCAGCCGCTGCTCGACCGCACCGGGTTCACGCAGTTCGGCGGGGCCCCATGGTCGGGTGCGGGCGGCATGCTCCATGCGTTCGGCCAGCCAGGAGGTGGCGCCACCACCATGGCTCACGCAGATGTCGAGCTGCGGATGCCGATCGAGCACACCGCCCAGCACCAGTGACGTGACCGCGATGGTCTCCTCGTAGAGGAAGCCGAGCCAGAGATCGCCGTCGAAGCGTTCGAGCCGCGCATCTCGACGGGGTCGATCGATGCCGTCGGGCGCCGGATGCAGGAACACCGGGACATCGAGCTCGACGCAGGTGGCCCAGAACTCGTCGAATCCCGGATCATCGAGCGGACGACCGAGATCGGTGCCGAGATAGGGACCCACCAGTCCGAGCTCGCGCACCGATCGGACGAGTTCCGCACAGGCCCGGGCGGGATCCTGCATCGGCAGCTGGGCGAACCCGCGGATTCGATCGGGAGCGCGGGAGACGAGCGATGCCAGCTCATCGTTGTGGCGACGACAGAACTGGCCGGCCCAGTCGGCGTCCACATGGGAGAAGTACGTGAGGGGATTCGGTGAGAGCACCTGCAGGTCGATCCCCGCGGCATCCATGGCCCCGATCCGCAGATCCAGATCCATGAACGCGCTCCCGCGGTACCGGACACCGATCAGGTTGTAGCTCCCCACCCGGAAGCAGGTCGGCCGACCGGTGGCCGGATCACCGTCGTCGAGTTCGGGACCGAGCTCGCCGGCGGCGCCGAGCACGGACTCGAGCACCACATGGGCATGGATGTCGATCATGGGGCCCCTCTCATGCGGATCTCATCGGGATCTCATGCGAACGTCACCGGCTCGATGGCGTCGAGGACCGCGGGATCCTCGAGCGTGGACAGATCGCCGGGATCGGCACCGATGGCGCGGGCGCGCACGGCGCGGCGCATGATCTTGCCCGAACGGGTCTGGGGCAGGGAGCGCACGAGGGCGAGGTGTGCGGGTCGGAACGCCGGACCGAACGCCGCCTCCACCGACGCAGCGACGGCGCCGGCCAACCGCTCGGTGTCGGCGGGTTCGCCCGGGGCGACGCACCACAGACCGATGACCTCGCCCTTGACCGGATGCGGCAGACCCACCGCTGCGGCCATCACGACACCGTCGACGGCGGTGGCCGCCGATTCGATCTCCGCCGGACCGATCCGTTTCCCGGCGATGTTGAGGGTGTCATCGCTGCGACCATGCAGGAACCAGAACCCGTCGGCATCCACCTGGGCCCAGTCGCCGTGCCACCACATGCCGGGGTACCGCGACCAGTAGCTCTCGATGTAGCGGTCGTCGTCACCCCAGATGCTCCGGGTCATGCCCGGCCACGCCCGGCGGACGACGAGTTCACCGACCGAGCCCGTCCCCCGCACCGACCGACCCTCGTCGTCGACGACATCGACATCCACCCCGAGCGCCGGGCCACCGACCGAGCAGGGTGCGCAACCCTGCAGCTGCTCCACCGACAGCAGGCAGGCGCCGATCTCGGTGCCGCCCGAGAGGTTGATGATGGGACGCGACCGACCGCCGACCGTGTCGAACAGCCACCACCAGCCCGCGGGGTTCCAGGGTTCACCGGTGGATCCGAACGCCAGCAGCGAGGAGAGATCATGGGCGGCCGGATGGTGATCACCGGCGCCGGCGAGGGCGCGGATGAGTGTCGGTGAGACACCGAGGAACGTGAGCGCATGGCGCTCGACGAGGGACCACACCCGGCCGGCATCTGGCCAGTCGGGCGCACCGTCGTAGGTGACCAGCGTGGCGCCGTTGGCCAGTGCCGCCACGGTGATCCACGGACCCATGATCCATCCCATGTCGGTCAACCAGCAGGCCCGATCGCCCGGGCGCAGGTCCGCCTGGAACGCTCCCTCCTGGGCCAGTTTCACGGTGAGCCCCCCGTGCACGTGCACGGCTCCCTTCGGACGCCCGGTCGTGCCCGAGGTGTAGGCCAGCAGCACCGGGGTCTCGGCCCCGGTGATGGCTGCATCGGCCGGTGCCGCCCCGCTCGTCCGCAGCTCGTCGACCAGCACCACCTCGCAGTCGACTCCGCTGTCCTGCGCCGCCCGGCAGGCCGCATCGGCCACGGCCCGGAGATCGACCCGACGACCGCGGCGGGTGGTCGCCGGCGTGGTGACCAGCGCACGGCACCCGGCATCGATGAGTCGCACCTGCACCGCACCAGCACCGAACCCCGAGAAGATCGGCACGGCGATCGCCCCGAGACGGGCGACGGCGAGGAACACCCGCACGGCATCGTCGAGACCGAGCAGCAGGGCCACGCGGTCGCCGGATCGCACGCCGCGGGCCGCCAGGGCTCCGGCGAGGCGGGCCACCTCGTCGCGCAGCTCGGCGAAGGTGGACTCCACGAACCGACCGTCCTCGCCCTCGCCGATGAGCGCCACTCGGTCCGCATGGTCGGGATCGTCGGCCCAGCGGTCGAGGCAGACGGCGGAGAGGTTGATCGCACCATCATCGAACCATGTGGTCCGCGGCAGGCCCTGCGAGTCGTCGAGGACCCGGGTGTGACGCCGCTGGAAGGGAAGTCCGAGGAAGTCGATCACGGCGTCCCAGAACCATTCCGGCTCGCTGATCGAACGATCCACCAGCGCGCTGTGGGCATCGATGCCGTGCCGGGCCATGAACGCAGCAGTGCGCGACCGAGCACGCACTGCGTCATCGGGCAGCCACACCGCCGCCGTCACCCGCGGAACACCACCGGATAGCGAGCCCAGTAGCCCCGCTCCGAGGCCGGATCACGTTCGGCGGGATCACCGGGATCGGGACGAGCGCCGGCGGCCAGTACGGCCTGCACCGCCACGGGCACCAGGCCGTGGAGCTGATCCCCGGTGTCGGGACCGCCGAGGGCGTCGGTGCCGGCGGCCAGCTCCTGTCCGATGCAGGCATGCATCCCGAGGCCGAAACTGAGACCCCACGGCGCCACGCCCGGGGCGAGCGTTCGATGCGGATCATGGAGCTGCGCCGTCCCGCCGAAGGCTGCGGGATCGCGGTTGGCCGCCATGAGGTCGATCACCACCTTGTCTCCGGGAGCGATCCGTCGACCACCGGAGAGCTCGATCTCCTCGACCGCCCAGCGCATCGCCACCGGACTGGAGGGTTGGAGACGGATGGTCTCGTGCACGCAGCGCTGCAGGAACCCGATGTCGTGCCGGGCCCGCTCTGCATCGGAAGGGGCGGAACCGGCCATCTCGAAGATGACGTCAAGCGTGCGCACGAACGCCGTGGCCGAGGTGTGCGCACCGGCCAACAGGTAGAAGCAGGTCTCGCGCAGCACGACATCGTCGGGCAGTTCGAGATCGTCGCGGTTGCGCAGCAGCACGGTGAGCACATCTCGCGGGAGGTCCTCGGCAGGGAGATCACCCCGCTCGAACCGGGCGATCGCCTCGTGGCGCCGGAGGATCGAGGGCTGCAGGAACTCGGCGTCGAACGCAGCGAGCGCCGCAGCCACCTCGGCCCGCTTCGCCTCCCGATCGCCGGAGTAGTGCGCCAGCGTGGCCCCCTCGATGAACAGCATCAGGTACGAGTAGAGACGGAAGGTCTCCTCGGGGGTGCCGAGCGGACGATCCACCCCGGAGGTGAACGCTGCGAGGTTCATCATCATCTGATGACTGAGCCCGACCAGTTCGGCACGACCGTCGGCGATATGGGGGGCGAGCGTGTCGGCCACGATCGGCGGGAAGAGTTCACGCTCGTAGAGGGTCTGCGAATCGCGTCGGAACAGCCGGTTCTCGAGACGACGGCGCGCCCGATGGTCGTCGCCGTGGAGGTTCACGAGGACATCGGCCATGACGACATCGCCGGCGTCGTAGAGCGCCTGGCGCAGATGCTTCTGCCGGAACGCCTCGCGGGCGTCCTCGTAGGTCGAGAGAGTGATGACCGTGGGTGCGTCCCGGTCGCTCATCGGGGTGCCTCCGTCATGGTGTCGGTCGCATCGGCGAGCTCGTCATCACGCCGGGCGGCCCACAGCGCTGATCGGCGCAGCACCGTGCGGTGTGCCGGATGGTCGATGGATCCGACCCCGTGACCGAGCAGATCGGTGACGACACGACCGGCGCCGATGTCACGGGCCCACAGGAGTGGATGCGACCGTCCGCCATGGGAACCCTCGAGCAGCGACACGAGGTCCGGGTCCTCGTCGAGGAATCCGTAGACCTCGTCATCGATCGTGAAGTCGGTGAGACCCGCAGTGATGGGATGGGCCCGACCATCGGCGGTGATGGCCACTCCCGCCTCCCCCACCGGCGGATGCCCCGAGTGGTCCCAGCGCCAGGCCGCCCCGCACAACGATCGCCAGGTGGGTTCGGCGTCGAAGCAGACCACGGCGCCGTGCATGGCGATGAGCCCGCCACCGTTCGCCACGAAGTCCCCGATCACTGCGGCCCCGGCTGCGTCCATCGAATAGCCGTGGTCGTCGCGGAGATGGGCGTACTTCTCGGCCTCCATCTCCCAGTGCAGCGCGTGCACGGTGAGCAGATCGTGGGCGGGTGCGGTGTGCGGATCGAGCAGCGCGAGCATCTCGTCAGGGTGGGTGACCACCGTGGTCACGATGCCGACCTCGGCGAACACCGCGACGAGCGCCTCGGCGATGCCATCGAAATCATGACTGGGAGGACCACCGACGAGCAGGAGGTTGCGGGTCATCGGTCGGCACCGTCGTCGGCCCGGCCCCCGGGTCCGACCGAATCCACCGACCGTGGACGGGGCAGGGTGCTGATGACCGAACCGGTGACGCCGCCGTCCACGAGCAGTTCGGTGCCGCTGACGTAGGCTGCCTCATCCGAGAGCAGGAACAGCACCACCGATGCCACATCGGCGCCGGTGCCGAGCCTGCCGATCGGCACCCGCTCGGATCGCAGGCGGCGGATCTCGGCGTCGGCGTAGATGGGCCCGGACATCCCTGCATCGATGAGGCCCGGGGCCACGGCGTTGGCGCGGATGCCGAGCGGCCCCCATTCGAGCGCCAGCTGGGTGGTGAGCAGCGCGACACCCGCCTTCGTGGCGCCATAGGCACCGGCGTTCGGTCCGGCGGCCACGCCGTTCATGGAGGTGAGGGTGACGATCGCACCGGATCGCCCGGCATCGACGACCCGTCGGGCGAAGGAGCGGGCGGTGATGAACGTGCCGGTCAGATTGACGTCGACCACACGACGCCAGTCGTCGACATCGAGGTCGAGCAACGGACCGAACCGGACGATGCCCGCATTGGCCACGAGCCCATCGGGAGCCGGGTGTCCGGTGCGGGCCGCGAACTCGTCGAACGCCGCCCCGACCTGCGCCTCGTCGGTGGTGTCAGCCCCGAGGGCGATGGCCTCTGCTCCGATCGATGCCGCCGTGCGCGCCGCTGCCTCGAGGTCACGGTCGAGCACGCCGACGATCCACCCGGCCGCAGCCGCCGCTCGGGCGATCTCGGCGCCGAGACCATTGCCGGCGCCGGTGATGAGCACGCTCCGATCGCTCACGGGTCGACCAGATCCCGGGTGAGCGGACGCATCGCCCACTGCCCGACCTTCTCACCGGGGAGCGGACGACGCTCCGGCCAGGGTCGGGCGAGATCGACGTCGCGACCACGCGAGAACACATGACGGAACCGTCGACGATCCCCCAGCACCGCGACATCGATGGAGGGATCCCCCTCGACCACGAGGAGATCGGCCGCCGCCCCGACAGCGACGACCCCGATGGAGTCGAGCGGACGCCGCAGGGCGATCGCACCGTTGCGCGTGGCGCAGGAGATCGCCTCCAGCGGCGTGAGTCCCATCGTGTCGACGAGCAGCTCCAGCTCTCGCGCGTGCCAGTGGCCGTAGGGCGTGAGCGCGAATCCGCTCTCCGAGCCGCACAGGATGGGCACACCGGCGTCGAAGGCGGTGCGCAGCATCGCGGCGGTGGCGTCGATCTCGCCGCGGAACAGATCGACCTGCGAGGTCGCCGAACCGACGAGATGGCCATGGTCGATGAGGTTGGCCAGGAACGTGAACGTGGGGGCGATCGCCGCGCCGGCTGCGACCACGGCGTCGAGGGCGTGCTCGTCGAGGAAGGAGGCGTGCAGGATGAGATCGACCCCCGCCAGCGCGGCGAGACGGGTGGACTCCGCGCTCCGACAATGCGCGATGGTCGGGGTGCCGAGGGCGTGGGCGGTGTCGGTGACCGCCCGGAGCTCATCGAGCGACCACACCGTGAGCTCACCGCTGGAGTTCGGCAATGAACCGGTGACATGGATCTTGATCCAGTCGGCGCCGAACTTGATCTGCTGCCGGGTGGTGCGGATCATCTCGTCGCGATCACCCATCACATGGGCGTAGCCGAGCTGTCCGGTGTCGGGGATGAGCCGCCCGGCGGTGCCACCGGCGGCGGTGAGCAGGGCGTTGAGTCCGGCGGCCATGCGCGGCCCCTCGACGATGCCGGCCTCGATGGCCTCGCGCAGCGCCGGACCGAGATCGAAGATGCAATCGGCGTCGAGGAAGCCGGTGACACCGGCGAGCAGGAGCTTCTGCACGTTGAACGCCGCCAGCAGCATCGAGGTGGACTGCGGGCGATGGAAGAACAGTTCGTCGTTGCTGGCCGGCTCACCGAAGGTGATGTGGCAGTGCGAATCGATGAGACCGGGCATCACCGTGCAGCCGGAGACATCGATGATGCGGGCATCGGCCGCCGCCTCCGCGATGGCGCCGGGCCCGACCGCGAGGATGCGATCCTGCTCGAACAGCACGGCGGTGTCGCTGCGCGGGCGAGCACCGGTGCCATCGATCACCGAACCACCGGTGAGCAGCACCTGTTCAGCTGACGACATGGACACCCCCGTGCATCGCCCACCCCACCGCGGGCGGGAGCCGCCGGAGCCCCCTCCGGCTGAACGACGTTAACCGACCGCTGGTGTCGGGTGCGGTGGGTTCGGTCAGCCGGGGAGGATGGACCCGATGAAGGGCGCATCGGCGGCACGGGTGCCGTCGAGTTCGATGAACCATTCGGTGCCGAACGCCGCGGTGAACACCTCGGTGGGCATCTTGAAGAAGAAGGAGTCGGGTCCGATCTGCGAGCGATGGGCGGCCATGGCGGCCCGTTTGGTGTCGATCGCCGAGGACACGTCGACGGCATGGGTGATGAGCGCCTCGGGCGAACCGAACTCGCCGCGCTCGGCGGCCTCGGCCCGGCGCTTCATCTGCTCGATGGTCTCGCCCTCGAGCTCGGCCTCCACATCCTCGGCGAACTCGGCGGCCATCTCGGCGTTCTCCGACATCTGCCGCAGGATGCGGTCCCGGTTCATCGTCGACTGGAAGACCTGATCGACCCCGGCCAGCTCGGCGGCGCGACGCCCCACGCGATGGACCTGGATGTGATCGGGATGGCCGTACCCGCCATGGGAGTCGTAGATGGTGAGCACATCGGCATCGAACCGCCGAAGGATCTCGGCGAGTCGTTGCGAGGCCTCCTCGACATCGGCCTGCCAGAAGCAGGCGGGGTTGTCGTTGGAGGGTTCGCCGATCATCCCGCTGTCCTCGTAGCCGAGGAACTCCACCTGGTGCAGACCGAGGATCTCGGCGGCCCGATGGGTCTCGACCACGCGCCGCTCCCAGAGCTGCTCGCCCTCGGCCAGGACGCCGGGCTGGGGTTCGCCCTTCTCGCCGCGGGTGGCGGTGACCAGCACCACCCGATGTCCCGCGGCGGCGGCGAGGGCCATCGTGCCGCCGGTGGCGATGGCCTCATCATCGGGATGGGCATGGAAGCACACGAGCGTGGTCATCAGGCGATGGCACCTTCCGCACGGAGTGCAGCGAGTCGGTCGGCGTCGGCGACACCCCATTCGGCGAGCACCTCATCGGTGTGCTGCCCGGGATGCGACGGCGGGCGCTGGATGCCCTCGGTGGTACGTGAGAACCGCGGGGCCGGCGCGGGCTGCACCACACCCCCGACCTCCACGAACGCCTCGCGGGCGACCATATGAGGATGCTTCGGCGCTTCACCGAGCGACAGGATCGGGGCGACGCAGGCATCAGAACCGTCGAAGATCTCGGCCCATTCGTCGCGGGTCCTCGTGATGATGACCGCTGCGAGTCGCTCCTTCAGATGCGGCCACATCGAGCGGTCGTTCTGCCGGGCGAACTCCTCATCGCCGGCGAGACCGGTCTTCTCGAGCAGTTCGGCGTAGAACTGCGGCTCGATCGCACCGACGGACAGGAACTTCCCATCGGCGCACTCGTAGACCTCGTAGTAGTGGGCTCCGGTGTCGAGCATGTTGACCCCGCGCTCGTCGCTCCAGAGGCCCATGGCCATGAAGCCGTGCATGAAGGTGGTGAGCACGGCGGTGCCGTCGACCATGGCGGCGTCGACGACCTGACCCTTCCCGGAGGTGCGGGCCTCGATGATGCCGCAGGCGATGCCGAAGGCCAGCAGCATGCCGCCACCGCCGAAATCACCCACGAGGTTGAGCGGCGGCTGCGGACGCTCATCGGGACGACCGATGGCACCGAGCGCGCCGCCGATGGCGATGTAGTTCATGTCGTGGCCGGCCATCT
Organism: Microthrixaceae bacterium; assembly: GCA_947446975.1. Taxonomy (GTDB): domain Bacteria; phylum Actinomycetota; class Acidimicrobiia; order Acidimicrobiales; family Acidimicrobilacustridaceae; genus Acidimicrobilacustris. Next base: position 111,290 of record CANFHM010000001.1, read on the forward strand.
GGGCCATGGGACCGGTCTGACCCCACCCGGTCATGCGGCCGTAGACGAGTTTCGGGTTGCGGGCGAGACAGGCGTCGGGACCGATGCCGAGACGTTCGGTGACGCCCGGCCGGAAGCCCTCGATGAGCGCGTCGGCGTTCTCGACGAGCGACAGCACGGTCTCGACCCCGGCGGGGTGCTTGAGGTCGACGCCGATGGATCGGCGCCCGCGGTTCATGACGTCCTTGGGCGGCGTGGCAGGATCGCCGCCGTACACCTGACCCGCCCGATCCACACGGATGACGTCGGCGCCCATGTCGGCCAGCATCATCGCGGCGAACGGACCCGGCCCGATCCCTGCGATCTCGACGACTCGTACTCCAGCAAGCGGTCCCATGGGGGTCTCCTTCGATCAGAACCGGGCAAGCGTATTCCACCCGCTCCGAACGGGGATCAGCGCAGCGCCGACCGGACCGATGTGGGGATCATCCGCTTCATCGGGGCCGGCAGCACCGAGGCGAGGGCCCCACGCAGCCCCCGAGGCGCATCGGCGTCGTCGATCCACCGGGTGCTGCGGCGATCGACCGCTTCGGGACGGCCGTTGGAGTAGTAGTAGAGCGCCACCGACCGGCGGGTGACGCCAGCGGGGGTGCGCAGCGGTTCCGGGTGGCCGTGGAAGGAATCGGCGAGTGTCGAGAACACGACCATCCTCCCGAGGATCGGATCGATCCGTTCGACACATGCGCTGCGATCCCGGGACCACAGCTCGAGCTGGCCGGCCCAGGCCGGATCCCAGTCCTCGTTGAGGTACACGAGGACGTTCAGACGCCGATCGAGTCCGTTCGGATGATGGGTGAAGTCCGCGTGCACGTCGAGCTTCCCGCCGGCCACGATCTGATGCATCCCGCCACCCTCGAGCCCGGCATCCACGATGAGCCCGTCGATCCCGGTGAGCATGCCGAGACTCTCGACGAAGGCCCCGGAGTTGAGTTCGCCGATGAGTCGCCGGGTCGCCGGGCCGAACCGGTTCCAATCGTTCTCGGCCGACTTGAACTCATGGGCGGATCGGAACTGCGTGGACATCGACGGCGCATCGGGGAACTCGGCGAGCACGGCCCGCAGCAGCTCCACCGGGAGCAGATCATCGAACACCGCATGGGGGAAGGGTGACGCTGCTGCGTAGGCGGCGGCGGTGTCGGTGAATCGAGACCGGATGGCGGCCTGATCGACCGGCCCGATCATCGAGGGGTCAGGCGGCACGGGCGGCCATGGCGGTCACATGTTCGATGATCGTGGCCCAGTAGTACCGGGGGATGTCGTGGCCCATGCCGTCGAGCCGCAGGAACTCGCAGCCCCGCAGACACTCCGCGGTGCGTTCGCCGCCGCTGATGGTGACCAGCGGGTCGAGTTCGCCGTGCACCACGAGCGCCGGGAGATCGAGACCCCGGAGCCCCTCGGAGCGCGACGGCGAGGTGACGATGGCGATGAGCTGGGCGGTGACGCCATCGGGGTGGAAGCACCGATCGAAGGAGCGGGCGTTGCGCTCGAGGATCCAGTCCTCATCGCAGTGCTCGGGACCGGCGAGGAGACGACCGGCGACGATGGAGTTCTCCAGGTAGGCAGCCCGCTCGGTGGGGGCCGGCTCGAGCAGCACCGCCACCGCTTCGGGGGTGGGCTGACCGACATCGGGATCGCCGGTGGTGGACATCACCGAGGTGAGCGTGAGCACCCGTTCGGGCGCATCGATCGCCATCTGCTGGACGATCATCCCGCCCATCGAGCCACCGAGCAGATGTGCCCGCTCCACGCCGATGGCGTCGAGCAGACCCCAGGCATCGGCGGCCATGTCGGCGATCTGGTAGGGCGCCTCGATCGGCTCACCCTGGAGGTAGCCCGCCACAGCGGCCATCAGATCGATGTGGGTGTCGATCTTGGTGGAGAGCCCGACATCGCGGTTGTCGAAGATGACCACATGGAACCCGCGGTCGACGAACGCCTGCACGAAGTCGGGTGACCACCAGGTGAGCTGGCATCCCAGACCCATCACCAGCAGCAGGGCGGGATCCTCCGGGTCGCCGAAGGTCTCGTACTCGATCTCGATGCCGTTCGATTCAGCGCGCATGGCTGAATCCTTCCCGTCACCCGGGAACCGGTCAAGCGACCGGAGTACCGTCGTGCCCCGTGACGGAACTGCACATCGATCCGCTCTCGGGGACGCCCACCCGGATCGTGCCCTCGCGCCAGCGCCGGCCCAACCTCCCCGATGGCAGCTGCCCGTTCTGCCCGGGTGGGCTCGAGGCCCCCGATCCCTACGACGTGCTGTCGTTCCCGAACCGCTGGCCACCGATCGACGGCGACCGGGCCGAGATCATCCTCTACTCCCCCGACCACGACACCGATCTCGGACGACTCGACCCCGCCCAGGGGCGCCGGCTCGTCGACCTGTGGGCCGATCGCTCGGCGACGCTCGGTGCCCGTTCCGATGTCTCCTACGTCCTGATCTTCGAGAACCGCGGGGCCGAGGTGGGGGCCACCATCGCCCACCCACATGGCCAGCTCTACGCCTTCGACACCGTGCCGCCCGCGGCGGCGCGCGAACTGAACGACCCGCTCGCCGCCCGCACCTTCGATGCCGATGCCCATGTCGAGCGCGTGGTGATCACCTCGGCGCACTGGTCGGCGTGGATCCCCGCCGCCGCCGGCTGGCCCTATGAACTGCTCGTCGCACCATCGCGGGCCGTCGCCGATCTCCCATCGCTCAGCCCGGAGGAACGCGACGGCCTCGGCCGCACATTGATCGATCTGGTCAGCAGACTCGATGCGCTCTTCGATGAGCAGATGCCGTACATGCTGTGGATCCACCAGCGCCCCTTCGACGGCGGCGCGTGGCCCGATGCACGGGTGCATGTCCATATCGCCCCGCTGCTGCGCGCCCCGGCCACCCGACGATTCATGGCCGCCGGCGAACTCGGCAGCGGTGTGCTGTTCAACCCGGTGGACCCCATCGATGCCGCTGCGGCCCTGCGGGATCTCGCGGGATGACCGCCTCGCCGACCCTCGGGGTCGCACAGGCCCCGGGCCGGGTCAACCTCATCGGCGACCACACTGATCACGCCGGTGGTCTGGCCCTGCCCATGGCCATCGATCTCGGCACCACCATCGAGGGCCGGCGCGGGGGCGATCGCCTGCAGCTGCGATCGGCGCAGTTCCCATCGGCGCTGTCGGTGTCCCTGCCGCTCCGCGATGCGCGTATCGAACCCGACTGGGCGCGCTATGTGGCTGCGGTGGCCGTCGAACTGCAGCCCCAGCAGGGCTTCACCGGCACCATCACCTCCACACTGCCGCTCGGCGCCGGACTGTCATCGAGCGCATCGCTCGAGATCGCCGCCGCACTGGCCCTCGGATTCACCGGCTCCGACATGGAGCTCGCACTGCTGGCCCAGCGCAGCGAGTTCGCCGCCGTCGGCGTGCCCTGCGGTCTGCTCGACCAGCTCTCCTGCGTGTTCGCCCGGGAGGGACACGCGCTGTGCATCGATTTCGGATCGCTGGAGATCGAGACCGTGCCGATGCCGGTCGGGCTCGACATCGTCGTGGTGCACTCCGGGGTGGAGCGGACCCTCGCCGGCTCCGCCTACGCCGAGCGACGGGCGGCCTGTGAGCGGGCGGCCTCGATCATCGGGCCGCTCGCGACCAGCTCGATCGAGGACCTCCCCGCCATCGCCGATCCGATCATCCGGCGACGGGCGCGACACGTCATCACCGAATGCTCCCGGGTCGTCGAAGCCACCGCGGCGCTGCGCTCCGGCGATGTCGTCAGCTTCGGCGAGCACATGACCGACAGCCATCGGAGCCTGCGCGATGACTTCGAGGTCTCGACCCCGGAGGTGGATGCGCTGGTGGAGGTGCTCACCGCGATGCCGGGCGTGCACGGTGCCCGCATCACCGGGGCGGGATTCGGCGGCTGTGTCGTGGCGGCATGCGAGCCCGGGGCGATCGCCGATCCGACGACGTTCAGCGGTCGGGGTTGGATCGTGCGGGCCGCTGGTCCGGCGAGCATGCAGCTGATCGACGACTGAGCGGATACGACTGAGAAACTGCGGAGGACCGGCAGCGACGGACCGGCTACATCCGACCGAGCAGCTCCGCCTTCTTCGTCTGGAACTCGGCCTCGGTGAGCACGCCCTGATCGCGCAGGGCACTGAGCTTGGCGATCTGATCGGGGATGGACTCCCCGCCGGCATGGACGCGGTTGATGCCGCCGGAGATGCGATCGGCCTGCTTGTTCGCGTTGCGCTCCATCTGCTGATAGATCTCGTTCTGCACGGCGCTCGGGTTGCGGATGTCGTCGAAGCGCTGGGCGCCGTCCTTCGAGGCCGACTCGATGTCGAGGTCGCCGAGACCGAGCATGCGTTCGAAGATCCGCTGATGGAAGAAGATCGTGTTGATGCGTTCGAGCGGGATCTCGATGCCGTGCTTGGCGATGATCCCGCTGCGGAAGATGACCCGATCCGAGGTGAGCACGAAATGGGTGCTGATCCAGGCGATGTAGCGCTGCACGAACCACAGCAGCGTGAGCAGCAGACCGCCCCCGGCGATGATCTTCACGACATCGGGCCAGTCGTTCAGCTGTGCCACCACCGAGAGCACGAACACCACCGTCAGCACGCCGGCCGACTTGGCGAAGAACCACCAGTGCGGATGGAGATCGAGCACCAGTTCCTCGGAGGGATGCAGTTCGTCCTGGGGATAGGGCATGGGAAACGGTACCCCCGACACGACTGTCGCGGGTGGTGAGTACCGTCTCCCCGGTGAATCCCGACGACCTGCTCCACGGCCTCAACCCGGCGCAGCGCGATGCCGTCACCGCCACCACATCGCCGCTGTGCATCCTCGCCGGTGCCGGTTCCGGCAAGACCCGCGTGCTCACCCGTCGGGTGGCCTGGCGGGCCGCCACCGGCGATCTCGATCCCCGCCATGTGCTCTCGCTCACCTTCACCCGCAAGGCGGCCGCCGAGCTCACCAGTCGCCTGCGGGCACTGGGCCTGCGCGATTCCGTCGCCGCCGGCACGTTCCATTCGGTGGCGTACGCCCAGCTCCGGGGCCGCTGGGCCGAGCGGGGCATCACTCCCCCCACCCTGCTCGACCGCAAGGTCGGATTCGTCATCCGTCTGCTGGGTCAGTTCCCGAAGAACGTCTCGGCCATCCCCGCCATCGACTTCATCTCCGAGATCGAATGGGCCAAGGCCCGCATGATCGAACCCGGCCAGTACGCCGAGGCCGCCGAGCGGGCCGGCCGTCGTCCCCCCACCGCACCATCCATCGTCGCTGATGTCTTCGATCGCTACGAGTCCGTCCGGCGCGACCAGCGCCTCGTCGACTTCGACGATCTCCTGCGGGTCTGCGAGCGCGATCTCCGCAACGATCCCGAGTTCGCCGCTGCGCAGCGCTGGCGGTTCCAGCATCTGTTCGTCGACGAGTTCCAGGACGTCAACCCGCTGCAGGCGGCGCTGCTCGACGCCTGGCGCGGCGATCGCCTCGACCTGTGCGTCGTCGGCGATCCCAACCAGGCGATCTACGCATGGAACGGCGCCGACCCCGAACTCCTGCGTCGTTTCCCGGCGCAGTTCCCCACGGCGCAGGTGGTGCGTCTCACCGAGAACTACCGCTCCACACCGCAGATCCTCGGCGTGGCCAATGCCGTGCTCATCGGCGGCGGACGCGGCGTCGACCGCGCCGGCGCACTGCAGGCCACCCGCTCCGACGGTCGCGTTCCGAGCATCGTCAGCTACGCCACCGATCGCGAGGAGGCCACCGGGATCGCCCGCTCCGTGCGTGATCATCACGGCCCCGGCGCTCGCTGGTCGGCGCAGGCCGTGCTCGTGCGCACCAACGCCCAGATCCCCGCCATCGAGGAGGCGCTCAGCGCCGCTCGAATCCCCTTCCGGGTGCGCGGTGCGGCGCCACTGCTCGAGCAGCCCGAGGTCAAGGCGGCGCTCGGCCGGATCCGTCAGTCCACCGGCACCTTCGGCGATGCCCTCGCCGATCTCGCCACCTCCGTCGACGACGCCGAGGTCGAGGGGGAGGGCGCCGCCGAGCGGCAGGCCAACGTCGATGCCCTCGTGCAGCTCGGCCGCGACTACCTCGCCGTCGAGCCCGGCCCCACCACCCCGGGCTTCCTGGCCTGGCTGACCACCACCACGCGGGCCGATCAACCCGATCGCAACGGCGATGCCGTCGAACTCTGCACGTTCCACGCCGCCAAGGGGCTGGAATGGCCCATCGTGCATCTCGCCGGCATCGAATCCGGGCTCGTGCCCATCGCCCATGCGAAGACCAACGAATCGCTCTCCGAGGAGCTCCGGCTGTTCTATGTGGCCATCACCCGGGCCGAGCGGGAACTGCGCTGCACCTGGGCCCAGCAGCGCCGGTACGGCACCCGCGACATGCACCGCGAGCCATCGCCGTACCTCGACACCGTCTCGGCCGCCTGCGCGGCGCTCAGCGCAGGGCTCGCCCCCGATGCTGTGGGGCGGGGCGAGGTCCTCCCCGACACGCCCGGGTCACCGGGAGGCCCGCGCCGGGGGTCGGCCCGCAGCGGTGGCTCGCGATCAGCCGGGGGCCGAAGCTCCACAGCACGCACCGCCACTTCACGCACCGCCCAATCGCGCACCAACGGCATCCGCACCGCCGACGAGCTCGACGAGGCCGGTCAGGAGCTGCTCGAGGAACTCCGGTCCTGGCGCCTCACCCGGGCCCGGGCCGCGGCCACACCGGCGTTCGTCATCTGCAACGACCGCACGCTCATCGAGATCGCCCTCACCCGCCCCCGGTCCAACGCCGAACTGCTCGCCGTGCACGGGTTCGGCGAGGTCAAGGCCGCCCGGTTCGGCCCCGAACTCCTCGCCATCGTCGCCGCTGCTACGACCTCCATCTCCGGCTCGATCTCCGGCTCCGGCTCCGAGGACCCGGCTCAGGATCCCGCAGGGGGATCAGCCGGCGGCTGAGCCGCCACCGGCCTCGAGCATCGAACGCACCCGTTCGGGATCAATCGTCACGAACAATCCCTCCGCCTCGGCACACAGTCGCTCGCCGGCGTGCAGGGTCGCGGTGCACAGGATCTTGCGTCCCTCCGCCCGCACCAGCCGGGCCGCCAGCAGCAACTCCTGATCGAGCGGGGTGGGGCTGCGATAGTGCACCGTCAGCCGGCCGGTCATCCCCGCCCGGCCCGAATGCACCTGGGCCGCACCGAGCACCTCATCGAACAGGGCGGCGACGAACCCGCCGTGCACGCATCCGGGCGGTCCCTCGTACAGCGACCCGAGGGTCACTCTGGCCTCGATGGCGTCCTCGGTGAAGACCACCTGCATCGGCGGAGCCACCGGGTTGGCCTGCCCGATGAACGGCGAACGCTCCCGCAGTCGATGCGACTGGCGGATGGCGGTGGCGCTGATCACCGAGAAGTCCCCCGGCACGACGAGCGCATCAGGAGTTCCCCCGGGCACCTCCCCGGCGATGGCATCGACCGCATCGGCGATCCGATCCAGTTCCTCGATCGAGGCCGAGGTGGCCGACAGCGCCACGATGAGGCGACGGACCGCAGCAGCGGTGCGGCGGGCCGCCTCCTCCTCGACGGTGACATCGAGGACCGCATCCACCCCGAAGGCGTTGGCGGTGGCACCCACGCCGAACACGTTGCCGTCGACGAACCCCGGTGTCGTGCTCTCGGCCGCCATCAGTCGGCCAGTTCCACGATGACCGGTGCATGGTCGCTGGGCTGCTTGCCCTTGCGAGCGTCGCGGTCGATGCTGCAGTCGGTGGCCCGGGCGGCGAGCGCCTCGGTGGCCATGATCAGGTCGATGCGCATGCCGCGTCCCTGATGGAAGTCGCCACCGCGGTAGTCCCACCACGAGTACACCCGGTCCTCGTCGTGGAACCGGCGGAACACATCGGTGAGCCCCCACTGTTCGAGGGAGCGCAGCGCCTCCCGTTCCGGTTCGCTCACATGCGTGGCACCGGCGAAGGCCTCCATGCTCCAGACATCGCGATCCTCGGGGGCGATGTTGTAGTCGCCGAGCACCGCCACCTCGGCGGCCGCATCCTCGCGTCGCTCGAGCATCTCGCGCAGACGAGCCATCCACGCCAGCTTGTAGGTGTAGTGGTCGTTGTCGAGCGACCGACCGTTGGGCACGTAGGCCGAGGCCAGCCGGACACCACCGCATGTGGCCCACAGCAGACGCGCCTCGGGATCCTCGGGGCCGTCGTCATCCCAGCCGGCCACCACATCGGTGAGACCCACCCGGGAGATGATGGCCACACCGTTCCACTGCCCCTGGCCGTAGTGGGCACTCTCGTAGCCCAGCTCGGCGAAGACCTCGGCGGGGAAGACCTCCTGCTTCATCTTGGTCTCCTGCATGCACAGGACATCCGGGGCGGTCTCGGCCACCCATTCGGTGACCCTCGGGAGCCGGGCCTTGAGCGAATTCACGTTCCACGTCGCCAGTCTGAGCACGATCGGGGAATCTATCGGTCGGGCTCGCCCCGGAGTCTCCGGTGCCCTCGCGGCCGCCGATAGGCTGACTCCTCGTGGCTGACGACTCCTCCCCCCAGATCACGGGCCCCAATGCGTGGCTCGTCGACGAAATGTTCGAGCAGTACCGCACCAACCCGGATTCGGTGAGCGAGAGCTGGAAGGAGTTCTTCCACGGGTACCGGCCCACCGCTGCTCCCCGCAGCGTCGCCACGGGCACCACGGGCACCGCTCCCGCCGCAGCCCCGGCTCCTGCGACCGCCGCCGCGTCCAGCGCTGATCCCGCTGCCGAGACCGGCACGCCGCTGCGCGGGGCCGCCGCCCGCATCGTCGCCAACATGGAGTCCAGCCTCTCGGTCCCCACCGCCACGAGCTTCCGCGAGGTCCCCGCCAAGCTGCTCGAGGTCAACCGCAAGACCATCAACAGCTTCCTCACGCGCTCCCGCAGCGGCAAGGTGAGCTTCACCCACATCATCGGCTACGCCATCGTGCGCGCCATCACCGAGGCCGCACCCGTCATGAACTCGGCCTATCACGAGGGGGCCGATGGCAAGCCCTATGTGGTGAAGCACGAGCATCTCAACCTCGGTCTCGCCGTCGATCAGGAGAAGTCCGACGGCACCCGCTCGCTGCTCGTCCCCTGCATCAAGGCCGCCGACACCCTGGATTTCGCCGGGTTCCTCGACGCCTATGAGGAGATCATCCGCAAGGTCCGCTCCAACAAGCTGACCCCGGACGACTTCGCCGGCGTCACCGTCAGCCTCACCAACCCCGGCACCATCGGCACCGTGCAGTCGGTGCCCCGCCTCATGCCCGGTCAGGGTGTCATCGTCGGCGTCGGTTCGCTCGACTACCCGGCCGCCTACCAGGGCGCCGATCCCGCCACGCTCGCCGGTCTCGGCCTCTCGAAGGTCATGACCATCACGTCCACCTACGACCATCGCATCATCCAGGGCGCCGAGTCCGGACTGTTCCTGAAGCGCGTGCATGAACTGCTCATGGGCCAGCACGAGTTCTACGAGCATGTGTTCCGCTCGCTCGGCGTGCCCTATGAGGCGGTGGAATGGGGTCGTGACACCAATGCCTTCGGTCGTGAGGAGGCGATGCTCGAGAAGCAGATGAACGTGCAGACCCTCATCAACATGCACCGGGTGCGCGGGCATCTCATCTCCGATCTCGATCCGCTCGAGGCCGAGGAGCCCTATCTCCATCCCGAGCTCGATCCCGCCTCCTACGGCCTCACCATCTGGGATCTCGACCGCGTGTTCCTCACCGGGGGCATCGCCGGCCGCAAGCACATGAAGCTCGACGAGATCCTCGACGTCCTGCGCGACGCCTACTGCCGCACGATCGGCATCGAGTACATGCACATCCAGGATCCCGTCGAGAAGCGCTGGATCCAGCAGCAGGTCGAGGGCGTCACGTTCTCGCTCACCACCGAGGAGAAGCGTCACATCCTCGATCGTCTCAACGCCGCCGAGGCGCTCGAGAAGTTCCTCGCCACCAAGTACCTCGGGCAGAAGCGGTTCGGCATCGAGGGCGGCGAGTCCGCCATCCCGCTGCTCGACGCCGTGCTGAGCGAGGCCGCCGATGCCTCGATGCATTCCGCCGTGGTCGGCATGGCCCATCGTGGTCGCCTCAACGTGCTGGTCAACATCGTGGGCAAGAGCCATGAGCAGCTCTTCACCGAGTTCGAGGGCAACATCGACCCCGAGAGCATCCAGGGCTCCGGCGACGTCAAGTACCACCTCGGTCAGACGGGCACCTTCACCAGTCCGGCCGGCAACACCATGCAGGTCGAACTTGCCGCCAACCCCTCCCATCTCGAGGCCGTCGACCCGGTCGTGGTCGGCATGGCCCGCGCCAAGATGGATCGCATCGAACCCCCGGGCAACTACCCGGTGCTGTCGGTGCTCGTGCACGGCGACGCCGCGTTCGCCGGTCAGGGTGTGGTGGCCGAGACCCTCAACCTGTCCGATATCCGCGGCTACCGCGTCGGCGGCACCATCCACGTCATCATCAACAACCAACTCGGCTTCACCACCAACCCCACCGAGGCCCGCTCGTCGGAGTACCCGACCGATGTGGCCAAGATGATCCAGGCCCCGATCTTCCACGTGAACGGCGACGATCCCGAGGCCGTGGTGCGCGTCGCCCGTCTCGCCTTCGCCTATCGCCAGCAGTTCCACAAGGACGTCGTCATCGACATGGTCTGCTATCGCCGCCATGGTCATAACGAGGGCGACGACCCCAGCTACACCCAGCCGCTCATGTACAAGCGCATCGAGGCCCGCCGTTCGGTCCGCAAGCTCTACACCGAGGCGCTGGTCCGCAAGGGCGACATCTCCCTCGAGGAGGCTGAAGCCGCGCTCGACGACTTCCAGACCCGCCTGCAGGCGGCGCTCGACGAGACCCGCTCCCACGATGCACCGGCACCGCTGGAATCAGCTCCCGAGCGTCATTACGAGGGCGTGCGTCCGCATGTCGACACCGGCGTGTCGCAGGAGACCCTCGACGCCGTGTTCGCCCAGCTCGAGTTCGTCCCGGAGGGATTCACCGTCCATCCGAAGCTGGCCAAGCAGTTCGAGGGTCGCCACACGATGTACACCGTCGATGGCGAGGTCGACTGGGCCCTCGGCGAGGCGTTCGCCATCGGCTCGCTGCTCCATGAGGGCACGTCGGTCCGACTCACCGGCGAGGACTCCCGTCGGGGCACCTTCTCCCACCGTCACGCCGCCCTCATCGACTACGAGACCGGCCGGGACATCGTGCCGCTCGAGGGCACCGCACGCGACGGCGCCAAGTTCTGGATCTACGACTCCCTGCTGTCGGAGTTCGCCGCCCTCGGCTTCGAGTACGGCTACTCCGTCGACAACAAGGACGCCCTCGTCCTGTGGGAGGGGCAGTTCGGCGATTTCATGAACGGCGCCCAGGTCATCATCGACCAGTTCATCGTGGCGGCCGAGGACAAGTGGGGTCAGACCTCCGGCCTCGTCATGCTCCTCCCCCACGGCTACGAGGGTCAGGGTCCCGAGCATTCCTCGGCCCGCATCGAGCGCTTCCTCACGCTGTCGGCCGGCGACAACATCCAGGTGTGCAACGCCACCACGGCGGCGCAGTTCTTCCATCTCCTGCGTCGTCAGGTGCGTCGCGAGATCCGCAAGCCGCTCATCGTGTTCACCCCGAAGTCGGGCCTTCGCGCCAAGACCTCGCGGTCGCCGGTGTCCGAGCTCATCCACGGCTCGTTCCAGGAGGTCCTCGACGACTCCGGCGTCACCGATCCGACCGCCGTGCGCCGTGTGGTGTTCGCCTCCGGCAAGGTCGGCGTCGAGGCCCAGGCCGAACGCGATCTCCGTGAGGCCCCCGTCGCCGTCGTCCGGGTCGAGCAGCTCTACCCGTGGCCCTATGACGATGTGGCCGCCATCCTCGACAAGTACTCCAACGCCGATGAGATCGTCTGGCTGCAGGAGGAACCCGAGAACATGGGCGCCTGGAACCACATCAAGGGTCGCCTGTACGAGGCCCATGAGAACACCCACCACATCCGTCGGGTGAGCCGTCAGGAATCGGCCAGCCCGGCCACCGGGAACCTCTCGATCCACAAGGCCGAACTGCACGACCTCATGGAGAGCGCCCTCGGAGACATCTGATCCGGAGACATCTGATCCGGAGACATCTGATCCGGCGACATCTCCTGGGGCACCGAGTCCGCTGCGAGCAGCGGGAGCGGTGCCTCAGTCGCGTGCGGTGAGCAGATCCTCGGCGACGATCTCCCACAGATGGGTCGACAGCCCGAGCGACGCCGTGTCGATGCGCTCGTCGTCGCCATGGAACATCGAGCCGTAGTCCTCGAAGCTCATGTTCTGGCTGAACAGACCGAACCCGTAGGCGGTGCGACCCTGCCGGCGGAAGAAGCGCGAGTCGGTGGCCCCGACGGTGAGGAACGGCACCGTCTCCGAACCCGGGTACCAGCGCTGCGTGACCCGCGACAGCGTGTCCCACAGCGGCGTGTCGATCGGCGAGGCGCTCGAGGGGTCGTACTCCCCGGGATGGAACTCGACCCGCTCGGCGAGATCGCCGAGGGCGAGTCGCAGCTCGGCCATGACATCGTCGATCGCGTCGCCGGGAAGGGTGCGGATGTCGATCTCGAGCGACACATGATCGGGGATGACGTTGATCTTCGTCCCCGCCTGCATCATGGTCGGGGCGTAGGTGTTGTGGGTGCAGGCGTGGAACTGCCGACCCATCCCGATGGGGAGCTCACCGAGCACCGTGTCGAGGGCATCCACCGACAGCAGCGGCTGGGTGATCTCATCGGGGTAGCCCATGGAACTGATGAAGCGGGTCCAGATCTCGTGGATCTTCGTGGCCGGCTCGAAGGCGTCGATGCGTCGCACCACCTCCGCCGCGGTGACGAGGGCGTTGTCGGTGCGATAGGGCTGCGAGCCGTGGCCGGCCGTGCCGCGGACGGTGAGGCGCATGTTGAACACACCCTTCTCACCGACGATGACCGGGAGCTTGAGCCCACTCGGACTCGGCAGGGGGATGCCCCCGGATTCCGTGATCACGTAGTCGGCCATGACGGCATCGCGATGATGGGAGATGAGGTGCTGGGCGCCGTAGGTGCCGTGCGCCTCCTCGTCGGCCACCGCCAGGTAGATGAGCGTGCCCCGCGGTGCGAACCCCGAGCGGGCGAGGCGTCTCGTGGCCACCGCCATCGAGGCGGTGAGGTTGAGCATGTCGATCGCACCGCGCCCCCAGACCTCACCGTCGATCAGGTCGCCGCCGAAGGGATCGTGTCGCCAGTGGTCCGGGTTCACCGGCACCACATCGGTGTGCCCCATGAGCAGCAGGGTCGGCGCATCGGGGTCGGTGCCCTCGATGCGCCCGATGAGGCTCGTGCGACCGGGCGCCGATTCGAAGGTCTCGAGATCGATGCCGGGACCCTCGAGATAGCTGCGCAGGAGATCGGTGCTGCGGATCTCGCCGCCGGAGGTCACCGACCCATCGTTCACACAGGCGTTGCGGATGAGCCCCTGCAGCACCTCGGTGCACTCGTGTTCGCGTGCCGGAGTGTCGTCGGACATGGGTTGCAGCGTAGGCTCCTCCCTGTCAGAGAGGCATGGATACGCCCTGCATCCGAGGCCACTCCCGTTCGACCCATCCCGGGTTCGACGGCGAGGTGCCCGTTGCGAGCTCCCATCCTCACCCGGAACTGCCGACGGCATTCCCCCAAGCGAAAAGAACGTTCACCCCCATGATCCGATCCCATGTGGTCGTCGATGGCTCCAACATCGCCACCGAGGGCCGCACCACCCCCAGCCTGCGTCAGCTCGATGACGCTGTCACCACCTTCATGGAGGAGCATCAGGTCGACACCATCACGGTCGTCGTCGATGCCACCTTCCCCAACCGCATCGATCAGTCCGAACGGGCCGAGTTCGAGGCGGCGCTGCTCGCCGGCGAACTCGTCACCCCACCGGCGGGCACCATCGGACGCGGCGATGCCTTCATCCTGCAGGTGGCCGAGAAGGTCGATGCCACCGTGCTGTCGAACGACTCGTTCCAGGAACTCCATGCCACTCGTCCGTGGATCTTCGACGAGGGTCGCCTCATCGGCGGCAAGCCGGTGCCCGGCGTCGGCTGGGTGTTCTCGTTGCGCACCCCGGTGCGCGGTCCGGTCAGTCGCCGCACCACGCGCGAAGCGCGGTCGAAGGATCGGCCCCGTCCGCCGGTCGAGCGCGAGAGCGTCGAGCAGACCGACGGTCGGTCCGGCCGTCGTCGTGGAAGCAGGAGCAACGGCGCGGCCGACGCATCCACCGACACACGCGACCAACGGCGCGGCGCACAACGCAGCACCGACGCCACGCGGAACGCGAACAACACGAACAACACGAACAACACCGAGTCGCGTGGCGATCGTCGCGGTGCTTCGCGCAAACCTTCCGAACCGCTCAACGAACCGCTGCACTTCCTCGAGTTCGTGTCGGAGCATCCGATCGGGAGCACGCTGCAGGGAACGGTCGAGTCGTTCTCCTCGCATGGCGCCTACGTCCGTGTCGGCAACGCCAGGTGCTATTCACCCTTGAAACTTCTGGGTGATCCGGCACCGCGCACCGCTCGCGATGTGCTCCGCCTCGGCGACGAGCACACCTTCGCCGTGTTCTCGATCGACACACCGCGACGCGGCATCGACCTCGCACTCGTCTCGAGTCCGTCAGCACCGGCGTCGACCGACACGCGCGCTCGCAACCGGAAGTCGTCCATGTCCGCGCATGGCGGGGAAGATGTGACTAGCGTTTCCGATGCGCAGCACACCGCTGCATCGAGTGACGTTGCGCATGACACTTCCACTCATGTCGATGTTGTTGTTGGAACCACCGTGCAACCCCATGAACACGCCGAGGAGGCGAAGATGGCTGTGAAGAAGGCTCCCGCCAAGAAGACCGCTGCGAAGAAGGCACCGGCCAAGAAGGCAGTCGCGAAGAAGGCTCCCGCCAAGAAGACCGCTGCGAAGAAGGCACCGGCCAAGAAGGCACCCGCCAAGAAGACCGCTGCGAAGAAGGCACCCGCCAAGAAGACCGCTGCGAAGAAGGCACCCGCCAAGAAGACCGCTGCGAAGAAGGCACCGGCCAAGAAGGCACCGGCCAAGAAGGCTCCTGCTCGCAAGGCTCCCGCCAAGAAGGCACCCGCCAAGAAGACCGCTGCGAAGAAGGCACCGGCCAAGAAGGCAGTCGCCAAGAAGGCACCTGCTCGCAAGGCTCCCGCCAAGAAGGCACCCGCCAAGAAGACCGCTGCGAAGAAGGCACCCGCCAAGCGGGCCACCGGTCGTCGCTGATCCCAGCGATCCGATCCGTGCACGATGCCCCGCTCCGGCGGGGCATCGTCGCGTACGGGCCCTGTCGATCGGGGTGCGCACCCGCCGGTCGCGCACGGTTCACGGCACCTGACAACCATCACTACCCTTGGACGCCATGAGCACCCAGTACATCTTCACCATGCACAAGGTCGATCGGTTCTACCCACCGGACCGAGAGGTGCTCAAGAACATCAGTCTCTCGTTCTATCCGGGCGCCAAGATCGGCGTCATCGGTTCGAACGGGTCGGGCAAGTCCTCGCTGCTGCGGATCATGGCCGGACTCGACGACGGCTACACGGGCGAGGCCCGGCTCTCGCCCGGCTTCACCGTGGGTCTGCTCGAACAGGAACCACAGCTCGATGACTCCAAGGATGTCATGGGCAACGTGATGGACGGACTCGGCGAGACCGCCACACTGCTGGAGCGGTACGACGCCGTGCTGGCCAAGTGGGCCGATCCCGAGGCCGACTACGAGAAGCTCGGCGAGGAACAGGCCGAGCTCGAGGCCAAGATCGAATCCAGTGGCGCCTGGGATCTCAAGCGCACCATCGAGATCGCCATGGACGCCCTGCGTCTCCCACCGTCGGATGCCGATGTCACCAACCTCTCGGGCGGCGAGCGTCGACGCGTGGCGTTGTGCCGGCTGCTGCTGAGCAAGCCCGATCTCCTGCTGCTCGACGAACCCACGAACCATCTCGACGCCGAATCGGTGGCCTGGCTCGAGCGCTTCCTGCGCGACTACCCCGGCACCGTGGTCGCCATCACCCACGATCGCTACTTCCTCGACAACGTGGCCCGCTGGATCCTGGAACTCGATCACGGCAAGGGATTCCCGTTCGAGGGCAACTACACCAGCTGGCTCGAGCAGAAGCAGGAACGCCTCCGTATGGAGGAGAAGCAGGAATCAGCCCGGGCCCGCACGCTGGCCCATGAGCTCGACTGGGTGCGCATGGCGCCCAAGGCCCGGCAGGCCAAGGGCAAGGCCCGCCTCTCGGCCTATGAGCAGCTGCTCGCCGAATCCCAGGCCGCCCAGGGTCGCGGCGACGGACTCGAGATCTACATCCCGTCGGGCGATCGTCTCGGCGATGTCGTCATCGAGGCCGAGGGGATCTCCAAGGGGTTCGGCGAACGACTCCTCGTCGAGGACCTCTCCTTCAACCTCCCCCGCGCCGGCATCGTCGGCGTGATCGGACCCAATGGTGCCGGCAAGACCACCCTGTTCCGCATGATCACCGGACAGGAGGAACCCGATGGTGGCTCCATGCGCATCGGCCCGACGGTGAACCTCGCCTATGTGGACCAGAGCCGCGACAGCCTCGACCCCGAGAAGACCGTCTACGAGGAGATCACCAGCGGCAACGACATCATCAAGCTCGGCAGCCGCGAGATGAACGGCCGGGCCTATGTCGCCTCGTTCAACTTCAAGGGTTCCGATCAGCAGAAGAAGGTCGGCGTGCTCTCCGGCGGTGAGCGCAACCGGGTGCACCTCGCCAAGGTGCTCGCTCGCGGCGGGAACGTGCTGCTGCTCGACGAGCCCACCAACGACCTCGACGTCGACACCCTGCGTGCGCTCGAGGAGGGCCTCGAGGCCTTCGCCGGCTGCGCCGTGGTCATCAGCCACGATCGCTGGTTCCTCGATCGTGTCGCCACCCATGTGCTGGCCTTCGAGGGCGACAGTCAGGTGCGCTGGTTCGAGGGCAACTTCAGCGAGTACGAATCCTTCCGCAAGAAGGAGCTCGGCGCCGACGCCGACCAACCGCATCGGATCAAGTACAAGCCCCTCGCCCGATGAGCTCCGCTCCCCCGACCCAGCAGGCACCGCGGATCAGTCCGCGACTCGTGCGTCGGGGTGTCGTCGCCGTGTTCATCGCCGGCATCATCGGCATGATCGTGAGCTCGATCCTCGACAGCACCGGTGGCGCGATCACCTTCGGGCTGCTCACCGCCGTGGCCGCCATCGCACTGGTGCTGGTCACGTCGGTGTCGCCGCCGGGGGCCCTGGGCCGAGACGGCACGTCCGTCGTCACCGATGAGCGGGTGGCGGCGGATCTCGAAACCCGCGTCGCCGCCCTCGTCGAGTCGGGCACCGATGAGGAACAGCTGCGTCGGTTGGTGACCCGCGCCATCGAGTTCGGACGCGGCGGGGCCTGAGATCCCCGCTGCCACCCCCGCTGCGACCCGGATCAGACGAGCGTGTCGAGCAGTGCGATGACGCGCTGCGCCATCGTGGTGACATCGCCGTCGTCGGGGACGAGCCGGAGTTCCGGGTTCACCGGTGGCTCGTAGGGGGCGTCGATGCCGGTCATGCCGGTGAGCGACCCGGCCCGGGCCTGGGCGTAGAGACCCTTGGGGTCGCGCTGTTCGCAGATCTCGAGCGGTGTGTCGATGAAGATCTCCGCGAACGGGACATCGGCGATGGCGTGCACCGCACGGGCGCGATCGCGCCCCTCGCGGAACGGCGAGATGAGCGGCACCAGTGCGACCACTCCGGCATCGGCGAAGAGCCGGGCCACCTCGCCCACCCGCCGCACGTTCTCGGTGCGGTCGGTGTCGGAGAAGCCGAGATCGCCGTTGAGCCCGTGGCGCAGGTTGTCGCCGTCGAGGAGATAGGCACTGCGCCCGGCCTCGACCAGCAGTCGCTCGACCTCGACGGCCACCGAGGACTTGCCCGAACCGGACAGGCCCGTGAACCACAACGTGGCGCCGCCGCTGGTGGCGGCGGCCCATCGCTGTGCCCGCGAGACATTGCCGGGATGCCACACGGCTCCCGGCGTGACGGTCTGCGGTTCGCTCACCGTTGGGTCGCTCACGGCTGGGTTGGACCGAGGATCATCCCCGCACCGACGGTGGCATTGGTGGCTTCGTCGATGAGGATGAACGAACCGGTCTCACGATTGCGTCGGTAGTCGTCGAAGAAGAGCGGCACTGTCGTGCGCAGCGATACGCGCCCGATCTCATTGAGAGCCAGCGCGTTGATCTCATTCTCACGATGCAACGTATTGACGTCGAGTCGGTAGTGGAGGTTCTTGACCAGCGCACGGGCCGAACGGGTGGTGTGCTTGATGGCCAGCTTTGCGCCGGTGGTGAGCGATGCGGCCTCACTCATCCAGCAGACCATGGCGTCGATGTCCTGGCCGATATCGGGTTGGTTGGCCGGGCGGCAGATCATGTCGCCCCGGGAGATGTCGATCTCGCTGGAGAGACGGACGCTCACCGACATCGGCGGGAAGGCCTCGTCGACGGGACCATCGGCGGTCTCGATGCCGGCGATGGTGGACGTGAAGCCGGAGGGCAGCACGATGACGTCGTCTCCCGGCTTGAGCACGCCACCGGCGACGGTACCGGCGTACCCGCGGTAGTCGTGATGAGCGTTCTGCATGGGGCGAAGGACGTAC
>CANFHM010000002.1 GCA_947446975.1 Microthrixaceae bacterium
CAGCTGGCGCATGCCCTCGCCCGGCGGGCCAGTTCGATCACCGAACCGGTGGACGGCCTCTTCATCGAATCGCAGTGCTACCGCTGGCGTTCGCTCTACGAGTACGCGATCTCGGCGTTCTACGCCGGGGATCTCGGTGGTGGCGCCCGTGCGTGTCATCGACTCTTGTACGAGGATCTACTTCCGGTGATCGAGCGACAGGCAATCGTTGATGCGTTGGCGTTCTACCCCGAGGATGCGTTCACCTACGCCTGATCGAGCGCTGCAGGAGGCGGAGGGAAGCGGCGCAATCTCCTGGCGCGCACCGTGCTGCCGATGAACCAGCCGAGCATGCTGAGGAAGACCACGAATCCGGCGATGCTGCCCACAGTCGAGATTCCGGCCAGTGCGATGATGGAGAACAACTCGAGGGGAGCGCTGAAGGGGCCGCCCTCCGTCGGAGGTCGAAGAGTGACGAGCCACACGATCAGCCAGAGCAGTTCAGCAAGCACCATCGTCGCTGCGGCCCCCGCGGCGAGACCCCAGCCCCAGGTCATGTCGCGGCCCCTCCAGCCTCCGGTCGCTCCGGCCGCGCTGAACAGCACCCCGACGATGGGGACGAAGATCAGCGCCTCCAGTCCGTCATTGATGGTGATCGATGAGAGATAGAGGTAGGTCAGCAGGCCGGCCACGAGCGTGAGCGCCCCGCCCCACGCAATGCCCCGCCGCAGATCCATGCCGTAGTCCACCACAGATGCTCGAGCTCGGCCACGGGTCCCGATCGGCGATCGTGGCAGCGGCGGTGCCCTGTGAGCTGGTCGTGTAGACACGCGAGATGACCCATGAGCCCGAACTGCTCGACCCCGTCGATCTGTGCACACCGGGTGGCGCGCGCCTCGCTCCCGCTGCTCGTGGTTGGTCGCGCCGTCCGCTGCACCGGGCCAACCTCGATGGTGCCGAGCTGGGTCGCAACAAGCGCTGGGACTACTGGGCGGTGCTCGGCGGCGATGTCGTCGTGTCCTGCGTCTACTCCGATATCGATGTCATCGGACTGGCTGATGTGTGGTGGGCAGATCTGCGCACCGGTCGCAGCGGTGGCACCGGGATCATCACCGAACCCGGTGTGATGCGTCTGCCCCAGATCTGCGGCACCGCGGATCTCCATGTCGACCGGGATGGTCTTCGTCTGGAGATCGACGCCGACGCAGCCGAGGGGACGCTGATCCGTGCATGGTGGACCGAACCGGATGGTCGTTCCGCCAGTCTCGATCTCACCGTCTCACGGCCGTCGGGGATGGAGTCGATCAACGTCGTCATCCCCTGGAGCCACGACACCTTCAACTTCACCTCGAAACAGCAGGCGCTCCTTGCCACCGGCCTCCTAGTGGTGGGCGAGGAGCGCTTCGCCATCGGCACCGACACCGACGCCTGGGGTGTGCTCGATGTCGGTCGGGGTCGCTGGCCGTCATCGATCATCTGGAACTGGGGTGGGGGAGCAGGTCGGGCCGGTGACACGGTCGTGGGTCTGCAGTTCGGCGCGCGATGGACCGAGGGCACCGGGTTCACCGAGAACGGGTTCCTGCTCGATGGCATCGCCACCAAGATCGGGCGGGAGCTCGAATGGACCTACGACTGGGACGACCCGATGGCGCCCTGGCGCATCGTCGACCCCGGGGGCCAACTGTCGGTGCTGCTCACGCCCCGCTTCGACAAGTACACCAACACCGGTGACAGCACGCTTGGCAGCGAGGTGCATCAGGTGTTCGGAACCTACGAGGGCTTCGTGGTCGACGATGACGGACGCCGCGTCGAGTTCATCGGGCTGCAGGGGTTCGCCGAGGAGGCCCGGCAGAACTGGTGAACCGGGGGGTCAGTCGAAGACGATGGCCTCGGGATCGGGATAGGAGGTCATGCGGTAGTAGTCGCACGTCTCCCACGGGGCGTTCACCTGCATGCGCCCGCGTTCGTTGACGTAGTAGTTCTTCCGCTTCGAGGTCTCCTCGGTGACCATGATGATCTGCTGGGACTCCTCGACGAGACGGCGGTTGTACTCCTCGAACGCCTCCCGGGTGACCTCGACAGTGCGATGCCCGTTCTCGATCACCTGCGTGAGGCAACGGGCCACGAAGCCTGCCCACATCTGGTACCAGGCCGGCAGGGCCACACCGCCCGAGACCGGCTGGGAGTTCGGTCCGTAGAGGATGAACAGATTCGGGAAGTCCGGGACCATCATGCCCACGTAGGCCATGGGGGTCTCCTCCTTCCAACGATCGTGGAGATTGGCGGCGCCCCGACCGAAGTACTCGGCGGGCCACAGGTACTTCACGATGTCGAAACCGGTGGCCGAGATCACCACGTCGAGTTCGTGATGCGCACCATCGGCGGTCTCGATGCCGGACTCGGTGAAACGCACGATGTCTTCGGTGACGAGCTCGACGTCGTCGCGGGTGAGCGCCCGGTACCAGCCGTTGTCGACGATCGGTCGGCGCACCATCGGCGCATGGTCCGGCATGAGACGGTCGATGAGGTCCTGTCGACCGCCGGTCTCGGTGCGGATGTACTCGGTGAGGAAGGCCCGGACGTTCTCGCTGGTCTGGGTGATGCGTCCACCGGTGGCCTCGAACTCCGGATCGCGGATGAGGAAGTCGCGGTGGAAGTTGAACAGATGCATGATCGAGGTGATCCGGCACCAGTTCCAGTAGCCGGGCATGGAATCGATCAACCAGCGCGTCTCGGGTTCGACATGGGTGCCGTACTTGTCTCGCGGACTGATCCATTGCGGTGTGCGCACGAACACATCGGTGTGGCCGGCCATCTCGGCCACGCGGGCGAGCAGCTGCACGCCGGTGGAGCCGTTGCCGATCACTGCGACCCGCTTGCCGGTGAGATCGAGATCGGCCGGCCACCGTGTGGGATGCACGACGGTGCCCCCGAACGCCTCGATACCGGGGAAGTCCGGCTGCTTCGGATTGGCGAACAGGCCGGCGGCGCTCA
This sequence comes from Microthrixaceae bacterium, assembly GCA_947446975.1. Taxonomy (GTDB): domain Bacteria; phylum Actinomycetota; class Acidimicrobiia; order Acidimicrobiales; family Acidimicrobilacustridaceae; genus Acidimicrobilacustris. The sequence continues at coordinate 2,974 of CANFHM010000002.1, forward strand.
CGATCGCGTTGACCGATCGGGACGTGGTGGAACCATCGGCGAGCCGGAACGTGACGTTCCACAGCTGGGTGTCGTCGTCGAAGCGGGCCTCGACGAGATCGTGCTCGAAGCGCACATGGGGCATGACCCCGAACTTCTCGGCGATATGGCGCAGGTACCCCTTCACCTCGGGGCCCCTGGCGAAGTACTCGGTCCACTTGTAGTTCTTCTCGAAGCTGAACTCGTAGGACGCGCTCAGGGTGTCGACGCGGATGTCGGGGTACGTGTGGATGCTCCAGGTGCCGCCGAGCTCGGAACGACGCTCGAACACCGTGTAGTCGATGCCCAGCTGCTCGAGCTGCACCGCGGTGGCCACACCGTTGAAGCCACCACCGATGATCGCCACATGGAACCCATCGGTTTCGGACGGCGTGCCGGAGGGCCAGTCGGCGAAGAACGGGAACTCGTCGAACGAGAGCACCTGATTGCGCAGCTCGAAATCACCTTCTGGGGTCGGGACCCCGAGCACCATCTCGAGCAGCGAGTGGAGCTCCTCATCGGACGGGGTGCGCAGGCTCCAGCTCCCGAGTTCGGTGCTGAGCAGCTCGACGCAGCGATCGATGAGACGGGCGCGCCGTTCCGGTTCGAGGGAGGCCACCGGACCGAGGCGGCCGATCTCGGCATCGCCACTGGCCTGGAAGATCGCGATGCGCAGTGCGGCGAGATCCGCGTACTCGACGGCTCGGCGGATGGATTCGATGGAGGGGGACTCAGTCATCGGTGCTCCCTGCTGTGGGTCCTCTGCGCCGGGCGGGTAGGTGCCGGCGGTCCTGCGAGTTCGGAGAGGTGCGCGGTGACGATCGCACGGATGCGCCTCGGGGGGAGCGCCTCCGGATCGTGGAGGGTGTGCAGCGAGAGCCCGTCGATGAGGGCATGGAGACGGGACGCCTCGAAGTCATGGTCGCGATCGGGATGGACGAGCCCGGTCGTGGTCCACGCGTTCATCGCGAGTGAGCACGAGTTGCGGACCGCCTCATCGAGGGATGCGGCCACCGAGCTCGCGTCGGCGTTTGATCGACGCTCGATGGTGAGCAGTGTCCAGACCTCGCTCTCCCGGCGCCGTTGGGGGCTGTCGGGGATGGCCACCATCACTGCTTCGACCGCGGTGTCGATCCTGCCGTCGAAGATGTCGAGAGCGCCGAGCCGGCCCTCGGCATTCGTGACCACCTGATCGACGGCGGCCTGGAGCAGGCCGAGCCGATCGGGGAAGTAGTGCTCCATCGTGCTCTTCGGGATGTTCGCCTCGGCGGCGACGTTGCGGATCGTGATGGCAGCGGTTCCATCCCGATCGACGATGCGCCAGAGGGCGTCGAGAAGCAGCCGCCTGCGTTCGTCATGATCCACGATCTTCGGCAAGATTCCCCCCGGAACTGCGACGGTCTGCGATCGCGAGTCGATCGATCGGAATCACAACTTACAGGCGCCCACGGGCGCTCAGGGCTATCGTCGTCGCAGGTCGGGGGACGACAGCCGCAGCCGGCGTCGATCGATGGCCGTCACCACCACATCGGGCATACGCGAGGGGCGTCCATGACCACATTTCCGAGGGAAGAGATCGAAGCGGCGTTCGCCGAGTTCCGCCGCCGTGGCGTCGAGCGCCACGACTGGGCCGGCTGGGCCGACATGTTCACCGAGGATGCGCTCTATGAGGAGCACAACCTCGGGGTGTTCCGCGGTCGTGAGGCGATCAAGTCCTGGATCGTGGAGTGCATGGCTGACTATCCGACGATGACGCTGTGGATCGAGTGGTACGCGATCGAGGGCAATCGGGTGAGCTTCTACATCTGGAACAACCTGCCCGATCCCACCGGCACCGGCAGGCGCTTCGGGTTCCCGAACACGACCTTCCTCGAATACGCCGGCGATGGTCTGTTCAGCTTCGAGGGGGATTACTACAACCCTGCCGACGCCGGTCGGGTGTTCATGGAATGGATCGCCGCCGGCGGCAACCGCACCACACCGCAGGACCGATCCCTCCAGGGGATCGACGGCTGGTCGCCCGCGGTTCCCACCGAGGTGTTCCCGCGGCAAGAGATCGAGCGGGAGTTCGAGATCTATCGGCAGCGCGGGGTCACCGCCGTGGCCACCGGCGACTGGAACCAGTGGGCCGACCAGTTCACCGAGGACGCCGAGTACCGCGAGCATCACTACGGCTACTTCCGGGGACAGCAGGAGATCCGCGACTGGATCAACGGCGTCATGCAGCCGTTCCCGACGATGGAGTTCCCCGTGTCCTACAAGGTCATCGACGGCAATCGGGTGAGCGCGCTCATCCCGAACATCCTGCCGGCCCCCGAGGGCGACGACGGCTACTACGGCTTCGACGTCAACACGATCCTCCACTACGCCGGCGACGGAAAGTGGAGCTATGAGGAGGACGTCTACTCCCCGGCGGAGGCCGGTGCGGTCGTGAAGCGCTGGCTCGCTGCCGGGGGAGTCATCCCCGGCTGAGCGGGTGGTGGCTCAGCCGTACAGCGGATGGGCGCGATCGAGGATGATCTGCGTGCGGGCCTTCACGGTGTCCTCGAAGCGGCCCTCCTCGACCATCCAGAAGCGATCCGCGTAGAGGCCCTCGACCACGGTGTCGGCCACCTCCGACAGCGGGGTGAACTCGACCGGTGTGCCGGCGTCCTCCATCGCCTTCATCCAGCCGGCCATCGCCGACGTGGTGTCGATCTCATGATCGGCGGGGAACTCCGGCGGACGTTCCGACGCCGCCCAGATCCCGGTGTTGAGGATCCCCTTCGTCCTGCCCGTGGGGAACAGCACCGAGACGCCGATCTTCGCATCGATCGCATGGAGCTGGCCCCAGAGGCATTCGGAGATGGTGACGCACGCCGCCTTGCAGGTGGCATAGGTGGCCGAGGATGCGATGGGAGCGAACCCACCGTTGCTCGAGGTGGTGTTGACGATATGACATTCGTCGCCCTGGGCGAGCATGGTCGGGACGAAGGCGTTGATCCCGTTGATCACGCCGTAGACGTGCACGCTGAACGCGAACCCCCAGTCGTTGGTCTCATGCTCCCAGATCCTCCCCTTGGCACCTGACGCCACCCCGGCGTTGTTGCACAGCACATGCACGGCGCCGAACTCGGCGAGCGTGGCATCGCGCAGCGCCTCGACCGATTCGAGCTTCGAGACATCGGTGCGAACCCCGATGGCCTCGTACCCGAGTGCTCGCAGCTCGGCGACGGCCTCGTCGAGCGCCTCCTGTTTGAGATCGGCGATGACGAGCTTCATGCCCTCCTGGCCGAAACGCTCGGCCATGGCCCGACCGATGCCACCGGCGCCGCCGGTGATGACCGCGACGCGACCCTTCAGTTCCTTCATGATCTCCCCCTCGTGTCGGACCCACCGACGCTGCTGTGTGCGACGACTGTACTGACTCCCCCCCCGGACGGGTGGCGACCTGCGCGATGCCGCTCCGCTACGTTGTCGGTCGTCGCACGATCGGTTCGTGCGCGAAGGATTCCGGGGGGAAGCAATGGCAACCACAGTCGGTCAGTACTGCATCAAGGTGAGCGATCTCGAGCGCTCGGTGCACTTCTATGTCGATCTCCTCGGTCTCGAGGTGCAGGGCCGCACCGAGATCCCCAATGTGAACGAGGTGCATCTCGCCGCAGCATCGGGGGGCGGCCGCCTCCAGCTGGCCAAGTTCGCCGAGACCATGAGCCCGCAGCCCATCGACCATGGCAACGCGCTGTGGAAGACCTACATCAACGTCGATGACTGCCGGGACACCTGGCAGCGGGTCGTCGACGCCGGGTACACCTCGGTCATGGAGCCGGAGCGCCTCGAACGCTGGCCGGTCATCGTCGCCTTCGTGTACGACCCGGACGGCTACCTCATCGAGCTGATCCAGCACGACGGTCCGCGACCCGGCGAGTGATCGGCGGTCGCCATGCGCGCTGAGGATCTCATCCTGATCAGCGTCGACGACCACATCGCCGAACCACCGGACATGTTCGACGCGCATGTCCCCGCAGCCATGCGCGAGCTGGCCCCCAGGGTCGTCACCGACGATCGTGGTGTGCAGCAGTGGTGGTACGGCTCGGTCAAGGGTCGCGACCTGGGTCTGAACGCCGTGGCCGGCAAGCCCCGCGAGATGTACAACGTCGATGCCAGCCGGTACGACGAGATGCGGCCGGGCTGCTTCGATGTGCATGCACGGGTGCGCGACATGGACGCCGGCGGGCAGCTCGCCGGGCTCAACTTCCCGAACTTCACGGGGTTCAGCGGTCAGGTGCTCAACATGGGTCCCGATGTCGCCGTCAACGAGGTGATGATCCGCGCCTACAACGACTGGCATGTCGACGAATGGTGTGGTGCGTACCCAGGTCGGTTCATCCCCTGCGGGATCCTGCCGCTGTTCGACGTCGAGAAGGCAGCCGCCGAGGTCCGTCGGCTGGCGGCGAAGGGCTGTCATGCCGTCACCTTCTCGGAGAACCCTGCGGCGCTGAACATGCCGTCGATCCACTCCGGCTACTGGGACCCCCTCTTCGCCGCATGTGTCGACTCGGCCACCGTGCTGTGCTGCCACCTCGGCTCGTCGTCGCGCTCGATGAACACCTCGATCGACGCCCCGCCCGGTGTCGCCATGTCGCTGTCATCGGCCGGCACGATCCTCACGCTGATGGACCTGCTCTGGGCCACCTTCTGGGAGCGCTTCCCCACACTGAAGTTCTCGCTCACCGAGGGTGACATCGGCTGGATCCCGTACTTCCTGTGGCGGGCCGAACATGTCAACGATCGCCACGGGGGCTGGATCGATCACGATTTCTCGAAGACCGGTGGTCCCACCCAGATCTTCCGGGACCACATCCTGGTGTGCTTCATCAAGGAGACCATCGGGCCGGAGCTGATCGATCACTTCGAACTCGGCAATGTGTGCTGGGAATCGGATTACCCGCATTCCGATGGAACCTGGCCGAACGCCCCCGAGGAGCTGCTGCGCACGCTCGAGGGTTTCGACGACGCCGACATCGAGGCGATCTCGCATGGCAACGCCATGCGTCACTACAGCTTCGATCCCTTCGCGCATCGACCCCGCGAGACCTGCACCGTCGGTGCGCTGCGGGCCGGGGCCACCGATGTCGATGTCGTCACGAGGGTCGGTCGCGAGGCCGGCGAGCGCGACCTGCAGGCCTGGCGCGAGATCATCGAGCGCACCGCGGCGCAGTCCCGCTGACGCCGCCCCGACCATCCCGCAGCGACGCATCGAACCACCACGAATCTCACAGAACGAGCAGGAGTCAGCACCATGAGTGACATCACAGGGCAGGTCGCCGTCATCACCGGGGGAGCCCGTGGCATCGGCCGGGGCATCGCCCTCGAACTCGGTCGGGCCGGCGTCGACGTGGTGATCGGTGATCTCCTCTCGGTTCCCGAGATCGCCGAGGAGGCGGCCACCACGGTGCGACTGCTCGAGGACATGGGACGCCGCAGCTTCGCCCTGCAGTGCGATGTGCGCTCGGAGGAGGACCTCGCCGCGCTCATGGCCACGACCGTCGATCGTCTCGGTCGCCTCGACATCGTCTGTCCCAACGCGGGCATCTGCAATCTGTCCCCGGCCACCGAGCTCAGCGTCGAGGAGTTCCGACGCACCTTCGACATCAACACGCTCGGCATGTTCCTCACCGTGCGGGCCGCGCTCCCCACGCTGCTGGCGCAGGGTCACGGGTCGATCGTCGCCACTGCCTCCATCACCGGCCTGCGTGGGACGACCGAGCTCGTCCACTACGCCGCCAGCAAGGCAGCGGTCATCTCGATGGTGCAGACGCTCGCCCTCGAACTCGGTCCGAAGGGCATCCGGGTCAACTGCATCCTGCCCGGCACGGTCTTCACGGGGATCTCGGCCGCCCAGATGGACAAGCACGGCGTTCCCGATGAGATGAAGGAACAGATCCTCGATCAGGTCAGCGCCGGGACGACCCCGCTCGGACGGATGCAGACGCCCGCCGACATGGGTCAGGCCGTGGTGTTCCTGTGTCAGGCCGACAACGTCACGGGGACCTCGATCAACGTCAGCGGCGGCTCGGCGCTCTGAGGAGTCGTCGGCCATCGGCATCGATGGCCGTTGGTAACGTCCACAATCGAACGGAAGGGGAGGATCATGGCTGAACAGCGCGTTGCGATCGTGACGGGGGCGAGCAGGGGGATCGGCAAGGGCATCGCTCTCGAGCTCGGAGCCAGCGGGGCGATCGTGTACGTCACGGGTCGCACCGTCGACCCCGGCATGCTGCCCGGAACCGTCGGCGAGACCGCCGCCCGGATCACCGAACTCGGGGGCACGGGCATCGCCGTGGCCTGCGACCATCACGACGATGCGCAGGTCCGGGCCGTGTTCGAGCGGATCGAGGCCGAGCAGGGGCGGCTCGACGTCCTCGTCAACAACGTGTACTCGGCCCCCGACCTCGTCCCGTGGCTCAACAAGAAGTTCTGGGAGCTCCCCATCGATGCATGGGACCAGGTCATCGACATCGGGACCCGCTCGCATTACGTGTCCAGCGTGCTGGGTGCACCGCTCATGCTGCGCAACGGCAGCGGCCTCATCGTCAACGTCTCGTCCTCCGGCGCCGTCACCTACGCCCACAACGTGGTCTACGGGGTCGGGAAGGCTGCGGTCGACAAGATGACCGCCGACATGGCGATCGAGCTGGCCGGCACCGGCGTGCATGTGGTGTCGCTGTGGCCGGGCCTCGTGCGCACCGAACTGCTCGAGATGGGTGCCCAGACCGACGGCGACCAGTCCTATATCGAACTGCCCGGTGAGGGCCGCTTCGATCTCTCCGGTGCCGAGTCCCCGCGGTTCCTCGGTCGGGCCGTCGTGGCGCTCGCCGACGCGGCTGATCTCGCCGATCGTTCCGGCCATGCCTTCACCTCGGCCGGTCTCGCCCGTGAGCTCGGGTTCACCGACATCGACGGCCGCATCCCCGAGGTGCTGCTGCGGCCGGACGCCTGAGTCAGGCCCCCGGCCGTGGTTCCCGCCACATGAGCCAGATCGGTGGTGTGGCCGGCAGTTCGATCCGCTCGGTGACAGCGAACCCGAATCGCTCGTAGTACGGCACGTTCTCCGGTTTCTGGGTCTCGAGATAGGCGGGAAGACCCTGTTCGTCGCACTCGGCGAGCTTCGGGGTGATCAGCGCCGTGCCCACACCCCTGCCCTGCCATCGCGGATCGACGCCGAGCAGGGGCAGGTACCAGTGCGGTTCCGTGGGGTGCTGCCGCTCGACGGCGGAGAGCAGGGCGAGGCCGCTGCGCCGGTTCCGTCCGGTGAGCAGTGCGCTGGCACAGGCCCGCGTGATGCGGTTCTCGCGGGCCCGCGGCCTCGGCATGGTGCCGGGCTGCAGCCAGGAGGCCGATCCGATGACGACGTCGTCTCGGGTGGCCACCCAGACCTCACCATGGGAGGCGGCATCGCGCAGGAGTGCTCCGAGGAACGTGGGGAGCATGCGGTGCTCCTGCACGACATCGCGGGCGAAGTGTCCGAAGAGCGGATCGGGCCAGAAGGCGCGACTCGTCGTGGCGATCGCCATCGGCAGGTCCTGCGGCTCGAGGGGGCTGATCCGGAACTCGGTCATCATGGCAACGTAGCGCCGGGGGTCACCGGGATGCGTCGAACCACCGGGCGAGGCGGCGGAAGCCCTCGTCGAGCCCCACCTCCGGTGACCATCCGAGCACCCGACGGGTCTCGCGCTGATCGAACCAGTGGGCGACGGAGAGCTGCCGGGCGGCGAAATGGGTCAGAGGTGGTTCGTCCCCCGGCCACAGCCTCCCGATGATCCGACCGGCGATGGCGGCGACGGGTGCCGGCACCGAGCGGGGGTGCGCGGTGACACCTGCGGCGAGCAGGATCGATCCCACGAGATCGCACAGGGGTCGGGGTTCCCCTCCCGACACGACCCATGCCCGGCCGAGCGCCTCGGAACCGGGCGCGCAGACATCGAGGGCGGCCACGATCGCCGCAGCGGCGTCGTCGGCGTAGGTGGTGTCGATGAGGGCGGCGCCGTGGTCGGGGAGCACGAGACGGCCGGCCCGGGCCCGATCGACGATCCTGCCGATGAGCTGGGTGTCGCCCGGACCCCAGACGAGATGCGGCCGGATGACAACGGTGGGGACCCGTGGCCCGGCGAGCACCACCTGTTCGGCGAGGGCCTTCGATCGCGTGTAGCCATCGTCGCCCGTGTAGCTCGGGGGTCGGGCTGCCTCGCCCACGCTGGCGTCGTCATGGAACGCCACGGAGGGACTCGAGATGTGGATGAATCTCCCGCATCGTTCGGCGGCGCTGCGGGCGTTGCGGGTGCCGTCGATGTTGATGGCCTGCATCTGACTCCATGGCGCCCGGGGCACCACGAGCGCAGCCAGATGGATGACCGCCTCGTGGCCCTCGGCGGCGGCGAGCAGTGCGGCCCGGTCGGTGATGTCGCCGAGATGGTCCGATGCGGTGGAGCCCGAGGGGCTGCGCTGGAAGCAGGTGACCTCGTCGCCGCGGGCGACGAGCAGATCCGCCACCGTTCGTCCGAGGAGGCTCGAAGCCCCCGTGACGAGGACCTTCATCGGCCGGCGAGCAGCGTCGACGCGCCCTTGGCGAGGAGGTCACGGCGGATCTTGGACTGGTGTCGGATGTCGACGGGCAGTTCACCGGTGAGCACGGCGGCGATCGGGTGGGCAGACGCCGCCCTGACCGCTGCGGTGGTGCCATGGTCGGCCGGTCGAAGTGGGCCCTCCGCGGCGAGCACGATCACGATCACCTGTGCGCCGTCCGGTCCCACACCCACCGCTGCGACCTCGGAATCCAGCTGGTCGGTGATGGGCTGCTCGATGACGGCACAGGGCAGCGCTCCCTCAGCGGTGGTGATCACATGCTGGAGTCGCCCGAGCTGGATGAGATGGCCGAGGGTGTCGAACATGCCGACGTCGCCCGTGCGATGGAGGATCCGGCCGTCGCGATGGATGGTCGAGGACTCCTCGATGGACCAGCGACGGTCGTACCCGGCCCGCATCCACGGGCAGGAGACGAGGATCTCGCCCCAGATCCCATCGGCGACGGGATCGGCCCCGGGGGATCGGAACGGGACGATGAGGATCTCAGCACCGGGGAGGGGTCGGCCGGTGTCGGTCCCGACCGGCACGCGCACGGTGGCACCCACGCCATCGGTGACCGGCATGGCCTCGGTCATCCCGTACGGTGCCCGCACCTCGGCGCCGGTGATCCGCTGCAGCGCCTCGGCGAGCTCGGTCGGGATCGGGGCACCGGCGAGCATCACCAGCCGCAGCGAGACGGATCTGCCGTTCGCAGTGCGCACGATGGTGCGAGCCGAGGCGGGGGAGAGCCAGGCGATGTCGGAGTCGGAGGATCGGCAGGCATCGGCGAATCGGTCGAAATCCAGTTCGGCGGGTGCGAGGACATCGCCCTCGGGGAGCACACAGGGAACGCCGAGTGCCGGTCCGAGCAGGATGAACGGGGCGAACGACGAGATGAACCCGTGGGTGGGATCGGGGGTGAATGCTCGCCGCACGACATCACGTTGGGCGGCCAGCGCAGCATGTGTGTAGCGCACCGGTTTGGCCGCGCCCGTGGCACCCGAGGTGTGGACGACGGCGGCGAGGTCCTGTGGCGCCAGCTCCGGCAGCAGCGTGGAGTGCGCCGCCGGTGCGGAGAGGTCGATGGCTCCGGGGGTCCGACCCATCGAGAACGCCCGTGCACCCGGTGCGAGGCGCAGCGCCCGGGCAGCGAGCAACGTCCGTGGGGTGCCGATCATCCATGCGGGAGTCGCGCCCCGGAACGCCGAACGCAGACCGGCGGCACCGAGCGCACTGTCGGCGATGACGACGGCTGCCCCTGCCCGCCAGGCGCCGTACACGGCCTCGAGCATGGCGACGCCGGGAGGGACCAGCATGGCGATGCGGTCACCGGGCTTCACGCCGGCGCTCACCAACCGATGAGCGATGCGTCCGGCGGCGGTGTCGAGGGCGCTCCAGCTCCGGGCGCCGTCGGGTCCCTGATAGGCGCAGGAGGGGTCATCGGCCCGCTCGGCGAGTGCGGTGGTGATGGGGGAGAAGCTGTCGTCGGTTGCATCGGACATCGTCGATGCATCCGAGGAGGTCGGGTCCTCGAGCTCGCTGCGGTCCGATGCGATCTCCGTGGTGGAACCGCGGCCGAGCCGATCGTCGAGCCAGTCGATGATGATGTTGCCGATTGGTTCGTCGAGGGCCACCAGATGTCCGGCGTCGACGAATCGGTGGACATCGGCGTGTGGGGCCCGGTCGAGCAGGTCGGCGAGGAACCGGTCGTGGAACACGGGATCACGGCCACCCCACAGCAGCAGCACCGGGATGCCACGGGAGTCGAGGGCACCGAAGTTCGCCGCGCTGCGCTCGAGAGCAGCGAAGGATCGATCGCCGGGGACGACCGGGATGTCGGCCACGAAGTCGGCGACCGCGGCCCGACGGGCGGCACTGCGATACGGGGCGTTCAGGGCCTCACGATGCCGGACATCGGTCATGCGGGCGGTGCCGCGCACGAACAACGGGGTGCGGGCGCAGGTCAGATCGATGGCACTGCGGGCGACAGCGATGAGCGGCGGGACACCGACGGATCCGGGCTTGGCGACAGCGGTGTTGGTGAGGACCACCGCACGCACATCGAGCGAGCCGGCCGCCCCAATCGCCACCGGGCCGCCCCAGTCATGGGCGGCGAGCACCAACGGGCCGGGGACCTCCGCCTCGCAGAACGCCACGAGCTCGGCCACCCGCTGGGCGAGTGTGCGCGGACCGGGTCGATCGGACCAACCCATACCGGTCTGGTCCACGGCCACCACCCGCCACCCGGCGGTGGAAGCGCGCAGCAGATCCCGCCACAGGTAGCCCCAGGTCGGGTTCCCGTGCACGCACACGATCGTCCCAGCGGGCCCGGGTCCGGTGTCGAGCACGCTCCAGCCGACGGTTCCGGCGTCGGTGGTGATCTCCACCCGTCGATGCCAGGTGGGATCGATCCCCCAGCGCTCCCAGTCGGAGGCCGCGGGTCGGTCAGTGCTGCCGGTACGACGACGGGGCACGCCGACTCACCAGACGAGTTCGGCCATGGAGCAGTTCAGGCCGGAGCCGATGCCCATGAGGAGCACGCGATCGTCGGTGCGCAGATCATCGGAGATCGTGGAGAGTGTGTACGGCAGTGCCGCCGGACCGATGTTGCCGAACTCGGGGTAGCTCAACGGCACGAGCGACTGATCGATGCCGAGCAGTTCACACAGCTTCGTGGTGTGCACCTTCGAGACCTGGTGGAGCACGTAGCGGTCGCAGCTGCGCCAGTCCCATCCGTCCTCGAGTGCGGCGCTGAAGGTCTGCTCGGCGAGTTCGAGACCCGATTCGAGAAGTGCGGCGGTGTCGGTGCGCATCGTCCGGAGGTCGCCGACGCACAGTTCGTGGTGCTTGGTGGCGGCCCGCGTGACTGCACCGACGAATCGATGGCTGCCGGTTCGGGCTGCACCCATGACCATGGCTGCCGCCCCCGAGCCGATGGTGAGGGAGGCGAACTGCTCGAAGATGTCGGTGACGGTGGTGTCGGGGGACTGGAGGCGTTCGATGGTCTCGGTCTGCACCTGGCGACTGCCCTCACCATCCACGATGAGCACGACCCTGGCCTGACCGGTGGCGATGGCCATCGAGGCGATGGTCATGGCGTTCACGAAACCGAGGCACGCGTTCCCGAGGTCATAGTTCGTACAGGTGGCGGGCAGGCCGAGGCGATAGTGGACCGCACAGGCCACGCTCGGCTCGAGATGGTGCTTCGAGACCGAGGTCGAGATGAGGAGATCGACCTCATCGGGGGCGACGCCGGCCTCCTCGAGGGCGCGGGCGCCGGCGAGCGCAGCGGCCTCGTCGAAGGTGGTCTCGGCGTTCCACCAGCGGCGGGCCTCGATGCCAGCCACACCGGCGAGCAGCCCGGATCGAACGCCACAGCGCTCATAGGTGTCCGCCAGCTGCTCGTCGATCCAGTCGGAACTGATGCGTTCCGGAGCTTCGACATGGGACACGGACCAGATATGCGACTGGTCGAGCGCGGAGAACGGGGCCACCCCTGCAGGCTAGGGCCTCCGGGACCTGTTCACCGAGACGGCCAAGTCAGCGGAGGCGCGACGCCGGCTGATAGTTGACTCCTGCGGTGATATCCACCCGGCGCAGCAGTGCCTCGCACGGCGGTTCGAACCGCTCGGCGAACTCGATCGAACGGGACTCGCCCAGCAGCTCCCACGGCAGGGTCGTGCATCGGTCGGTCTCGTCCTCGAGCCGTTGCCGCAGTTCGATCCCGGCTGCAGTGGCCCGACGCCCCGAGGCGAGCCCCTTCTGCTCGAGCGCGGCCCAGCCCAGCTCGAGGTCGGCCGGGGCACTGCCCCTCGATGTGGGGAGCCAGTCGGGTTCGTAGCCCAGCCATTCGTTGTGCAGGATGGAGACCTCGATGCCGGTGAGTCCGGCAGCGGTCACGAGTGCCCAGTGGGTGTCACCCCTCCATTCGCGCAGACAGTTCACGGCATGCCAGCCCGAGAGCACGGGATCGGAGCTCCGGGGCATCGAGAGATGGGCGGCGCAGAACACCCGGCCAACCATCGGGAGGCGTTCGACGATGCTCCACAGCTCGGGGCCGAACTCGGCGAGGGGCTCGAGGATGTCCGGCGCATGCTCCTGCAATCCGTCGAGCACGGCGGCGTCACGCTGCTGCCAGAGCGTCTCGAAGGATGTGCCCGCCTCGACCATGGCGAACGTGAACTCGATGGCGGGTGGGCTGATCGAACCGAACGCGGCGATCACCGCCGGTGCTCCGGCGGCGGCCAGTGGGGCGCAGCGGGCCCCGATGTAGCCGATCGGACCGGGCAGACCGAGCGCCTCGAACCTCGCCACGGCACCCGGATCCCAGAAGATCCAGCCGATCGTGGTCTGCACCGAACGGGAGTTGCGTCGGGCGATCGCCGACCAGTCAGTCATCGGAGCTCCTGTCGAAGATGCGCGGAGTCGCAAGCGTAGGAGATGGGAACTGGCGTGCGAGGGGTGGTCATTGCGCCTGCCGTGGAGGGCTGGAAGGATTGGGGCCGATGTCGCCCACCGAAGGTCCCATCACCTCGCCGGCCCGGCAGCGCCGCGCCCGCACGCTCGGTGCAGTGCTCGTGGCGTCGCTGCTCGCCACCTTCGTCGTGGTGTCGATCCCCGCCGGTGCCGATCAGCTCTCCGACAAACGGGCCGAGGCCGCGGCGGTCGCCGACAAGCTCGAGCAGATGGACGCCCGGATGATGGACATCAACTCCCAGTTCGAACGGGCGAACTACGAACTGCATCTGGCCCAGCAGGAGGTCGAATCAGCTCGTGCCCGGGCCGAGGCCACCGCTGCCGAACTCGACCAGCGCCGTGCCGAACTCCGCGAGTTCGCCGTCAGCGCCTATCAGATGGGCAACGACAGCCCCGAGCTCGATGCGCTCCTCACCAGCGACGCCTCCACCGGCGTGCAGAAGCGCACCTATCTCGAGAACGTCTCCGGCTCCCGCCAGGATCACATCGATGCACTGAACGCCGCGAAGGTCCGGGCCCAGGAGGACACCGTGCGTCTCGCGGACGCCGAGCGAGCCGCCGATGCGCATGCCTCGGAGATCGAACAGGCCCGTGCCTCGCAGCAGGCCGCCGTCGCCGAGCAGAAGGCACTGGCATCCAAGGTGCAGGGCGAACTGGCCACCCTCGTGGCCGCCGAGACCGCCCGTCGGGCCGCTGAGCAGCAGCGGGCCGCAGCAGCAGCGGCCGCTGCTGCCGGCGCATCGAGCGGTTCCCACCCCAACACGCCATCGGGCATCGGCGACAACTCCGGTCTCACCGAGAACCCGAACCTGCCGCCCCCTCCGCCGGGGCACGGTGCTGCGGGCGCCGTGGCCGCCGCGCTCACCCGGGTGGGTTCCCCCTACGTCTGGGGAGCGGCCGGTCCCACCACCTTCGACTGCTCGGGCCTCGTCATGTGGGCCTACGCCCAGGTCGGCATCAACCTGCCGCACTACAGCGGGGCGCAGTACCTCGCCACCACCCGCATCTCCGCCTCGCAGCTCCAGCCGGGCGATCTCGTCTTCTACGGCCCGGGTGGGTCGGAGCATGTGGCGATCTATCTCGGTGGGAACCAGCTGGTGCAGGCGTCACACGGCATCTCGGTGACCAACTTCCGCGGCTGGTGGAAGGAACCCTCCGGCTACGGCCGGGTCGTGGGCTGAGCCCGTCGAGCACCAGCGGGCCTGCGATCAGCGGCTGATCGCGAAACCGCGGTAGTCGTTCGCGGCCACGTCGTCGCACACGGTGCGGAAGATCTCGACCCCGGCGATGTACGGCATGAACACCCGGGGCTTGCCCTCGATGTTCGCCCCGAGATACCAGGAGTTGCCGGTGGGGTAGAGCGTGAATCCGGCGACCTCGGTCACGTGATCGGCCCAACCGTTCTCCGCCTCGGCGGTCGCCTCGATGGAGCGGGCCCCGTGCTGTTCGAGCCAGTCGATGCACGCGGCGGTCCATTCCACATGCTGTTCGATCGAGACGAGCATGTTGGTCAGCACCGAGGGGCTGCCCGGACCGGTGATGGTGAAGAGGTTCGGGAATCCGGACGTGGCGATCCCGAGATACGCACGGGGCCCCTCCGACCATTTCTCACGCAGGGTGATGCCGTCGCGTCCGATGATGTCCGGGGCCAGCAGTGCGCCGGTCATGGCGTCGAATCCCGTGGCGAACACGATCACATCGAGCGGGATCTCCCGACCACCGACCTCGATCCCCGTGGCGGTGAACCGGTCGATCGGTTCGGCGTGCAGATCCACCAGTTCGACGTTCGGTCGGTTGTAGGTGGCGTAGTACCCGGTGTCGAGGCAGAGCCGTTTGGTGCCGATGGGGAACGACCGCGGGCTCAGGCGCTCGGCCACCACCGGGTCGGTGACGATCTCGGCGATCCGGTCCCTGACGAACTGGGCGGCGAGTTCGTTGGCCTGCGGGTCGATCATGAGATCGGAGAACGAGGACAGCAGTCCGAACAGCGTCCCCGATCCCCATGCGGCCTCGAACCGGCGATCGCGTTCCTCGGCGTCGACGGTCAGGACGGACTCCTCGGCGAGCGTCGTGAGCACACCGCCGTTGGAATGGCGGGTGGCCTCCCGATGCGCGCGGTACCGGGCCTTGAAGGCCGCCACAGTGTCCGGGTCGAGCGGCGCGTTCATCGCCGGCAGCGTGAACGCTGGTGTGCGCTGGAACACGGTGAGCTGTTCGGCCTGCTGGGCCAGCAGCGGGATGCTCTGGATGCCGGAGGAGCCGGTGCCGATGACGCCCACCCGCAGACCGGTGACGTCGACACCCTCATGGGGCCATTCACCGGTGTGGAGGATCCGTCCGGTGAACTCGTCCATCCCATCGAACCGGGGTCGGTTGGCCCGCGAGAGACATCCGACCGCCATGACGCAGTAGCGGGCCCGGAGACGACGCCCGGTGTCGGTGGTCAGCGACCACTGTGCGGTCCCATCGCTCCATCGGGCCTCGAGCATGCGTGTCCCGAAGCTGATGTCCCGACGGAGATCGAACCGTTCGGCGACATGGCCGATGTAGGCGAGGATCTCCGGCTGGGTGGCGTAGCGCTCCGTCCAGGTCCAGTCCTGCTCGAGATCAGGGTCGAACGAGTAGGAGTAATCGAAGGATTCGATGTCGCAGCGGGCGCCCGGATAGCGGTTCCACCACCAGGTGCCGCCGACATCGGCCGCCGCCTCCAGCACATGCACCCGGAGGCCGAGGGAACGGAGACGATGCAGCATGTAGAGCCCCGAGAACCCCGCCCCGATGATGACGGCGTCGAACTGCTCGATCGATGTGTCGTCCATGATCCCCTCCGGCGCAGACCGTAGGCGAGATCGATCGGATGGAGCCGCCACCGTCCCGTACGATCACCAGCGGGGGAGTCCGACCGGACCCGGAGATCAGGGGGACACATGGCTGTCACGGAAGTGCCGTCGATCAATCTGCTCGATCCGAGTTTCTACATCGATCCGTGGGATGCGTATCGATGGCTGCGGGAGAACGATCCCGTGCACTGGGATCCTGTCCATCGGCTGTGGGGGGTGTCGCGCTACGCCGACATCGTCGCCGTCGAGAAGAACACGGCGCTCTACACCTCCGTCGACGGCTCGCGTCCGGCCACCGATCAGCGCGAGGACACCTCGATGATCAACCGGGATGACCCTGATCATCAGAAGCAGCGGATGCTGGTGGCGAGGCAGTTCACGCCGCGGGCGGTGCGTCAGATCGAGGACCAGCTGCGCACGTTGGTCAACGAACTCATCGATGGCGTCATCGCGTCGGGGAGCTGCGAGGCCATCGGATCGCTGGCCTCACCCCTGCCGGCGATCGTCATCGGCGACAAGCTCGGGTTCCCCCGCGATCTCTGGCCGAAGCTGCGCGAGTGGTCCGAGATCACCATGCATGAGTCCGGGCAGAACCCGCCCGACGGATCCCCGGCTCCGTTCTCGGAGCGTTCCGCCAACGCGATCATGGAGTTCGCCGGCACGGTCATGGAGCTCATCGAGCTGCGACGGGCCAAGCCGGAGAACGACCTCATCACGGTCTGGGCGACCACAGAGGTCGACGGTCGGCGCTGGACGGAGGGGGAGATCATCTCGGAGTGCCTCCTGCTCCTCGACGGCGGTGCCGAGACCACGCGCACCGTCATCGGGTCGATCATCAGGGAACTGGCGCTCGATGATCGTCAGCGGAGGCTCCTGGCCGCCCAGCCGCAGATCCTCGCCGACACGGCCGTGGAGGAGTTCATCCGCTGGGTGACCCCGATCCTCAACATGCGTCGCACCGTCACCAGCGACCACTCGTTCCACGGACGCGAGCTCCACGCCGGCGACGAGGTGCTGCTCATGTACGGCGCCGCCAACCGCGACGACGCCATGTTCGAGAATCCTGAGGTCTTCGACGTCACCCGGGCCCACAACCACCATGTGGCGTTCGGGTTCGGCACCCATTTCTGCCTCGGTGCCTCGCTCGCCCGTCTCGAGATCCGCGTGATGTTCGAGGAACTGCTGCGCCGCATCCCCGACTGGCGACTGGTGCCCGGCACCGAGCCACACGTGCTCGGCGCCACGTTCACCCGCGCCTACGACGCGGTGCACATCGAATTCGATCCCGTCCGATGAGCACACACACATCAGCACCGGTCGACCTGCTGTGGGAGGGCGACTCCCACACATTCACCGGAGTCGGCGCCCCGAACCTCATCGATGCCGCAACGTTCGAGCAGCTGACGGGATGGGACCTCCGCGTCGAGGGTCTCTGCAGCGGCGATGCGTGCATCCCGGTGCGTGACCGCGCGCTCGCCGTCCCCGAACCCGGGATCATCGATCTCGAGGTCGTGGTCCCCCTGCTCGATCGTCCGATCGTCGTGGATCATCACGCTCGCGTCGTGGCGGTCGGGGCCACCTCGCTCGCCCGCCGTGATGCGCTGGTCTCCCGGCGAGCTCCCGCCTTCTCACTTCCTGCGCTCGACGGTTCCCTGCGATCGCTCGAGGAGCTGCGGGGGCGTCTCACGGTGCTCGTCACGTTCTCGACCTGGTGCGGATGCGCCTACGACCTCCCCGGGTGGCAGGCACTGCAGGACGAACTCGGCCCGGAGGGTCTGAACGTGATCGCCGTCGCCTTCGACCAGACCGCCGAGGCGGTCGCCCCCTTCGCCACGGGCATCACCCTCCCGGTGCTGTACGACCCGTCCCATCTGCTGAGCGAGCTCTACGCCATCACCAATGTGCCCACCGTCGTGTGGATCGACGCCTCGGGCACGATCGTCCGCCCGAACACGCCGGCGTTCGGCACGGACCTCTTCGCCGACTTCCATGGTGTCCCTGCCGGACCTCATCTCGATGCGATCCGGGCGTGGGTCCGCGACGGCAGCATCGACCCGTCGGCGTCGGCCCCCGATGCCGTCGCCGAACTCTCCGACGATGAGCTCGCGGCGCGTCTCTGGTTCCGGATCGGCGCCCATCTGCACCGGGTCGGCCGGGACGAAGATGCCGCCGTTCCCTTCGCCACGGCGGCCGCGTTGGCGCCACTGGACTTCACCGTCGCCCGCGCCGCCATGCCCCTGACCGGTCGCGATCCCTTCGGTCAGGAGTTCATGGCGCTCTACGACGAATGGGTCGCCGCCGGCCGCCCCTTCCACGGTCTCGATCCCGATGACGGAGGAGCCTGACCCGGCGGTGCCCTCGGCATCCATCCCCGTGATGGGTCCATCCAGACAGCAGACTTGTTGGATGGACGCTCTGTCTCGAACCATGTCGCGTACCCGCCGCATCCTCGTCTGGGTGCTCGTGGTGCTCTCCACCCTGATCACCTTCGGATCGGCGGCGGAGGTGTGGGTGAAGCATCAGCTGCTCGACACCCCGGCGTGGGTGCGGGCCAGCGACAAGGTGCTCGCCACCCCCGAGGTCAGGGCGGCGCTGGCCACCTACATCGTCGACGAGGTGTACAGCTCCGTCGATGTGCAGGAGCAGCTCGCCGACAAGCTGCCCGAGGACTGGAAGGGGATCTCCGGGCCGATCTCGGCGGCGATCCGCGGGCCGGTCACCTCCACGGTCGAGACGCTCCTCGGCTCACCTCGGATCACCGCCATCTGGCACCGGGTCAACACCACGGCACATCAGACCCTCGTCAACGTGCTGGAGGATCGCACGAAGTACGGAACCACCGCCGACGGGAAGGTCGTGCTCGACCTGGGCGAGGTCATCCGGGCGGTGGCCACCAACCTCGGTCTGTCGCAGAGCGCCGTCGATCGCATCCCGGCCGATGCGGGGAAGATCACACTCATCCAGAGCGATCAGCTCGCCGCCGCCCAGAATGCGATCCGGGTGCTCGGGATCCTGAACTGGGTGCTGCTCGTGCTGGTCGTCGGCACCTACGCCCTCGCGGTGTATCTGGCTGTCGGGCGTCGCCGGGCCACGCTGCGCGATGTCGGCTGGTCGCTGCTGCTCGTGGCGTTCGCGCTCATGATCGTTCGCCAGGTCACCGGCAAGGTGGTGGTGGATCTCATCCATGACCCCAACCTCACCGCTGCCGGCCGGGCCGTGTACCTCATCGGCTCGGAACTGCTGGTCACTGTCGCCCTCACCATCGCCACCTACGGCGCCGTCATCGTCTTCGGCACCGTCATCATCGGGCCGAACCGGGTCGCCACCGCGGCGCGACGACTGCTCGCTCCGGTCCTCAACGCCGACGCGACCGTCTTCTGGATCGGTGCCGCCGTGCTGTTCATCCTCGTGTGGCTCTGGGAGCCCACCGCCGCGTTCAGCATCTGGTGGTCGGTGCTGGTGATGCTGGTGGTCGCCGGGCTGGGGCTGGAGTTCCTGCGGCGACGCAGTCTCGTGGAGTTCCCCGACGCCCGGCTCGACGTCGATCTCGACGGGGTGAAGCGGTCGGTCGGGTCCGCGTGGGGTTCGGTCTCGGCACGTCTCCGGTCCGCGGGCGGTCGGTCGGCGGCTTCCGGAGGTGATCCCGTCGAACAGCTCGCCCGACTCCAGGGACTGCATGCCGGCGGTGGACTCACCGACGCCGAGTTCGCGGCTGCGAAGGCGAAGATCCTCGGCACTGATCCCGACTGAGGTCGGGTCAGCTGAACTCGATGATCCGGTGCAGCCGGGTCAGTGTCATGGCGGAGATCCGCCAGCCATCCTCCGTGCGTCGATACGACTCGTGGTAGTGGCCGTAGCCGTGGAGATGCTTCAGCGGTGAGCCCTCCGGCCACCACAGCTCGTCCTCCATCGCCCAGATGCCGCGTGCATGATCGGCATCGTCGACGTGGATCTCGCTCATATGTCCGTGATGCACCGTGATGACATCGCCGATCTGTTCGATGAGGAACGGCAGGTATGCCGCCACCGAGGTCGTGATGCCCGCCCCTTCACCGGTCATGTCGATGACCACATCGTCGGTGAACACCGCAGCGAGCTCCTCCCACTGCTTGGTGTCCATGGTGCGGAAGTAGCGAGCCTTCAGCCGACGGATCTTTTCGATGGCTTCGAGGTCGGACACGGCTCCTCCACGGGTCGGTGCTGGTCGGGATGTTGGCACACCGACGGGCGATCAGCGCACACGCTCTCGTGTCTAGTGTGCGGGGGCGTCTCGGTGATCGATGGGAGCTGACGTGGAGCATCAGTCGTTCTGCCGGATCTGTGCGGCCGCCTGCGGGATCCTCGTCGATGTCGAGGAAGGTGTGGTCGTCCGAGTGCGCGGTGATGCCGGGCATCCGGTGTCGCGCGGCTACACGTGTGCGAAGGGCAGGGCGCTGCCGGGTCAGCAGCATCGAACGGACCGACTGCGAGCTCCAAGGCTCCGGGGAACCACTGCGGACTGGTCGACCGTGCTGGGCGATCTCGGTGGTGCGCTGCAGTCGATCAGATCCGAGTCCGGTCCCGATGCGGTGGGTCTCTACCTGGCCACCGGACTCGCCTATGACTCGGCAGGGCAGGTCGCCTGTGGGATGGCCATGGGAGCGCTCGGCAGCTCGTCGTTCTACACCGCCGCCACCGTCGACAATGCGCCGGTTCTGGTGGTGGCGGAACTGGTGGCGGGGAACGCGATGCTCAATCCCGTGTGGGAACCGCACCGCGGCGGACTGCTGGTGGTGGTGGGCTCCAATCCGGTGATCTCCCACGGCTACGGCACCACCCTCGCCGATCCCGTCCGGCGCCTCCGCGAACATCGCAGCGCCGGCGGTCGCATCATCGTCATCGACCCGCGCCGCACCGAGACCGCAGCGCACGCCGATGTGCATCTCCCCGGTCGACCCGGATCCGATGTGATCCTGCTCGCCGCGTTGGCCCGCGATCTGCTCGACGATGGTGCCGACACCACGGAGCTGTCCTCGTTCTGCCTCGAGGAGGACGTCCTGGCGCTGCGCCGGGCGCTGGAGCCGTTCACGCTCGAGGCGGCGAGCATCGCTGCGGGACTCCCGCTCGAGCAGCTCGCCGCGCTGGTCGAGGAGGTCCGCGGCGCCCGGGGTCGGCTCGCCATGTTCTGCGGCACCGGTACGACCATGGCCGCCGATGGAGTGCTCGTCGAATGGCTCCGGTGGGTGCTGCTGATCCTCACCGGATCGCTCGATGTCGAGGGCGGCATGCGCTTCAACCGAGGAGTCGTGAATCGACTTCGTCCGCCCCGCTCGATGCCCACCCGACAGCGGGGGACGGCGAGCCGTCCGGAGCTGCCCCGTATCGCCGGACAGGTGGCGGCAGTGGCCATGGTGGACGAGATCGAAGCAGGACGGCTCCGCTCGCTCATCATCGCCGGCGGCAACCCGTTGGCGGCCTTCCCCGACCCGGATCGCCTGCGTGATGCCCTGCGGAGCCTCGATGCGCTCGTCGTGATCGACATCGTCGAGAACGAGATGACCGCGCTCGCCACCCATGTGCTCCCCGCTGCGGCGCAGCTGGAACGGGCGGATCTCACCCTCGCCGAGCAGGTGTCATTCCGCTCCGGCCTGCAGTTCACCGATGCGGTCGTGCACCCGCAGGCCGATGCCCGGCCGGTCTGGCGGATCCTCGCCGACATCCTCGCCGCCACCGGACTCGACCTGCTCGGCGGTGCGGACCCCGGAGCACTCACCGATCAGCAGTTCCTCGCCGGTCTGCTGTCGCATGCTCCGCTGGATGCAGCTGAGGTGCTCGCCGCCGGGCCGCACGGGATCGACCTGCCAGCTGAGTACGGCTGGGTCCGGGAGTCCTTCCTGCTCGACGGCCGGTGGCGCCTCGCCCCGGCAGCGCTGCTCGAACGACTCGGCGCCCATCTCGGGCCCCAACTGGGACTGGTGCTCGTGCCCCGTCGGGAGAACGCCTGGAGCAACTCGGTGGTGGTGGCCGGTGACGGCGCGGAAGCGGTGGCGATCATGCATCCGAGTGATGCGGCGGCCGCGGGTGTCACCCATGGTGGATGGGCGGCGATCATCTCGCGGCACGGCTCGATCGTGGTCACCGTGGCGATCGACGAGACACTGCGCCCCGGGGTGGTGTCGGTCACCCATGGTCATCCGGGATCCTCACCGGGGATGCTCGTGAGCGGTGTCGAGGACGTCGATCCGCTCAGCGCCATGCCATGGGCCTCGGGATTCCCCGTCTCCGTCCGACCACTGGGCGCCTGAGCCGGCGACCCCCGCAAGGACCGGACGAACGGGCGCATCGTGCGGGCCCGGTGCGGGGGGAGCAGACTCTGCGTCGTCCGCCCGACGGCTTGCCCAGCCACCGACCCGAGGAGCCACGACGATGGCCGCTGCACCACAGCCCTGGACCGGGGACGCCTGTTCCCTCGTCGACGCCTTCCGTTCCGGGGAACGGTCCCCGCTCGAGGAGCTGGAGGCCTCGATCGGCGCCATCGAGCGCTCGACGCTCAATGCGTTCAGCCATCTCGATCTCGATGCCGCACGACAGCGGGCGATCGATGCCGCTGTCTCCCTGCCGTTCGGCGGTGTTCCTGCGGCGATCAAGGAACTCGAACCGGTTGCCGGCTGGCCCCATACCGAGGCTTCGCTGGTGTTCGCCGGGAGGATCGCCACCCGGACCTCCCATCATGTCGAGCGACTCGTCAGCATCGGCGGGGCGAACCCGATCGGGGCCACCACCGCCAGCGAGTTCGGTGGACTGAACGTGAGCGTCACGAGGATCAACGGGGTCACCCACAACCCCTGGCGGGAGGGTCGCACGGTCGGTGGCTCCTCGAGCGGCTCAGCGGCGGCCGTCTCCGGCGGGCTGGTGTCGCTGGCCACGGGCGGCGACGGTGGCGGTTCGATCCGGATCCCCGCCGGCTACTGCGGACTCCTCGGCATGAAGGGCACCTTCGGGCGCATCACCCGTGCCCCGCATGCCTTCATGCGCCCCAACACGGTGGTGTTCGGCAACCTCTCCCGGTCGGTCCGCGATGCCGCCCGCTACTACGACGTCTGCGCCGGCGTCGACAGCTACGACCCCTCCACCCTGGAATCCCCGGGTGGGTGGGAGCGGTCGCTCGGCACCCACCCTCTGGCCGGTCTGCGGGTGGCGGTGCTGCCGTCCATCGCGGGGGTGAAGCTCGAGCCGGGTGTGTCGGCCCATCTCGAGGCCCGGGCCGAGGAGCTCATCGCCGCCACCGGGATGCGACGTGTGCCGCTCCGACTGGACCTTCCGAACCTCGCGGCCCAGTGGATGGTCGGCAACATGGCGACCCTGGTCGCCGACCTCGGCGATCGGTGGCCGAAGTGCGCCGGCCAGCTCACCGAGGAGATCGAGATCGGCATGCGGCTGTCCCATGCGCTCTACAACCTCGACACCGCAGCGGTGGCCGAGGAGCTCCGGGTGGCGGCCAACGAGGCGATGGCCGCCGCCTTCGACGAGGTGGACCTCATCATCTGCGCCACCAACCCGGGTCCGGCGTTCGCCGCAGAGGCATCGGTGAGCAGCTCCGAACCGAGCTTCATCGACTGGGCGAAGGATTCGGCGCTGGGCCGCTACGGCACGAGGGCGGCCCTGTTCGGTCTGCGGGCCGCCAGCACCGTCGCCCCGCGGCTGCCCTCGAGACTGCTCGGACAGATGGCCGAACGCTTCCCGGACCTCGTCACGATGGGTGGCCTCACGATGATCTCGAACGTGTACGGGAATCCCGCCGTCTCCATCCCGGCGGGCACGATCGAGGGTCTTCCGGTGGGGATGCAGGTGCTCGCCGCCAACCATCGCGACGCCCTGCTGTTCGACGTGGCGCTCGCCGCCGAGCGGGCGCATCCGTGGCCGATGGTCGCCCCCGGGGTGGGCTGAGATGCTCCGCACCGTGCGACCCACGAAGCAGGAGCTGGCGGCATGTCAGGGTCGCACGGTCGACGATCTGCTCCCGACCGATCTGCGTCTGCTGTTCGTCGGGATCAACCCCGGGCTCTGGACCGCGGCGGTCAACGCCCATTTCGCCAGACCGGGCAATCGGTTCTGGCCGGCGCTTCATCGAGCGGGCATCACCTCCCGACTCGTCGATGCGTCGCTCGGCCTGCCCGACCCTGATCGAGATGAACTCATCGCCGCCGGGATCGGCATCTCCAACATCGTCCCGATCGCCACTGCCCGGGCCGACGAGCTCACCACCGCGCAGCTCCGGGAGGGCGGTCTCGCCCTCCGGACGCTCGTCGCCGAGCACCGGCCCACCGTGGTGGCGGTGCTCGGTGTCACGGCGTTCCGTCAGGCCTTCGCCCGACGGGATCTCGCCATCGGACACTGCGAGGAGGACTTCGAGGGCGCGCAGCTCTGGGTGCTGCCGAACCCGAGTGGCCTCAACGCCCACGAGACCGTGGACTCACTGGCCGGGTGGTACCGCCGTGCGGCGCAGGCGGCCGGCGTGACCCTCGCCGACGTGCCGGCTCAGCCCATCCCGGGCAGCTGACCACCGGCGGCGATCCAGTCGGCAAAGACCTGCTCGCCCTCCTTCGGGTTGTAGACGTCCTCCTGATAGGAGAACTGTCCGTCGCCGGCGTACTCGAGGATGGTGATGCAGCTGAAGCGGAACGGTTCACCGCCGGCGGGATGGGGCAGGACCTGCCACGGGTAGTACACGACCCGGTTGCCGTCGATCACCACCCACTCGATCGGGAACTCCATCGAGGAGGGTGCCTGGGCCATCACCGAGACGATGGCCTCACGGATGGCCTCGCGACCGTGGAAGGTCCCGAGATGGTGTTCGACCCACACCCCGTCGACCGTGTGGAGATCGGCCCAGGCGTTCCAGTCGCCGCTGTCACCGACCCGCACGAAGTTCTCGTACGCGGCGCGCACCTCCTCGGGAGGGAATGATGCGACGGCATCTGATCCGTGAGCGTTCGCTGACATGAGGTCCCCCTGATCGACGGTTGTGCGAGGGGGTCAGTCTGCTGCAGATTCGACCCGTCCGTCGGGGTGTCGGGCGAAGCGTCCGAGTGATCGGGGATGCACGGGGTCGTCGGCGGGCCAGGGCCAGCCTCCGAACCCGGTGCGCCGGTAGTCGTCGAAGGCCTGCACCAGTTCCTCGCGGGTCGTCATCACGAACGGACCCTGCTGGGCCACCGGCTCACCGATGGGTCGCCCCTGCAGCACGAGGCAGTCGGCGCCGCCGGCGGTCGAGAGCATCACCGGCAGATCGCAGCGGATCACGGCACCGGTGGAGCCCGGGATCGACCCATCGCCGATGCGGAGATCGTCCCCGTCGAACAGGTAGAGGACCCGGATGGTGTCGGGACCCTGCGCCGGGGGAAGTTCGAGCGATGTCCCCGGTTCGAGCGCGAGGTGCCAGATGGCGAGATCGGCGTCAGGATCGGCGGCCCGGGAGTCCGGGGGCGGCGGCAGGGGCAGCGACAGGGGGGCCGAGGCGCCATCGTCGGTGACGAATGCCCCTGCGATCACCGTGACCGTGGCGGCAGCGCCGTCGGCGCCTGTGCGGATGATCTTCGGCACCCGGTCGTTCCAGAACATCGTGAACCGCGGATCCACCATCTTGCGCGCCGCGGGCAGGTTCACCCAGATCTGGAACAGTTCGGTGGGATTGGGGCCGTCGGGGTCGAGCAGGGGGAACATCTCGCTGTGCACGATGCCGGAGCCGGCGGTGAGCCACTGCACATCACCGCGGCCGAACCGGGCCGTGGCGCCGAGGGAGTCGGAGTGATCGACCACACCGGAACGGACGTAGGTGACGGTCTCGAACCCACGATGAGGATGCTGCGGGAATCCCGGCACCACCGTGCCGTGGTACATCCGCCAGCCATCGCGGATGGTGAAGTCCATGCCGAGCTCACGTCCGTCGAGCGACGCGTCCGGGCCGAGCCGGTCATCTCCCGCCGGATAGATGTCGAGATGATGGGCGCAGAAGAGGAACGGGTCGATGGTGGGCCAGTGGAGACCGAGTTCGACGGTCTGCAGGATGGGATCCATCGCTGCCTCAGAAGCGCTCGCGGCGCGGCGTGATCTTCTTGCCCTTGATGGTGGTGCGCTTCATCGCTCCGATGACCTCCTCGACGGCCCGACCCGGCACCTCGACCAGCGAGAAGTTCTCGGTGATCTCGATGGCGCCGATGTCACGGCCCGACAGGGAGGTCTCGCCGGCGATGGCGCCGACCAGATCGCCCGGGCGGACCCTGGCTGAGCGTCCGATCGGGAAGTACAGGCGAACGGCATCGCCCTTGCTCAGACGATCACCACGGTCGGCGCCCTTGCCATCCTTGCCGGACTTCCCGGACTTGGCTCCCTTGTCCTTCGAGAACTTCCCGGGCTTGCTGCGGTCGTCCCGATCGCCGTAGGAGGTCGACTTCCGGGGAGCGATCTCGGGGATCTCGGTCTCATCGTCATCGCCGCCGACGGCCTCATGGGCGAGCTTCACGGCAGCGAGCGCGATCTCCACGAGGTCGAACTCGTCGGTGAGGGTCTCGACGATCGTGCGGTACCGGTCGAGGTCGTCGTCGATGAGCGATTCCCGCAGCGTGGCCAGGGTGAGCTCCATGCGACGGTTGCGCAGATCAGCGATCGTGGGAACCTTCTCGAACGCGATCTTCTGACCGGTGACCCGCTGGATGTTCTCCACCAGACGGTGCTCGCGGGGTTCGGCGAGCGTGATCGCCACGCCCTCGCGTCCGGCTCGACCGACACGACCGATGCGATGGACGTAGGCCTCGGGAGCGGAGGGCACGTCATAATTGACGACATGGGTCAGCTGGTCGATGTCGAGACCACGGGCGGCGACATCAGTGGCGATCAGCAGCTCGGCGGTGCCGGCGCGCACGCGCCCCATGACGCGGTCGCGGGCCTCCTGGCTCATCCCGCCGTGCAGGGCCTCGGCCCGGTAGCCACGACCGTTGAGGGTCTCGGAGAGCTGATCGACCTCATGGCGCGTGCGACAGAACACGATGGCGGCGGTGGGGGACTCCACGTCGAGGATGCGGCCGAGTGCAGCCGGTTTGTGCGATCGGGGCACCACATAGGCGCTCTGGCGCACCTTCGGTGCGGCACCGGGCTCGGCCACCTCGCGGGCGATGCGGATGTTGATGGGGTCGGTGAGATGCCGACGGGCCAGCTTCTCGATCTTGGAGGGCATCGTGGCGCTGAACAGGACGGTCTGGCGCGACTCGGGGGTGGCCTCGAGGATGGCGTCGAGGTCCTCGGCGAAGCCCATGTCGAGCATCTCGTCGGCCTCGTCGAGCACCACGATCTCGATGAAGTCGAGGGGGAGGGTGCCCCGCTTGATGTGGTCCACCGCTCGACCGGGCGTGGCGATCACGACATCGACGCCGCGACGGAGGGCCTGCAGCTGGCGGCTGATGGGCTGGCCCCCGTAGATCGGCACCACCCGGGCGCCGAGGTCCCTGCCGTACTTGTGCACCGCCTCGGACACCTGCATCGCCAGTTCGCGGGTGGGCACGAGGATGAGCGCCGAGGGCTCGTCGCCCCGGGAGCCGGGCTGGAGGCGATCGAGGATCGGCAGGGCGAACGAGGCGGTCTTGCCCGTTCCGGTCGCGGCTTGACCCAGCAGATCGCGGCCGGCGATCAGATGGGGGATCGACTCCGCCTGGATCGGCGTGGGCTCCTCGTAGCCGAGGGTGGTGAGCGCGCTCAGCAGCTCATCCCGGAGGCCGAGGTCGGTGAATGTCTGGGTCTGTTCGGCAGCATCTGTGCTCATGTGGAACTCCTCATGGGCGACAACGCCCGCTCCCACGCTTTCATGCTCGGCCCGAGATGACGAATCGACAGCTCACGCCGGACCCGTGCGCGATGATGCAGCGCATGGATCTGACACCGTTCGCGACGCTCACCCTCGAGACCAGTTCCGAGGGACTCCACTTCCTCGGCACCACCCCGGTCGGCCTGCGGATCATCCAGGAGATCGTCGGTGCACGCATCGAGGGACCCCGTCTGACGGCGTCGCTCAAGGGTGGTGCCGCTGCCGACTGGCTGGCCGTCGACGCCGCAGGTGTCGCCACCTTCGACATCAGGATGACCCTCGAGACCGACGACGGTGCCGTGCTGTACCTGCGCTACGAGGGGCGGGCCGACTGGTCCGAGGGTCTCGGCAAGGGCCCGATCGACGCCGCGTTCTGGTTCGAGGCGGGCGACGAGCGCTACACGTGGCTCAACGCCCTGCTCCCGGTGGGTCAGGGCCGCACGACCGCCGGCGGCACGATCGTCTACGAACTGTTCCTGCTGGCCTGAGCGGCACCACCGCAGTCCGGGGTGTGCAAATATCCGGGTCTGCGTCAGTTCATCAGCACCCGATGATCCCGCTCCACGGGATCTCGGCACATTTCCTGGGGGGGAAACATGGAATTCGCGATCTTCCTGAACGGGTACATCCCCGGTCCGGCGGCCCACGACACCGAGATGCAGCATCTGTCGTACATGCGCGAGGCGCAGTACGCGATCTTCGCCGACAAGCACAACTGGAAGTACTGCTGGTTCGGTGAGCACCACGGTCTCGTGGAGTACTCGCAGCTCTCGGCACCCGAGGTCATGATCGGGTACGTGGCGGCCCAGACCGACTTCATCCACCTCGGCACCGCCATCAACAGCCTGTCGCCGCGCAAGGAACATCCGGTGCGCTACGCCGAGCGGGCGGCGACCATGGACCACTTCACGAACAACCGGTTCGAATGGGGCACCGGGCGCGGTGCGGGCAGCCATGAGATGAAGAGCTTCAACATCATGGACAAGGACTCCACCAAGCCCGAGTGGAACGAGGTCGTGCGCGAGGTCCCGCGCATGTGGGAGCAGATCGACTACGAGTTCCACGGCGAGTCCTTCACGGTGCCCACCCCGCACAACATCCTTCCGAAGCCCTATGGCAAGGGTCATCCACCGATCTGGGTGGCCTGCGGGAACCCGCCCACGTTCCAGACCGCAGGTGAGATGGGCATCGGCGCCATCGCCTTCAACTTCGAGCCGATCTTCGCCCTGCGCGGTCGCATCGAGGCCTACAAGGAGGGCATCGCCAACTGCACCGAACCGATCGGTCAGTTCAAGAACGACAACGTGATGATCACCAACTCGGTGATCTGCTGCGAGACCCGCGAGGAGGCCCGCGCCATCGCTCTGCGCAAGGGCCGCGGCTACCTCGTCTCGATGGTCAACCTCTACCACGACACGATGCCCAAGTCCTCCGACGGCATCACCTGGCCCGCCCGGCCGACCTCGTTGCACGACATGGTCCAGCACACCGATGCCGACGAACTGCTCGACGGTCTGATCGCCGGTGGGTACATGCTCTGCGGCAGTCCTGATGACGTCGCCGAGCAGATCGCCGCATGGGGTGATGTCGGCATGGATCAGCTGGCCTTCGGTCTGCCCATCGAGGGGCTCCATCACGAGGAGATCCTCGCCTGCCTCGAACTGTTCGGCGACAAGGTGATCCCCGAGTTCGATCGGGATCGCACCCATTCCACCGATCGATACCGCGCCACCGCCCAACCGAAGTTCGGTCCGTTCTCGCAGGAGTTCCCCCAGTTCGATCCGCCCAGCGTGCTGCCGGAGTCCGCGCTGCTGCCGCTCGGCTGAGCGGGGAGCGACCCCTGCATCGGGGCCCCACATCAGTCATCAGTCTTCCTATAGGATATAGAAGTACCTGAAGGCCGACGAGGAGGCGCCATGCTGCACAACAGGATCACCGAGATGATGGGGACCGAACTCCCGATCATGCAGGCCCCGATGGGCTGGATCGCCAGATCCCAGCTCGCCTCGGCGGTCTCCAACGCCGGGGCGATGGGCATGATCGAGACCAGCTCGGGAGAGCTCGACAACGTGCGTCGGGAGATCCTGGCGATGGCGGAGCTCGCCCCCGGACGGCCCTTCGCCGTCAACATCGCCCAGGCGTTCGTCAGCGACCCCTCGATCATCGACTTCGTCGTCGAGCAGGGCGTGAAGTTCGTGACCACCAGTGCCGGCGACCCCCGGCAGTACACCGAACGGCTCAAGGCGGCGGGGCTCACCGTGTTCCATGTCGTTCCCACCCTGCGGGCGGCGCTGCGTGCAGTCGATGCCGGCGTCGACGGACTCATCGTGGAGGGTGGCGAGGGTGGCGGGTTCAAGAACCCGCGCGACGTCGCCACGATGGTGCTGCTCCCGTTGGTCGCCTCGAAGGTCGATGTGCCGATCATCGCCGCCGGAGGGTTCCTCGACGGTCGGACCATGGCTGCTGCGCTGGCGCTCGGGGCCGAGGGTGTGCAGCTCGGCACCGTGATGGTGGCCACCGAGGAGTCGCCGATCCATGAGAACTGGAAGCGGGCGATCATCGGCGCCGCCGAGACCGACACCGTGATGATCAACCGACATATCGGCCCGGCGCTGCGCGTGCTGCGCACCGATCGATCCGATGCCCTGGAGTTCGACACCTCGGTCAACGCCATGGGAGCCATGGCCCGTCATCAGGAGCTCTACTTCGGCGGGGACATGGATGCGGCGCTGGCCCTCTCCGGGCAGATCGCCGGTCGGATCGAACAGATCCGTCCCGTGGCCGATGTCATCCGTGAGTGTGCACAGGACTGTGTGGCGGTGCTGTCGCAGCTGCACCGTCTCTACGTCGACTGATCCACCCGGACTGACAGTCCACCTGGTGCCATCACCGGTGCCGTTCCCGATCAGGTCGGGAGCGGCACCGCGCCCGGCGATCAGTCGATCAGTCGATCGGGAGGCGCGCCATCAGGTCGATCTTGCGTTCCTCGAACTCGTCGAAGGTGATGACCTTGTCGTCGAGCTGCTTGTGGATGAGCTCGATCTGAGCGAGCAGTTCTGCCGCCGAGAGCTCGCCCTCGGTGGTGAGCTCGACCGTCGGCGCGTCCTCGGGGGAGTCGTCGCCCGACAGGCGCTTCTCCCGCTTCATCGCCTGTTTCGCCTTCCGAGCACGGTCGCGCTGGAGTTTCTCGAAGCTTGTGCGTTGCGCACCCATGTGCGCCTCCTTTTGTACATCTGCCCGGCCGCTGGTCGGGGACACGGAGGGCACCGGACACGGACATCGACCAAGGGTGCTCAGCACCGGCGCCGGGCAGATGTGTGACCGGTTCCCGCCGCGGGGCAGATGGGAACCTCCGACACCCTATCGGGAGCCGCAGCCCCGGACGCGAATGGCCCGGTCTGATGCCGCGCTGCGGCTGCGGCCCGTCGGCCGGGGTCATGGCTAGGGTCGGGGGCCACGATCCCAAGGGGGGAACCATGTCCTTCGTCCTCGTCGACCGACCGCATCCGAACGTCACGGTCATCACGCTGAACCGTCCCGAACGCATGAACGCCATGGCTTTCGATGTCATGCTCCCGTTCAAGGAGCAGCTCGATGCGGTGGCCCATGACAACGACACGCGGGTGGTGATCGTCACCGGGGCGGGGGAGGGATTCTGCTCCGGCGCCGACCAGAAGATGTCGGGCACCATCCCCCATATCGATGGTCTGACCCCCACCGTCATCGCCCACCGGGCCGGGAAGCTGCTCGACGACATCGTGCTCGGGATCCAGGAGATGCCCCAGCCGGTGATCGCCGCCGTCAACGGCGCGGCGGTCGGTGGCGGGCTCTGTCTTGCCGCCGCGTGCGATATTCGCGTCGGCTCCCCGGAGGCGTACTTCCGGGCGGCGGGGATCAACAACGGCCTCACCGCCACCGAGCTCGGGCTCAGCTTCCTGCTGCCCCGGATCATCGGTGCCGGCCGCTCCACCGAACTGATGCTCACCGGCCGCGACATGGATGCCGCCGAGGCCGAGCGCTGCGGGCTCCTCACCAGCGTCGTGCCCCGTGAGCAGCTGCTGCCGACCTGTTTCGAGATCGCTGATCGCATCGCCGGGCTGAGTCGCATCGGCATCGAGCTCACCAAGAAGATGACCCTCGCCGGACTCGAGGCCACGAGCTTCCGGTCCCATATGCGCCATGAGATGAACGCCCAGCTCTATGTGCGGCTCACCACGAAGAACTGGGATGAATCCGTGGCGGCCCGGGCCGAGGGTCGGGCGCCGAACTTCCGCGACTGACCGAGAGGCTCAGCCGGGCAGGCCGGTGAGCAGTTCCTTGAGCCAGCCCGGTGCGCGGGTGGCGCGGCCCTGCTGATCCACGACACCGTGCACGGTGGCGCCCGAGGCACAGATCTCGTCGCCGATCAGCAGGAGGTAGTCCATCTGGAACGATGCGCCCCGCATGGTCCGCACCCGGGTGTGCACGGTGACGATGTCCTCGAAGCGGGCCGAGCGCCGATACTGCAGCACGAGTTCGAGGACGGCGAGGTCGTGGCCCTCGGCCCGCAGATCGCCGTAGGGACGGCCGAGCGCCCGGAGGTACTCCACCCGGGTCTCCTCGAGGAACGCCACATAGGAGGAGTGGTGCATGACCCCCATGGCATCGGTCTCGGCGAACCGGACCCTGATGTCATGCGAGAAGGAGTAGTCGGCGGGGTCGGTGGAGGTGTCGAGATCGACTCGCATCAGTTGCGGGGGACCTGACTCCAGGGGAGATCCTTGTCGAGGCGAGGTTCACCGGGGAGCCCGAGCACCCGCTCGCCGAGGATGTTGCGCTGGATCTCGGAGGTGCCGCCCTCGATGGAGTTGGCCCGTGCCCGCAGGAACATCTTGCGGGCCGATCCGGGAGGACCGGTGAGGCCGAGCGATTCGCTGCGACGCATCGTGAAGTCGTAGTCGACGAGGGCCCGGGCGCCGAGGAGATCGACGCAGAAGGCGTAGATGCGCTTGTTGACCTCGGCGAACTGCAGTTTGGCGATGGATCCCTCGGGGCCGGGGTTGCCAGCTTTCCGGTTCTGCGAGGCGCGGACATTGGTGAGTCGCAGCACCTCGGCCTCGACCCACAGCTGCATGAGTCGGTCGCGATGCACCGGGGTCTGTTCGGTCTCGCCGTCGTTCCAGATCCTGACGGCCTCGGCGATGGCGCCGGAGCCGGGCTGCGGGGTGCCGCCCCCGCCTCCGCCGATGGTGGTGCGCTCGTTGGCGAGTGTGGTCATCGACACCCGCCAGCCCTCGCCGACATCGCCGATGCGATCGGCGTCGGGGACCCGCACCTCGGTGAGGTACACCTCGTTGAACTCCGCCTCGCCGGTCATCTGGCGCAGGGGGCGCACCTCGACCCCGGGAGCGGTCATGTCGAGGGCGAAGTAGGTGAGGCCCTTGTGCTTCGGTGCCTCGGAATCTGTGCGGGCCACGAGCATCCCGCGGTTGGCGAGATGGGCGAGGGTGTTCCAGACCTTCTGGCCGGTGATGATCCATTCATCGCCATCACGGACCGCCCGGCAGGCGAGACCGGCGAGATCGGAGCCGGCGCCCGGCTCGCTGAAGAGCTGGCACCAGGTGTCCTCACCGGTGAACATCCGACGGAGACGCTCTCCCTTGGTGGCATCGTCGCCGTGGGTGACGATGGTGGGGCCGGCCATGGTGAGTCCGAAGAAGTACTCGGAACCGACCGAGGCGGCCCCCGCCTCCTTCAGGCGACGGTCGATCTCCTTCTGGTGGTTCGGGGCGAGACCGAGTCCGCCGGAACCCTCGGGGAAGTGCACCCAGGCCAGTCCGAGGTCGTACTGGCGACCACGGAACTCGATCATCTCGCAGCTGCGGGGATCCAGGTCGGCGAGGAGCTGGTCGAGTCGATCATCGACGAGGGAAGCGGGGCTGAGCACGGTCATGGGCCCATCGTAGGAAGCTGTCAGTGGCGCTGCCACATGGACGTGCATGCGGTCTCCGCCCGACCGGTACCATCGGCGGGTCCTCGGTCCGGCCGAGCACCCACCATCCCATCGGCCATCGGGCCGAGCAGCTGAAAAGAGAACCGAATGACCTCCGTGGCCTTCGACGACATCGATGCGATCAACGCCCTCGCCTCCGAGACCTTCGGCGAGTGGGGCGATTCGATGGTCGTCACCCAGCAGATGATCAACGACTTCGCCGAACTGACCGGCGATCGTCAGTGGATCCACGTCGACGTCGAGCGTGCCGTGAAGGAGAGCCCCTTCGGCGGCCCGGTCGCCCATGGGTTCCTCACCCTCAGCCTCATGCCGAAGCTCGTCACCATGCCTGTCTCGGTCTCCGGGTTCGGTAGCGCCGTCAACTACGGCGCCGAGTCCCTGCGGTTCCTCTCACCGGTCCCGGCGGGCGCCGAGGTGCACGCCCGTTCACGCGTCGTGCGGGCCGAGGCCAAGCCGAAGGGCACGCTCATCACCACCGAGGCGGAGATCGCCGCAGTGGGCTCCGAGCGTCCGGCGCTGCTGTATCGCATGCAGGTGCTCTACGCCCCGAAGCGCGGCTGAGCGAAGCGTCTCGCGACCAGTTCGTTCTTCACCTGCCGGCCCGTTCCGATCAATCGGGGCGGGCCGGCAGCTGTTTGGCGGCGATCAGCTGGGGGGCGAGCCAGTCGACCACCGTCTGGAGGTGATCGGCCCGGATGTGCACGCCGTCGTCACGGGTGGCCACATCCTTGGCCCCACCGGTGGGACCGAGATAGGCCTGATAGTCGATGACCACCGACCGGGGGAGTGCCTCCACGAGGGGCAGCACGATCTCGTTGAGCCGGTCGATGCGATCGGGGGAGTTGTAGGGGCTCGTTCGGTTGAGATGGGCGGTCTTCAGCCAGGCGATCGATGCCCCACGGGAGGAGAGGATCGACAGCGCCTCGCTGTACTCGGATCTGATGTAGTCGTCGTACACGGGGTCGCCGGGGCGGAGCCATTGGTCGCCGCCCTGCGGGATGCGTCGATCGATGGTGTCCCACGGACTGCCGTAGGAGAGCACGACATCGGGGTGGTAGGTGTCCACGGACGTGACCCATGAGACGAGGTCCGGGTCGGGGACCAGCAGCGGGTCGACGGGATCGGCCCAGGTGCTGCACACGGGGCTCACCGGACCGGGCCCGTCCTCGTACTTCTTGTCGCCCCCGCGGGTGGTGCCGCAGCCGAGCTCGGCATCGGAGAAGACCATGATCTGACCGGGATGCGACGCGCACCAGTCCCGCAGCGCCGCGCCGAGCTGCACCATGACGGAATCGCCCACCACGAGGATGCGCACCGGATCACTGCCCGCAGGAGCCACGCACGGGCTGTTCTTGCCGAGGGCGATGGGTGTGGTGCCCTGTGCCGGAACCCCGTTGAGGGCGGTGACCTTCGGCGTCCGCACCGCATTGGCGTAGAGCAGCAGGGTGAGCGAGATGATGATCCCCGCGCTGAGACCGGCCACGAGCTTCCAGCCCGGCCAACGGCCCTTGATGAACGGCTTCTCGATCCAGCGGTAGCTCGCCCAGGCGAGCAGGAACGTGAGTCCGAACCCGAGGATCATGTCGCGGGCGTTGTTGAATCCCGGCTTGTCGGCGGAGCGGTCGCTGTCGATCGCGATGAACACGAGCCAGTGGTAGAGGTAGAGCCCGAACCCGAGTCGACCCGCCCACATCAGGAATCGGTTCTGGTAGATGGCGTGGAGCCATCCGCTCGGCATGGACACCGCCCGGGTCATGAACACCGAGAGCACGGCCACGAGGAAGAATCCGCCGTACTCGAACATCCACCCGGTCTTCTCGCTGACGGTGAGCATCAGGTAGAGGAACACGCCGGTGGAGATGAGACCCATGAGCTGGGTCAGCCAGTGCCCGACCCGTGTGCGCGGCGGCCCGTACTGGTTGCACACCACGGCCATGGCGATGCCGAGCAGCAGTGCGAAGGCCCGGGTGTCGGTGCCGTAGTAGGCCCGCGAGATCGTCTGGGGGTTGTTGGGGTCGAAGACCACCGACATCCAGATCGCCGAGGCGATGGCACCTCCGACCGACAGGATCGTCAACCACCGTTTCGAGAACCACTTCAGACAGATGATGATGAAGAAGGGGGCGAAGAGGTAGAACTGCTCCTCAATGGCGAACGACCACACATGACGGAACGGCTGTGGGTTCGAGTACTGGCTGGCGTCGAAGTAGTTCGTGCCCGCGAAGATCTCCCGCCAGTTGGCCACATAACTCATCGCCGCCGTGATGCCGCCGGTCCATTTGGGGATCCTGGAGGTGTCGAGGATGAATGCCGTGACGAAGGAGGTGACGATGAACGTGGCCACCAGCGCCGGGAGCAGCCGACGCACCCGGCGCGAGGCGTAGCTGCCCACGTCGACCTTGTCGGTGCGGTCGTGCTCGTTGAGCAGGATGGTGACGATCAGGAAGCTCGACAGCACGAAGAAGAGGTCGATCCCGAGGATGCCGCCGGGGATCCAGTACGGGGCGAAGTGATAAGCGAGGGGACCGATGATCACGAACAGGCCGCGCATGCCATCGAGCGCCGGCATATGAGCCACCCGCCCGGGCCGCTGGCCGGTGGTGGTGTCCTGCTCGGCGGGGGCCGAGGGCTCCGGGGTGGGGTCGGCGCCACCGTCGTCGAGCTGCTCGATCGTCGTGGTCATCGAACCTCCCTCCGGTGGACGGTGCCGGGTGAGCCCGGGCGCGGATATCAGTGTGTCACGCAGGTGCGGCCCTGTGGCTGCGTGCCGAAGACGGCCCGACCACGAGCGGACGGGAGGTCGCGGGCCGGGCTCATGGTCCGGCGAGCTCGGAGGTGGGGGCGATCGGGGTGGGGACGGTCGAGCTGGGCGGCTCGGTGACCACAGGAGGGATGCCGGTGGATCGGGCGGCGGCGATGATCGCATCGGTGATGGCCGGGGCGAGCAGGTCCATCCCCGCCTGGGAGAAGTGCAGTCCGTCGTAGCGGATCACCTGATCCTCCGGCGTGTGGTTCGAGCAGGGATCGGTGGGGCACACGATCGGCTTGAGGTCGACCACGCTGACCCGCGCATGGGTCGCTGCGTACCGGCGGAAGAGCTCGCCCATGTGCAGCACCCGCCAGTTCTCCGCCGGCCGCCCGTTCGGCTCGTACACGGTGAACGGGAGCGGTTGGTCGAGCAGCACGATCTGGGGCAGACCGACGGTGAGCGGGCCCAGCGTGCGATCGAGGGCGTCGAGCTCCATCTGATCGAACTCGGGGGTGCCGAACTCGACGAGGCGGCCGTTGACGTACCGGTCGTAGGTGTCGCTCACCACAGCGCTGAACACGATGATCTGGGGATGGAGCTGCGACTCGGCCTCGATCCAATCGTTGTTGTCGCAGTTGGAGTTGTGGGCCCGCAGCAGACCGTTGAACCGCGACGGGTAGCGCAGGATCTCACACGGGTAGACCGCTCGGTTCCAGATGATCAGCTTCGCCGGGTCGAACGGCGAGGTGTACGAGTTCGGCTGGGGGAAGACGATGGGGCCGCCACCGCCGAGGGTCCACATCACCGAATCGCCGATCCACAGTGCCGTGTAGGGCAGATCGGGTGGCAGTTGGCCGGGCGGTGTGGTCACGACCGTGCTGGCGGTGGATGGTGGCGTCGCGGTGGAGGTGGATCCCTGGATCTGCGGACCGATGGTGAGCACCAGCACGCACAGCACGGCCACCAACGAGGCCGTGCCCCAGCCCTGCAGCAGCCGGCGGTTCCGGGCCCGGGCCTCGGGGGAACCCGGGATGGGGTCGCGTGCGCCGCGTGGGCGACGCAGTGGTCGCTCGATCAGGACGAAGGAGGCCGTGGTGGCTGCTGCGGTGACGACGACCCGCAGGAGGAACAGCGCCGGCCCGTCGAGCCCGGTGCGCTGCTGATCGAGGAACACCAGCACTGGCCAGTGCCAGAGATAGAGCCCGTAGGAGACCTCGCCGAGTCGTCGCATCGGGGTGCTCTCGAGGATGCGGTTGGTGATCGGGGAGCGGTGGCGGGCGAGCACCCAGATGAGTGCAGCGACGCCGATGGCGATGACCGTGAAGCCACCCCGGTAGAGCCAGTCGCTGTGGAAATCAGCAAGGGCGATGGCCGCCACCAGCGCCAGCAGCAGAGCGACACCGGCGGCACGGGCACCGCGGTTCGACCCGGCGGTGCTCGACCGGGGCAGCAGGTACCAGATGCAGGCGAGCGCGACGCCGATCAGGATCGTCTGCACCCTCGTGTCGGTGCCGAGGTACTCCCGTGACGGATCGGTGCCCGGGGTGTGGATCACGATCATGGTGATGGCCGAGGCGACCGCTCCCGTCACGGCGACGATGAGGAGACCGATCGAGAGGCGATGCAGTTCCGGACGGCCGAGTCCGCGCCGGCGGATGACCCCGACCACGGCGACGACCCCGAGCACGAGGAACGGGAACAGCAGATAGAACTGCTCCTCCACGGCCAGCGACCAGAAATGCGCCACCGGCGACTTCGGCCCGAACGACGAGGCATAGGACTGACCGTGACCGATCGTCCACCAGTTGGCGACATAGGTGATGGCCGACAGCGCCTCGCCCCGGAGGGTGCCACGGGTGTAGTCGGGCTCGAGCACGAAGGCGATGGCCACGCTGACCACGACGGTGGCGAGCGCCGCCGGCAGCAGGCGGCGGATCCGGCGGTTCCAGAACCCGCTCAGCGAGAGCGTCGAAGTGGACTGGTGCTCGACGAGGATGAGCGAGGTGAGCAGGAATCCGCTGAGCACGAAGAAGACATCGACCCCGAGGAAGCCGCCGGGAACCTGATCCGGAGCGAAGTGGAACAGCACCACGGCGGCCACGGCGAGACCCCGGAGACCGTCGAGGACCGGCAGATGCTCGAAGGTGCGTCGCCGGGAGGTCCGGTCGCGTCGACGGCGCTGCGAGCGGACGGTGTCGTCGGATGCGTCATCGGAGGAGGACGCGGAAGTCGACGTCCATCGATCGCTCGCATCCACGGGGTCAAGGTATCAGCGGCCCAGAACCCGCTGACATCGGCCCCAGCCGGGTGACCAGTACATTTCGACGGGTGACGAGCGTGGGGGTGGGGGAGCAGCAGTCGACCGGCCCGACCCGTCTGCGCGGTCTCGACGGCCTGCGGGGCCTGGCGCTCATCCCGGTGCTGGTGTTCCATCTCTGGCCGGACTTCCTGCCCGGCGGACTCGTCGGTCTTCCCATCTTCTTCGCCCTCTCGGGCTTCGTCATCACCCGTGGTCTGCTCGGCGAGATCGCCAAGCACCGCACCGTCGATCTCCGGGCGTTCTTCGCCCGCCGGTTCCGTCGACTGTGGCCCGCCTCGACCGCCGTGCTGGCCGGCGTCACGGTGGTCTGGCTGGGATTCGTCTGGATGACCAGATCCATCGCCATCGACATCCTGGCGTCGTTCTTCGAGGTGGCGAACTGGCGCTTCCTGCTGACCGGCACCACCTACGGGGCCCATGAGGGTTCGCCGGTCGCGCACTTCTGGTCGCTCGGCATCGAGGAGCAGGTGTACCTGGTCGTCCCGTTGGTCGTGTGGTTCCTGCGGCGACGTCCGCAGCTGCTCGCCGTGGCCTTCGCCCTGTTCATCGCCGGATCCTTCATGGTCACTCTGGCCAACGCCGGTGATGCCACGGTCATCTACTACTCGACCTTCACGCGATCGGCTGAGTTCTTCATCGGTGCGCTCGTCGCCGTCGTCGTGGGATCCCGTTCCACCACCCTGCGCCACGATCTCCTCGGTCGTCTCACCGGGGTGGTCGGCTTCCTCGCCCTCGGATCGCTCGCGTGGCTGGCGTTCCGCAGCTCACTCGGTACCGAGGCCTACTACCGCGGTGGCCTCACGGGTCTGGCGGTGCTCGCCGCGCTCGTGATCATCGCCGCGATCTGGTCGCCATCGATGTTCCGGACGCTGTCGATCCGGCCGCTGGTCTGGATCGGCTCGATCTCCTACGGGGTGTATCTCATCCACTGGCCGCTGCACATCGCCCTGCTCCACACGGGCCTTCCCACGTGGCTCCAGCCATGGTTGGTGCTCGCAGTGTCGTTCACGGTGGCACCGATCTCGCTGCGGCTGTTCGAGGAGCCGATCCGGGTGCGTCGGATCACGCTGCGACGATTCGCACCGTGGGCCACGGCGCTCACCGTGGCCGTGCTGGTCGGCTCGATCTACGGCACGACCGTGCCCGCTCCCGCCTCCGAGATCGATTTCGCAGCAGCCCAGCGTCGTTTCGAGGCCGGAGCTGCCAAGGTGGCGCCGGTGGTGCCCGCCGACCCCACTGCCCCGAAGGGCACCGCCGCCAACCCGGTGTCGGTCGCCGTGTTCGGTGATTCCACGGCCGTGATGCTGGCCTCGTCGATCGGTGCCGGTGATCCGCGCATCCGGGATGCCGGCGGCTGGTCGAGGGTGTGGTGTCCGCTGGGGCGTGGGGGACTCGTCCGCGGGGATTCCGGCAGCGGCGACAACCCCACGATGCCGTCGATGCCGGCGTTCGACTTCTGTGACTGGACGACGAACTGGCCCGATGCGGTGCGTGCCGCCGGTGGGGTCGATGTGGCGGTGGTGCTCACCGGCAACTGGGACGCCGCCGGTCGGAAGGTGCCGGCCCTCGGCGACGGCTATCACACGGTGGGCGAGCCGCTCTATGACGACTGGCTCCGCGGCGAGATCAGCGGGGCGGCCGATGCGCTGCATGAGGCCGGTGCTGCACATGTGGCCTGGCTCACCCTGCCGCCGAAGATCGATCGAG
Source organism: Microthrixaceae bacterium (assembly GCA_947446975.1). Classification (GTDB taxonomy): domain Bacteria; phylum Actinomycetota; class Acidimicrobiia; order Acidimicrobiales; family Acidimicrobilacustridaceae; genus Acidimicrobilacustris. The sequence goes on from CANFHM010000002.1 coordinate 43,516, forward strand.
GGCCCAATCCTCGCTTCGAGCGCTACACGCAGCTGCTCGAGGAGGTGGCGGCCACCCGGCCGTGGATGACGATCGTCGACTACGCAGGACACATGGCGACGGAACCCGACAATCGTCGGATGCGACCGGACGGCAGTCACCTCGACGAGAACGGCTCGGCCGAGCTCTGGAGGACCTGGCTCACCGAGGAGATCCTCGGCATCGGCACCTCTGCGGTGCCGACGTCGGCCGCAGCCATCCCGAACACCGGTGCCGCGGCCGGGGGCACACCATCGGGGCAGGGGACCCTCTCCTAGACTCTCGGCGATGGCCCCACCGGTGACGTTCACCCTCGATTTCGAAGACCTCCGCACGTCGCCGACCCAGGAATCCCGCGTCGAGTACGCCACGTCGCTCGTCCTCGACCGGCTGGCCGAGAAGGACATCAGGGGCACGATCTTCTGCGTCGCCGACGTGGCGGCCCGGGAACCCCGCCTCATGCGCCGCATCACCGAACTGGGACATGAGGTCGCCGTGCACGGCTACCAGCACACGCCCATCGATCTGCTCGGCGAGACCCGCTTCCATGAGCAGACGATCCGCGCCAAGGAGATCCTGGAGGAGCTCACCGGTCAGGAGATCTCCGGGTTCCGTGCGCCGCAGTTCTCGATCATCCCGGAGACCAGCTGGGCCCTCGACGTGCTCGCCGACATCGGCTTCACCTACTCCTCGAGCATCCTCCCCGTGGCCACGCTCATGTACGGCTGGCCGGGCACACCCATGACCCCGTTCCGCTGGCCCCAGGGCCTCGTGGAGATCCCGTGTCCGGTGGTGTCCCTGCTCGGGATGCATATCCCCTACCTCGGCGGTGCCTACATGCGGGTGCTTCCCTCCTATGTCCGCCGTCGCGGGGTGCGCGACGCCCCCGAGGGTTCCGTGCTCTGGACCTACTGCCATCCATGGGAGTTCGACCCCGACGAGGAGTTCTACGTCTATGAGCACGGGGGCTGGCTCGTGAGCCGGATCGGCTGGATCAACCGCGCCGGGATGCTCAAACGGGTCGAGCATTCGCTGCGCGACGCTGTCGGTCCGCCGCTGCGAGAGGTCGTGGCCTCGTTGACCGACCTCCCGGTGTTCGAGCCGGCGGCTGATCCCGGGCAGCGGGCGCCGCTGCAGGGTCGCCTGCGCCGTCGGGCCGACGTATGACCGCTCGCCGACCCTCGCGCTTCGCGCTCCTGCTCGCCCTCATCTGTCTGCTCGGATTCGGGATCCGGATCGGGTTCATCATCGCCGAGCAGGACTCCAAGCTCGGCGGCGACGCGATCTACTACCACAAGGCAGCCAACCTCCTCGCCGATGGCAAGGGGTTCATCGATCCGTTCCGGTACCTCTACGGCAGTGAGGAGACCATCACCCTCGCCGACGGACAGACCAGGACAGTCACCGTCCCGGTCGGACATGTCGAGCCCACCGCCGGTCATCCGCCGGTCTATGTGCTGTATCTCGCCGCATTCTCGAAGCTCGGCATGCGCTCGGCCACATCGCACAAGGTGGCGTCGGCGTTGCTGGGCGTCTGCGCCATCGTGCTGGCTGGTCTGCTCGGACGGGAACTGCGCAGCGAACGGCTGGGGCTCATCGCCGCATTCATCACCGCGGTGTACGCGAACGTCTGGGTCAACGACATCGTCCTGATGTCGGAGACCGCAGCGATCGTGATGGCCTTCGCCGCCACATTGTTCGGGTTGCGGTTCTGGCGATCTCCGACGATGCGCAACGGGGTGTGGTTCGCGCTCGCCGGTGCACTCGCCGCCCTGTCGAGGGCCGAGCTGCTGCTGTTCATGCCCATCATCGGTGCGGTGGCGCTGCTTCGGTCGGGCATCCCCTGGACCCGCCGATTCACCACGTACGGCGTGATGGGTCTGGTGTGCATCGCTGCACTCGCCCCGTGGGTCATCCGGAACAATCTCGTGATGAAGGAGCATCTCACCCTGTCCGATGGGGCCGGCACCGTGCTCGTACAGGCCAACTGCGACCTCACGTACTACGGCGACGAGCACGGTGATCACATCGGTGGGTGGTACCTGTACTGCGGCAGCCGCACGCAGCCCTACGGTCCCAACGGCGAACTGCTCGATGAATCCCAGCGCGACAAGGTGGTGCGCGAACAGGCGCTCCAGTACATCCGCAGTCATACGACCCGACTCATCACCGTCGTGGTGCCGGCCCGGATCGGCCGGATGTGGGGCGTGTATCAGCCGATCGACCAGATGCGCACCGAGATCGTCGAGCGTCGACCCGCCGTGCCGGCCTGGATCGGCTTCTGGCAGTACGTGGTCCTGATGCCCTTCGTGCTGGCCGGTGTGGTCATCCAGTGGCGCCGTCGTGAGCCGGTGCTGGTCCTCGCCCTGTGGGCCGGCCTCGTCACCTTCACCGCCGCCACCACCTTCGGCAACATCCGCTATCGCACGGCGGCGGAGATCTCCATCGTGATGTTCTCGGCGATCGCCTTCGATGCGATCTGGGATGCCATCTCCCGACGCCGACGATCCTCCGACGGGGTCGTGGTGTGAGCTTCGGCGACGCAGAGCTCGCCCGCACCGCGGCACTCCTCAACGAGGTGTTCGGCCACGAGCATCCGCTCACCGTGGACTCGCTCCGCTGGTACTACGAGGCCAACCCGGTGGGGCCGGCCGCTGTCGGCAACGTCGAGGACGGCGATCGGCGGCTCGGCAACTATGCGCTCGTGCCCCAGCGGTTCGAGTCCGGCGACGGACGCAGTGCGGTGCTCGGCGTGGGCGTCGATCTCGCCGTCTCGCCATCGGCCCGCGGTGGCGGTGTGTTCCGGCGCACGGTCGAGGACTCCTACGCCCGCGCCATCGAACTCGGGCACGACGGGATCCTCGGGGTGGCCAACGCCAACTCGGCTCCCCGGATGGTCTCGACCCTCGGCTGGCGAGCACTGGATCCGCTGCCTGTCACCCTGTGCTTCCCCGGCGCATCGGGCGGCGGGTTCACAGCTGCGGAGACGGACACCGCGTACCTCGAGGGTCCTGCGCTCGACGAGATCGCCCCGCAGGGGTTCATCCGACCAGCTGCACCGGGCTTCGCGCCGCTGTGGACCCCGGAACTCCTGCGCTGGCGGCTGGCTCGCCCCGAGTTCCGGTACTGGGTGCATGTCGCACCGGACCTGGTGGTCATCTCCACCCGGACCCGCGTGGCCGGAACGCCCTTCGGCGTCGTGCTCAAGACCCTCGCCCGTCGCCCCATCACCCGACCGGTGTCGGGCCGACGCGTCGCCGCCACGGTGGCCCGGACCCATCGGACCCCGTTCGTGATCCATTGGGGTCGCACCCCATGGGTCCGGTACCGGGGCCTCCCGCTGCCGCAGTCACGGATGCCGTCGCCGCTGTCGCTGGTGCTCCATCGCCATCACGATGGGTTCGTCGAACAGCACTTCGAACTGAGCGCGTTCGAGTTCCTCGACTTCGACGCCTACTGACCGGTCCGGTCCTGCCGTCGATGCGGTGGCGCCCAGCAGGCCGGGCGCTCCGGACGGGGTGGTCCACGGCGTCCTAGTCTGCGCATCTGTGTCAGCCATCGTCCGCCCCGAACCGAGACCCATGGATCGGCGGCGCTTCTGGCTGATCCTCGGGCTCATCGTCATGGTGGCCTTCGGTGCCCGCCTGACCAACCTCGCCCTCACCCAGTGGGATCGTCCGCCCACCGGTGATGCCCTGTTCTATTCGGAGACGGCGACGCTGATGGCCGAGGGACATGGCTACATCGACCCGTTCCGCTACCTCGAGGGCTACCCGGACCGCACCGAGCGGCGCGAGCTCGAGCATTTCGGCCAGCAGATCACCGTCGAGCTGCCGCCGGGCCTCGAGCAGCCCACGATGTCGCATCCGCCCGCATGGACGGTCGTGCTCGCCGGTGCACGGTTCCTCGGCGTGGACACCCCGAACCAGCAGCGACTGCTCGGCGTGCTTCTCGGGGCCCTCGGTGTGGGTCTCATCGGGTTGGCGGGTCGCGAACTCTTCGGCTCCTCCGAGGGACTCATCGCCGCGGCGATCGGTGCGATCTACGGCTTCCTGATCCTCAACGACGCCTCGTTGATGAGTGAGAGCCTCGTGGTGGTGTTCGTGCCGATCGCCACGATCGTCGCCGTCCGCTGGTGGCGTCGTCCGACCCTCCCGCTCGCCGTGCTCCTCGGGGTGCTGGCCGGCGTCGGGGGTCTGCTGCGGGCGGAGCTCATCATCTACACCCCGCTGGTGCTGCTCGGGGCCCTCGTCGTGCGGCGGTTCCCATGTCGGCGCACGCTCGGCCATGGGGCGCTCGCAGCACTGGTGATGGCGGTCGTGCTGGCGCCGTGGATCGCCCGCAACCTCACCGCCTTCGCCGAGCCGATGATCCTGAGCCAGACCGGCACGACCCTCGCCCAGACGAACTGTGACGCCACCTACTACGGCGACAAGCTCGGGTACTGGGAGCTCTACTGCGGCGGCATCGAGCCCGCCACCTCGGTCGATGCGATCCCCGATGAATCACAGCGTGATGTCCTCCGACGCCACCAGGCGTTCGACTACATCTCCTCCCATCGCACCCGGTTCCTCACGGTCGCCGTGCCGGTGCGGGTGCTGCGGATGTTCAACCTCTTCGGCCCCATCCAGACCGCGAAGTACGACGTCGTCGTCGAGGGTCGCGATCTGAATGCCTCGCTGGTGTCGCTGGGGGAGTACTACGTGGTCGCAGTGCTCGCAGTGGTCGGGCTCGTGCTCGCCGTCCGCCGCCGCCTCACGCTCTATGTGGTGCTGCTGTGGCCGGCGCTCGTGGTGATGGTCGCGGTGCTGGGCTTCGGCAACAACCGTTACCGGGTGACCTGTGAACCGGCGTTGTTCTGGTTGGCGGCGCTGGCGCTCGTGTGGCTCTTCGGCCGGATCCGAGACGCAAGGCGCAGCAGCGATTCGGCCACCACACAGAACACGGCGATCAGCGTCAGCTGAGGGGCGAACATGAACCCGGACACCCACTCCACTCCGGAGGGGATGTGCCGACGCAGCTGCAGCACGATGTAGAGCCCGACCACACCGACCATCGACAGCAGCGTCGCTGCCACCAGCACGGCACGGGCGCCGGGACGCGAGGCGGCGACCGCCGCGAGGACGGTGACGGCAGCCCCGACGGCGAACCCGCCGATGAATGCGGCGAGCGCACCACTGACGACGACGGCGCTGACGGTGGCGACCGTCGAGCCGCGTGCTGACCAGCGGAGGTGATCGGCGACCGGCTCGGGAGCATCGGAGACGGTGACGCTGTGCTCGCGTCGACGGGCTCGTCGAAGCTGCGACCAGCCGGCGACGAGGAGCAGGAGCATCAGCCAGAACGCCGAGATCAGCAGCGCCATCGTGACCGAGCTCTGGGGCTTCCATTCGAGGTCGATCACGACGGAGGATCCCACGACAGCGGGATCGATGACCCAGCCGTTGGCGAACCCATCGATGAGCGTGGGTGCGCCGAGCGAGGCGCCGCCACGGAGACGGGCGGTCCATCCATCGGAGAGGGACTGACCGAGGACGAGGAAGTAGGGGGTGAGGCCATCGGTGCTCGTGACCCGGTAGGAGAGCCTCCCGGTGGGGTCGGACTCGATGATCGGCAGCGAGGAGGACGCAGCTGCTGTTGGGCCGGCGCTCGCCGGGATCGTGCTGCCGGGCACCACTGAGCGAAGGGAGGTCTGGTCGATGTCGATCCCGGTGTCGAGTCCGTTGGTGGAACTGAAGGTGTGGTCACCGGTGTCGAGAGCGAGGACGCCGTCGCCGCAGGGCACGGCCTCGAGGGGCTGTCGGGCGAGGGCGTCGGCGGTGCTGCCGACGATGCGGACGGGTACATCGCCGCCATCGACCGACATGATCCCCGAGCGGCAGATCGATGGGAGCTGCGCGGGCACAGGGCCGACGACATGGGGCAGGCCGAGTTCGGCGATCGCGATCGGGAGCGCATGGGGACGGGCCGTGAAGGGGTCCTTGGTGTCGACGTACCGCTCGGCGGCGATGGCGACGTCGAGGGATGTCGCGGTGAAGGGCTCGACTGGGATGTCGACCGTGGCGATTGTTCCGGGTTCGGCTGAGTCGGAGATCGCCGGCACATCGACCAGATGCACGGAACCGTCATCGGCGGTGAGGCGCAGCGAGGTCGGGATCGAGTGGCGACCATCGGCGATCACGCTGAGCCGGAGGTGATCGATGGGCGTGGGCGAGGGTTGGTGGATGGTGAAGCTGCTGCCGATCTGGGGGCCGAAGGGCGTGACCCATGCGGTCGCGAGGTCGCCGTCGAGGGCGCTGGAGGGTCGGGCGCCGAGGTCGCCGAAGAGATAGAGGTCGCCGTCGACGGCGGCGTATCCCTGGTCGGTCCCGGGACGACCGATGAAGGCATCGATCCGTTGCGACGGGGCGGTGCCCGAGACGCGGGCCGTCGAACGCAGCAGATAGCCCGAGGCACGAGGCGAGGTGAAGATGCGGGCGATGTGGAGTTCGGGATCCTGTCGGTACCCCTCGAGCGGATTGGCCCGGAGCCTCGTGAACAGGAAACTGACTGGACTCGTGGGGCTGCCGAACGTTGCGACACCTGCGGAGGGGACACGGATCCACTCGGTGGCTGTCACCCCCGGCACGGTGACCTCCTTGAATCCCACATCGGACACACCCGAGAAGGACACGAGATGGGTGACGCTCGCGTCATCGATGCGCAACGAGAGTGTGCTGAAGGTGCGCATGCCGCCGAGGTCGATGCGCTGTCCCGGCGTCACGAAGGAGGAGTCGTCGAGGCGGACGGTGGTGTCCACGGCGCCGTCGAGCAGGACGCTGAGCCGGGTGATGAAGCGATTGCCCTGGAGCTGGGCGACGTCGATGTGATCGGCGGTGATGGGATGTCGGTAGTCGATGCGGAGGTAGTCGCCGACGACCTCCTTGGAGTCGCCCACGATCCAGGCGGTGCGCGGATCACCGTCGATGGCGTTGGCCGGACGGGCGCCGATCGAATAGGCCCCGTCGACCCCGTAGCGGGTGGCGCGGATGTCGGCGACATCGGGGCCGTACTCGGCCACGGAGTGGAAGGAGTCATCCGTTCCCGGGAAGGTGGCGAGTCTGGTGTCGCGGGGATCGACCCTCAGCGGGACCGACCCAGCTGCCTCGGTGGCGCCGGTGTTCTCCCGGGTGGTTCCCCAGCGCGAACCCTGACGACGGTTCGTGTCGGTGATCAGCAGCGATGGCTGTCCGGCGCGCAGGAACGGCAGCAGCGTCGGATGCGTGTCGATCGTCGAGGCGTAGACGATGGCTCCGCTGGTGTCGAGCAGACCTGCTCCGGCGGCGTTGACGAGTCCGGAGCCGTCACCCCAGACGAGCAGGGACCCGGCCGTGGGTTCGGCCCTGACCATCGAGCGGGCCCCCGACACCGGGTACAGCGCGAGCGGAGGGTTGGGAGAGGCGGTCGTGGAACGGGCGAGTTCGTACTCGTCGACGGTCGGTTGCCGGGGATCGGGGAGGAACGGTGTGGGATGGCCGAAGGTGCGCGGAGCGGCGAGACCGAGCGCCGGGAGTCCCTTGTCGCCCCCGAACTGCGCCCACAGATCAGCGGGTCGAGGGGCGTGGTAGCGCTCGTACTGGGTGTCCATGCGCAGCAGCACATCCGAGGCGCCGAGCAGTCTGGCGATCGGCGCCACCGAGCCGGGCTGGAACACGCTCTCCTGGATGGGGGTGTCGAGCGCCCGGATGAGATCGACCCCCGGCGGGGTGCCGTACGCCGTCAGTTCACGACCGACCCATGGACGGTCGGTGATGCCGGGAGTGATGGGATCCTGGGTCAGGCCCCAGCGATAGGCGTAGAAATCGGTGCCGGGGAGTTCGAGCACCCGCGAACCATCGGTGGTGGCATCGATGGCCTTCGCGGCGTCGGTCCAGTACTGGGGGAGCGGATCGGGGAACTGGAGATCGGACTGGATGAGGCCACCCGTCCAGAGCGGGGGGAGGGCGAGAGCCGCGATCAGGATCAGCGCCGCGGCGAGCACTGGTCCGACCTGTGAGCGACGGGGCTGCGGCAGTCGGGCGGCGATGGCCGTGGTGGCGGGTCCGACGGCGGCGGCGAGGAGCGCCGCCAGTCCGAGCACGAGCAGTGGGAGGGCCCGCGACGAGTTGCGCAGGGCGAGGCCAGCTGCGGTCTTCGTGGTCTCCTTGATGATCGATCCGAACGGGGTGGGATCGTCGTAGGGGTAGGTGCCGAGTCCGGCGACGAGTCCGACCACGATGAGCACGAGGAAATAGGCGCGATAGCGCCAGCGCACGAGCATCGCGCCGAGCAGCCCGAGCGTGGGGAGGATGAACCCGACGACGAACATCAGCACGTTCTGCGTGTAGAGCGTGCTCGAACCCGTCCACTGCGACAGACCGTCGCGTCCGTAGAAGTACCAGTACCCGAGTCCGCGCAGCAGTTCGGATCCGGTGGAGGTCTCGGCGACGGTCTTCACCGTCTCGGTCAGCTGCAGGATCGGGAGCCCGAACCGGCCCTGGACGCTGAGGCCGGCGACCCACCACAGCTGGGCGGGGATGGTGGCCACGCCCACCCGGACCACGGTGCGCAGGGCGTCGCGCAGACGGACCTCATGGGTCACCCAGATCATGTACGGCACGAGCAGCGCCGGTGCCACCAGCACGAACACCACGGAACTGGCGTTGGTGCCCGACATCACCGTGATGATGAGGGCGATGAGGACCGGGGCCCTCCAGGTGCGTTCCTTCAGCGCCACGAACAGCAGGCCGATGATCCACGGGAGCGCCGACCAGGGCTGCAGGATGACCGAGGTGCGACCGAAGTAGGCGAGGATGTACGGGCTCAGCATGTAGACGAAGCCGCCCACCGCCACGCCCGGGCCTCGCAGGCCGAGGCGGCGCAGCATCCAGACCGTGCCGTACCCGGCGGCGAACAGGATGGTGCCGAACATGAGGCGCTCGGCGATCCATGTGGGCACCCCGACGAATCGCATCAGCCAGTAGTAGGGACCGAGCGGGAACATGTAGCCGATGTTCTGGTGGACGACGGTGCCGCCGTTGACATGGGTGTTCCACATGAGCCAGGCACGGTCGAGCAGTCGTCCCGGATCGAGGTACAGGTAGGCCTTGGTGTCCGCCGAGATCCGGCCCGGTGATGACAGCAGCAGCGGGATGTACGCGACAGCTGCGAGGGTCAGGCCCAGCCAGCATCGACGGGCCCACCGGACGGTCCGCATGAGGCCTCCGTTGTCGTGATGGGTCGGGGATCCCGTTCCGGAGGGGGAGCCGTCCGCGTCGGCCGTCGATGGGTCGGTGGTGGTCATGCGGCTCGCGGAGTTCCTAACGGAGGTGATCCGCGACGGGGCGGATCGAAGGGGATTCAACGTGGACAGGCGCCGTGCGGATCATCGAAGTTGGCGGCGGATCTCCAGTCGCCATCTTTCCATGGCGACGATGCGGGCGGGGAGAGTCCCAGCTCCACCGAGGCGTCCAGGATCGCCTGCGCCAGTCGGGCAGCACCCTCCTGGCACAGATGCCAGCCCTCGGGTTTGCGCAGCAGGACGGTGTGCCCCGAGTCGTCCACATAACTGCGTCCGTAGGTTCCATCGGGGAGCATGAGTGATCCGGTGACATCGGGGGCGTAGACCACGCCGGGATGGAGCGCCGGGAGTGATGCGATGAGTTCGTCGACCTTGTGGTCGTCGACGGTCTTCCAGACATGGGTGCCGCCGGGCAGCATCGGGAGCCAGAGGATCTTCGCTCCGCGGGCCGAGAGGATGTCGACGGCCTCACCGATGAGCCCGAGATAGGCGGCATCACCGTTCTCGTAGATGTATCGCATGTCCCATCCGCCGAGCATGACCACCACGATCTGGGGGTCGACCCGGTCGATGAGACCCTTCCAGTCCTCGCGCCAGGCGAGGGGGAGGCTCAGGCCCACACCGGGGCCGGCGGCTCGTTCGATATGGCCGGTGCCCGCCGCATGGAAGGCCGCCTCGAGAGCGACCTGCTCATCGACCATGCCGGAATCCCCGAGCACCACGACTGCTCGCGGCGCCCCGGCCGCCGGGGTCTGGTCGGGGACGCCCTGGCCGGAGAATGCGCTGGTGTCGCCGATGGTGACATCGGCGAACGCCAGCTTCCCGGCCGGGGGACTGAGCGTGAGCACGACCGCCAGCAGGATGGTGCAGAGGGCGAACGAGACTCCGGCGGTGAGCGCCGATCGACCGGTGGTGAACATGCGCCCCCGACGAACCGGCATCTCGAGCAGGCGGTACGAAAGGAGTGCGATGGCGATGGTGACGACCATCCGAAGGCCGAACAGCGGCCACGGGGACCAGCCGATCCGCTTCCGGTCGAGCACCAGGAACACCGGCCAGTGGTAGAGGTACAGGCCGTACGAGATGAGCCCGGCCCATCGCAGCACCCGGTTCGAGAGCAGTGCGGTGACCACACCTCTTCTCGTGCCGGCGTAGATGATCACAGCGGTGCACAGTGCGTAGAGCGGGAACCCTCCTCGTGCCAGCCACTGGGAGGTCTCGCTCACCCGGTACCAGGCGAAGAACATGGCCCCGAGCGCGAGGAGCCCGACGAGGTCCACCGCCGCCGAGCGTGATGTGGTGTCGGAGCGGAGTCCGTCGTCCGACGCCGATCTGCGTCCCGACCACCAGATCGCCAGCAGGACACCGATGAGGAGCTCCGCGGCACGGGTGTCGGTGCCGTAGTACACACGGTCGGGCCCGTGGCGCAGCAGGATGCAGAGCCCGACCGAGCAGACCGTCGCGATCGCGACGACCGAGGCGAGCAGGCGACGACCCCCGAAGCGCGTCAGCACGATGACGATCGGCGGGAAGAACAGGTAGAACTGCTCCTCGATGGCGAGACTCCAGAAATGCTGCAGGGGACTCGGCGCTGCGAACAGCGAGCCGTAGCTCGTGCCGGCGAAGTGGAAGCGCCAGTTGGCGACGTAACCGAGGGCCCCCAGCATGTCGAGACGCAGGTTCTGCACCTGTTCGGGGGTGCCGAGCCGCCAGAACACGACTCCAGTGATGGCGATCGTGACCACGGCGGCGGGGAGGAGTCGGCGGAACCGTCGGGTCCAGAACCCGCCGAGTCGGATCGAGCCTGCGGTGTCCCATTCGCGCACCAGCAGGTTCGTGATGAGGAAACCCGACAGCGTGAAGAAGGTCGAGACGCCGAGGTACCCGCCCTTGGCCCAGTCGAACCCGGAGTGGAACAACAGCACGCCGATGACGGCGAGACCGCGGAGTCCGTCGAGCGCGGGAAGATGCGGCATCCGATGACGCTCGGCGGTGGTCGCAGCGGGCTCGAGCACGGCCCGACGGTACCAGTGGGCGTTCGGGGCCACGGGTCACGCCCTCCTGCAGGCAGGACACGCCCACCGAGGGCGCAACGTACGATCTCGCCATGGCATCGGCATCGGATGGGACGAACTCGGGCGACATGCACTCGCTGCTGCTGCCGGATCCGGAACCCGCCGAGCAGCGGTTCACCATCATCAGCGTCGACGACCATCTCGTCGAGCCTCCCGCCATGTTCGAGGGCCGACTGCCCGCTGCGCTCCAGAGCCGGGCGCCGAAGGTGATCGTCGATGATCGCGGGTTCGAGGTGTGGGAGTTCGAGGGACGTCGGTTCACCCAGGTCGGGATGAACGCCGTGGCCGGGCGACAACAGTCGATGCGGAACCTCGAGCCGACCCGTTTCGCCGACATGCGTCGGGGCTGCTGGGACATCGAGGCGCGCATCGGCGATATGGATCTGAACGGGGTATGGGCCTCGCTCAACTTCCCGTCGATGATCACCGGCTTCTGCGGTCGGGTCTTCGCCGAGATTGACGACCGTGAGCTCGGCCTCGCCACGACCCGGGCCTGGAACGACTGGATGCACGACGAATGGTGGGGGCCGCATCCCGATCGGATCATCCCGATGGGCATCACCTATCTGGCCGATCCGGAGCTCGCCGCCGCCGAGATCCGGCGGAACGCAGCGCGAGGTTTCGTCGCCGTGACGCTCCCCGAACGACCCCATCGTCTCGGGCTCCCGTCGCTGTTCACCGGGTACTGGGATCCCATCATCGAGGCCTGTGTCGAGACCGATACGGTCATCGCCCTCCATGTCGGGTCCTCGGGCGGCTACGAGAGCCCCGAAGCCGCTCCGGCGCTGCAGCTCGGCGCCACCATGTTCGGACAGCTCTCGCTGGCGGCCTGCGCCGAATGGTTGTGGTCCGGCTACCCGTTGCGGTATCCGACGCTGAAGATCGCCATGTCCGAGGGTGGTATCGGTTGGGTGGCGATGCTGCTCGACCGCTTGGACAACCTCGTGGATCGATCCGGGTACGGGCTCGGCTGGGAGACCCGCCCCGCAGAGGTGCTGCAGCGGAACTTCTGGTTCTGCACCCTCGACGATCCCTCCACGATCACCACGCGCCATCGCATCGGGGTGGAGAACATCATGTTCGAGACCGACTATCCCCACGGTGACGGCACCTGGCCACACACCCAGCAGCTGGTGGCGGAGGTCTATGGTCATCTGCCGGTCGACGAGCTCCGGGCGATCCTGTGTGAGAACGCCGCCCGGGTGTTCCGTCACCCGCTCCCTCCCGTCGTGCTCCCCGCGTCGTGAACGAGACACCCCCGGTGGAACCGGGAACCGAAAGGCCCTGAACGTGTCGAACTGGAACTTCGCCGATGTGTGGGATGCGATCACCGCACTGCAGCCCGACCTGCCCGCACTCGTGCGCGGCGAGGCCGTCACCAGCTGGCGGGAGTTCGAGCGGCGGAGCGCCTCGCTGGCCTCGGTGCTGCTGGCCTCCGGTCTGCAGCGGCAGGCGAGCGTCGCCTGCTACCTCCACAACAGCGCCGAGTACATGGAGACCCTCTACGCCTGCTTCAAGGCTTCACTCGTGCCGGTCAACACCAACTACCGCTATGTGTCCGATGAGCTGCGCTATCTCTGGGTCGACGCCGAGGCCGAGGCGGTGGTGTTCCACGGCACGTTCGCCGATCGCATCGAGGAGCTGCGCGCAGCTGTCCCGGCGGTCCGTCTGTGGCTCTGGGTCGACGACGCCTCCGGGCCATGCCCCGGATGGGCGGTGCCCTATGAGCAGGCCCTCGCCGCCGCTGGTCCCGTGCCCGAGGTCGATCGCTCGGGCGACGATCTCTTCATGCTCTACACCGGCGGGACCACCGGACATCCCAAGGGCGTCATGTGGCGTCAGGACGATCTCTTCGCCGTCCTGAACCGCACCGCTTCTGTCCGCTACCCCGAGGAGGGCGGTGTGGACGACGTGGCCGCGACCCTTCCTCCCGTGGGCGAGTTGCGGGGAAGTGTCATCCCGGCTGCACCGCTCATGCACGGAACCGCGGCCTTCTCGGCCTTCGGCATGCTCGGCACCGGTGGCGTCGTGGTCCTGTGCGAGGGCACCCGGTTCGATGTCGTCGAACTGCTCGACACCATCTCCCGCCATCGGGTCACCGACCTCTCGATCGTCGGTGATGCCTTCGCCCGGCCGCTCCTCGATGCGCTCGACGCAGAGCCGACCCGCTGGGACGTCTCGACGCTGCGGGTGATCCTCTCCTCGGGAGTCATGTGGTCGGCCCCGGTGAAGGAGGGTCTCATCGCCCATATGCCCGAGGCCCTGTGCGTCGACACGCTCGGATCCTCCGAGGCCGTGGGCCTCGCCCGTTCGATCTCCTCATCGAAGCGCACCGCATCCACGGCCGGATTCAAGCTCGGTCCGGACGCCCGGGTCATCCGGGACGACGGCACCCCGGTGGAGCCGGGCTCCGGTGAGATCGGGCTCGTCGCCATCGGCGGACGCGGCCCGATCGGGTACCGCGGCGATCCCGAGAAGACCGCCCGGACCTTCCGCGTCATCGGCGATCGGCGCTGGATCACCCCCGGTGACAACGCCACGGTCGATGCCGACGGCACCATCCGGCTCCTCGGTCGGGGTTCGAGCTGCATCAACACCGGCGGCGAGAAGGTGTTCCCCGAGGAGGTCGAGGAGGGGTTGAAGCTCGATCCGTCCGTCGCCGATGCTGTGGTGGTCGGCGTACCCCATCCGCGTTTCGGGGAGATGGTGGTGGCCGTGGTGGAACCGAGTTGGGGTTCCGAGCCGTCCGAGGGTGCGCTCCTGGCGGCGCTGGGCGACCGTCTCGCGGCCTACAAGGTGCCACGGCACATCTTCGTGGTCCCGTCGCTGGGGCGCGGTCCGAACGGCAAGATCGATCAGCGTCGCTGGCGCACCGAAGCCGCCGAGCGTGTGGCGGAGCGGACTGAGGCCTCCGATGGCCGCTGATCCGACAGCCGGGGCGATCGGATGGTGCGAGACATGATGACCCGTCGTCGTTCCGAGCCCGATGTGTGGAACCCGCGCGTCGACCGTTGGACGGCCCGCACACAGCTCCCGCTCGATCTCTTTGCGTTGTCCACGATCTGGCTGAGCTTCGTGCCGATCACGGCGATGCTGAGGTTCAGTTCGTACCGCGGACTCTGGATCTCTGCCCGCATCGGTCTCTCGGTCGTCTTCGCCCTCGACATCGGCATCCGGTCGTGGCTGTCCGGTCGACCCGGTCGGTATCTCATCACCCATCCGTTCGGGGTGCTGGCAGCGCTCGTCCCTCCCTTCCGCCTGGTGTTCAGTCTCCGACTGCTGCGATCGATGTTCCGTCGGGGGAGCCTCGGGAGATTCCTCGCAGTGGCGCTCCTGCTCGTCATCAACGGGGCCCTTCTCGTGGTGGTGTTCGAGAGCGGCGCCAAGGGGGCCAGCATCACGAGCTTCCCGATCGCCCTGTGGTGGACCGCCTGCACCGTCTCCACCGTCGGCTACGGCGATTACACGCCGGTCACCGTCGCCGGTCGGATCGTGGCGGTCTGCATCATGGCGGTCGGACTCACCACGGTCGCGGTGGTCACCGCCCAGATCGCGGCGAGCTTCTCCGAGCAGGCGGCCGCTCGACGCTCGGCAGCGTCTGAGGGCGACTCCACGGCTGGGGACGCGGCGGGCGGTGCCGGCTCCGGTCCGGACGCCGCTGCGGCCGGGGAGACGTCCGGTGACTCCTCCGCCAGCTCGTTCGGTGACGCACCCGGCGACACCGGCACCGCCCATGAGCGCCATCTCGCCCTGGTCGATCGACTGCAGCGGATCGAGGCGATGCTCCTGTCCCAGGAGCGCACCTGAGCAGTCGGTGGGTGTGGCTCAGATGTAATCGTGGCGATGCATCCACTGCATGGCCACCCAGCCCCACGCCGGTGGGAGGTAGGCCGTGAACATGCGGGCGGTGAACGTGGCCGCCACCGCCGCCTGATCAGGAACGCCCGCCGCGGTGAACCCGGCGATCAGGCCGGCCTCGATCACGCCCATGCCGCCGGGCACCGGAGCGATCCCGCCGATGACCGAGGCGATCGAGTTGATCACGATCAGCTGCATGAGCCCGAGGGACTGTCCGTAGGCATGCAGGGCGGCCCAGAGCACGAGGGCGTAGCAGACCTGTGCGATGAAGTTCCCGGCGAACAGCTGCACCGCCTTGCGCGGCTCGGAGACGACGGACGCGAAGTTCGACCGTGCGGCCGCCAGATGGGGTCCGACGAGCGTGGTGAGACGATGCCGGAACTTCGGGATGGCCAGCAGGATGAGGCCGATCACGATGACTGCGCCGAGTGCGATCGCCAGCTTCTCGGTGAGGTCTCCCGATCCGCTGCCGTGGTGGAGGTGGAAGGTGGTGTCGCCGAGCAGCAGACCCAGCGAGACGACGACGACCTGCACGATCCCCGAGGAGAACGAGGTCATCAGGCTCGAGCTGACCGCGACCGCCGGTGAGAGTCCCTGCTTCTGGAAGAACCGGACGGTCATGGCCATGGTGGCCACACCGCCGCCGACGAGCCCGGTGAACTTGTCGGCGAACTGCAGGATCAGCACCGGACGCATCGGCAGGGGCCGACTCACCGCTCCCAGCAGCGCCATCGCGGTGCCGAGCAGCGGCAGCTGGGCGATGAGCACCACTGCTGCGACCCACACCCACTTCGCATCGTTGAACGTGGTGGCGAAGTCGATCTTCGTGAACTGTCCGACGAGGAGGTAGAACCCGAGGAGTGTGGCCGCGGAGAGCAGGATGTTCGCCGGCGAGACCCGGCGCAGTTCCGTGAGCTTCGGCGGAGTGGAACCGGTGGTGGTGGCGGCGGCATCGCGGAGCTGCTGCACGATCTTCTTGGGCGAGTCGATCCCTCGCCGGGTGGGGCGGGGGAGGGCGGCCACCTCGAGCAGCGGCTGGAGGGCGATGAGCCCGGGGTCGCCGAGGGCGGAGGTGGCACTGGCCACCGCCCGTTCCGCCGAGGTGAGTGCTCCAAGGGTGACGAGCATCGAGACCTGGTCGAGGAGGAGTGCGTCGTCGGAGGGTCGTCCGTCGGCATCGGCGAGATCGGTGAACGACACGACGCCGGTGGTGTCGAGCAGGAGACGATCGGCGCCGATCGCCCCGTGCGCCACGCCGATCGCGTGCAAGGAGGCCAGTGAACCCCATGCCGAGGCGAGGACGGAGTCGTCGAGCTCGGCGGCTGTGAGTTCGGTGAGCCGGCGACCGACACGGTCGCGCATCACGAGCACGACATCGCCGCGGTCGCCGACGAGGCCGCTGTCGATCACCGTCGGCGTCGGCACCGACCCTCGTTCGGCCAGCATGAGCAGATAGGCGCGATGCTCGATCTGCTGCTCGCGTGTGGCGGCCACCGTCGGCCCGGAGTCCTTCATCCACACGAAGCGGATCACCTTGGCCAGGAACTGGGCGTTGGTGGCATCCCGGCCGATGACCGCGACGCGGATCGGGCCGGTGTCGTCGTTGCCGAGGAAGGCGTTCTCACCCCAGCTCTGGTCGGGAGCGGCGGCGAGGTCGGTGACGCTGATGCCCAGCGAGGCCAGATCGGAGCGCACGGCGTCCGGGGACGGGGCACCATCGGGTGAGCCGAGGATGAGATGGACGACGGCGGCGAGGAACCAGGCCAGCCCGAGGGCGCCGGCCACGCCGGTGGGATAGCCGTAGGTCACCGAGGCGAGGCTGATGGAGATCAGCACCAGCAGGAACATGGCCATCCGACGCGCCGGTCTCGTGAGTTCCGGACTGGCGACGAAGAAGATGGCGGCCACGGTCGACAGTCGGAGGTTCGGATACACCGGGTAGTGCCCGACGGACTGTCCCACCGCGGCGGGTGCGTCGATCAGCGCATCGAGGGCTCGTCCGGCGGCCCATGTGAGCGCGAACACGAGCAGGACGCCGCCGATGAACCGGGGTCGGCGGGCCAGCAGGGCGGCGATGACGATCAACCCGATCGCGGCGATCGCACCGGTGGTGTTGAGCCAGCGCAACGAGGTGGTGAGCGGCGAGGGCAGTGCGACGACGAGATCGTGCACCGATCGTTCGAAGGAGGACACGCGTCGCGCCGTGATCGTGCCGAGCCCGAGGAGCAGCAGGCCCACGAACATCCTGATGATCTCGGTGGGGCGACGATGCAGTCCCTTGTCGGGGACCACGCCGAACAGGCTCGTCCAGGAGGATCGGACCCGCTGGCGACGGGTGCGCGTCGTGGTCATCGGCCGATCATCGGATGGTCGCCGCCGCGAACGCCCGCATCTCTCGCTCCACATCAGGCCCGGCCGGCGTGTAGAGCAGCTCGGTGACCCCACGTTGCGCCGATGCCGCAGCGCGACGAGCGATCTCGTCGGCGTCGCCCACCCAACCGGCGGCGAGGATCGCGTCGTCGGGTGCGACATCGAGGATCACGCGGTCGCGGGTGCTCACATCGGTGACATGACCCTCGTGCACGATCAGATGACGTTCCCCCTCGGGGCGATCCGCCTCCACCCCGGCGAGCCATTCGGTGCCGGCGGGCATCCCGGGAAGGACCTCCGGGAACTGCTGCCACACGTAGTGGTGTCCGACGACGAACCAGGGTCCGACGGCATCGCGCACCCGGGCGCTCGAGCCGTCCTCGCCGCGATCCAGCACCGTGCCCGACACCATCTGGACGCGCCGCCCGAAGGGTCCGTCGGCGCCCTCGGTGTCGATGAGTCCGTCGATGGTTCCGGCGGCGACCATCTCCGCCGTGATCGCCAGCCCCTTGGGTCCGAGCGCCGACATGAGCAGCGGCGTGGAGATCGGCCTCGGTGCGGCCAGATGCGGAAGATGGATCATCTGGGCCCGGGCTCCGGCCACGGTGACGGTCTCTCCCTGCAGCAGGCCATGGAGCTGTTCGACGTAGGTGCGCAGTGTGGCCCAGGAGAGTGCTGATTTCCCGAGGACCCACCGGGCGGTGAGGCCGGTGCCGAAAGCAGCGGTGAGACGACCCGGCGCCATGCGTTCGAGCGTGGCGATCGCCGAGGCCGTGGTCATGACATGGCGGAGGTTCGGCACCAGCACGGCGGTGCCGACGTCGATGGAGGTGTTGGCGACGATGGCCGTGAGGTGCATCCAGATGTCCTCGTAGATGGCCGCCGAGTCGTAGAGCCAGACCCGGGCGAAGCCGAGCTCCTCGGCGAGCTGCGCTCGTCGAACTGCATCCGGACCGGGAACGACGCCGATTGAGATCTCCATCCCCGAATCCTGCCACGGTTCGCCGTTCGACCTCCTCGACCGCTCCTCATCCGACCCCCTCGTTCCGTGCCGATGCTCCGCCTGCGAGACTGCGGACCCGACACCGAAGGAGTCACCGTGCCGAACCGTCATCCAGATCCGGGTCTGTCCAGCGCCGACGAGCTCGCCGTGCGCTCGCTCATCGTGCGCCTCGCCCAGTACGCCGACGGGTTGGGCAGCGTCGATCAGTACGCAGACCTGTTCACCGAGGACGCCGAATGGCTGATGCCCGGTTCTCCGCGGTTCGGTCGCGAGGACATCCGGGCAGGCAGTGCGCAGCGGCGGGCCGAGGGCGGTGTCGGCCCGGGCAGCAACTCGCGTCACATGATCGCCGGCACGGCGATGGAGTTCCCCACTCCGGATGAGGCGATCGCGGACTCCTACTGGATGTACTTCGTCAACACCGACACGCAGGCCGAGCTGCGGCTCGTCGGTCATTACCGAGACACCGCCGTGCGCACCGATGAGGGATGGCGCATCTCCCGACGCGAGATAACTTTCGGATGACACCCCCCAGCGAGCAGAGGAACAGATGAGCGCAGCGATCGAGGCCCACGGTCTCGTCAAGACCTTCGGGAGCGACGTCCGCGCCCTCGACGGCGTGAGTCTGTCGGTCGAGCGGGGCACGGTCCTCGGACTGCTCGGTCCCAACGGCGCCGGTAAGACCACGACCGTGCGCGTGCTCACCACGACACTGGTGCCCGACGCTGGTTCGGCGACGGTCAACGGTTTCGATGTCGTGCGTGAGGCCGACAAGGTGCGGGCGAGCATCGGTCTGGCCGGTCAGTACGCCGCGGTCGACGAGAACCTCACCGGTCGCGAGAACCTTCGGATGGTCGGTCAGCTGTTCCAGATGTCACGACGCGACGCCAGCCGTATCGCCGGCGAGCTGCTCGAACATTTCGAACTGACCGAGGCCGCCGACCGGCCCTCGAAGACCTACTCGGGTGGCATGCGTCGTCGTCTCGACATCGCTGCTGCGCTGGTGCATCGACCGCCGGTGCTCTTCCTCGATGAACCCACCACCGGCCTCGATCCCAAGAGTCGCAACGCCGTGTGGTCGGTGGTCGAGGAGCTGGTCGCCGATGGCACGACGGTCCTGCTCACCACGCAGTACCTCGAGGAGGCCGATCGGCTCGCTGATCGCATCGTGGTCGTCGATCGCGGCGCCGTGATCGCCGAGGGCACCTCGGCCGAGCTCAAGGCTGATCTCGGCGAGACCGTGCTGGATCTCGGCTTCCCCGATCCGGACACCGCAGAGCGGGCCGCTGGACTGTTCCGCGGTTCCTGGCCCGGTGGTGTCGTCGTCGACGGCTCACTGCTCGAACTCAGTGTCGACAGTGGTCCGTCGCAGGTCATGCTGGCCCTCCGCGATCTCGAGAGCGCAGGGATCGCTGCCAATCGAATGGCACTTCGCGAGCCGAGTCTCGACGATGTGTTCCTGAGCCTCACCGGACGCAGGGCCGAGATCACCGAGGAGGAGTCATGACCGCATCAGTGCTGCCCGAGGCGGCGGTCCCGATGAAGCGATCCCGACTCCGCCGATCGTTCGGTGATGCCATGGTGGTCACCGAACGGAACCTGATCAGCTACGTCCGCATCCCCGAGTCATTGTTCTTCTCCAGCGTGCAGCCGATCATGTTCGTGCTGCTGTTCCGGTACGTCTTCGGCGGCGCCATCGCCACGCCGGGGATGAACTACGTCGACTACCTGATGGCCGGCATCTTCGTGCAGACCGTGATGTTCGGTTCGATCAACACCAGCATCGGTCTGGCCGAGGATCTCCAGAAGGGTCTCATCGAGCGGTTCCGCTCCCTCCCGATGGCCCGCTCGGCGGTGCTCGCCGGTCGCACCACCTCGGATCTCCTCCGGAACATCGTCGTCATCGTCATCATCACGCTCGTCGGATTCGCGGTCGGTTTCCGCATCCACACGAACGCCATCGCGTTCCTCGGTGCGGTGCTGCTGATGCTCTACTTCGCCTACGCCATCTCCTGGGGCTTCGCCTACATCGGACTGTCGGCCCCGAACAGCGAGGTGGCGCAGCTGATGGCGTTCCCGATCCTGTTCCCCCTGACCTTCGCCTCGACGGCGTTCGTCCCGTCCTCCACCATGCCGCCGTGGCTGCGGGCGTTCGCCGAGCATCAGCCGGTGAGCCTCGTGATCAACTCGGTACGGGCACTCTCGGAGGGTGGACCCACGGCGCGGTGGGTCATCCCGGCGCTCATCTGGTGCACCGTCCTGCTCGCACTGTTCGTGCCGCTCGCCGTGTGGCGGTACCGTCGCACCGCCTGAGCCCGGAGCTCAGCTCGACCGAGGGGGGTCCAATGCCCGGTGCACTCGACGGCATCCGCATCATCGACTGTTCCACCGCCCTGACCGGGCCCTATCCGGCGGCGCTGCTCGCCGACCAGGGGGCCGAGGTCATCAAGATCGAGCGGATCGGTCTGGGAGATCTCGCCCGGTGGGTCGGTGTGGCCGTCAACGGAGTCTCGGCGCTGTTCCAGGCCTGCAACCGGGGAAAGCGGTCGATCGCTCTCGATCTCACGACCCCCGAGGGCGCGTCCATCGTGCGCGAGCTCGTGGCCGGTGCCGACGTGTTCATCCAGAACTTCCGTCCGGGAGCGCTGGATCGTGCGGGTCTCGGCCACGCCGATCTCTCCGCCGGACGGGACGACCTCATCTACGTGTCGTTGTCCGGCTTCGGCTCGGTCGGTCCCTATGCCCACAAGGGCGCCTACGACACCGTGATCCAGGCCTACGCGGGTCTCGCCAGCAACCAGGCCGACCCCGACGTCGGCGATCCCGTGTTCCTGCGCCAGACCGCGGCCGACAAGATCACTGCGATGTATGCGGTCCAGGCGATCACTGCAGCGCTGCTGGCCCGTGAGCGCGGGCACGGCGGGCAGCATGTCGAGCTGTCCATGACCGATGCCGTGGTGTCGTTCCTGTGGGCCGACTCGGCCGGCAACGAGGTCATGCTCGACAGCGACCGAACCATGAACTCCAGCTTCACGCAGGGTTCGCGTCCGTTCCGCTTCGCCGATGGCTGGGGGATCGCCACGCCGACCTCCGACGCCGACTTCCATGGCATGTGCGAGGCCCTCGGCGTCGAGGGGCACGACGACCCCCGGGTCGCCACGATCGGCGAACGACGCAAGCACACGCAGCTCACCGCGGACATCATGCGGGCCTGCCATGCGGCCACACCCTCGATCACCTGTGCCGAGGCGCTGCAGCGCATGGACGAGCTCAACGTGCCGTTCGCGCTCGTCGTGCCGCCATCGGAGATGCATGAGGACCCCCATGCGATCGCCATGGGCCTCTTCGAGGAATCGGTCCACCCGGTCGGTGGTCGTCTCCGGCAGCCCCGTCACCCGGCGAGGTTCAGTGCCACCCCGGCAGAGCTGGGCGGACCATCACCCGCACTCGGGGAGCACACCGACGAGATCCTCACCGAACTGGGTCTCGCCGATCGGATCGACGACCTGCGCAGCGCCGGGATCGTCCGATGACCGCCCCGCGCATCTCGGGGTTCTCCCATCTGGCGATCGTCGTCACCGATCTCGACGCCGCGCGGAGCTTCTACTGCGATCTCCTGGGGTTCAGTGAGCTGCCTCGTCCGGACCTCGGCATCCCGGGCATGTGGTTGCGGGTCGGGGACCTGCAGCTCCATTTCATCGAGAGCGACACCATGCCGATCCCCGGACCGGGGTTCCCGCATTTCGCCCTCCACATCGCATCCGACCGCTGGGATGCGGTCATCGAGGAGCTGCGGTCCTCGGGGGCGTCGTTCCTCGGTGAGCCCTCCACCCGGTTCGACTTCGGCGTGGCGGTGCGTGCCGCCTTCCTGCGCGATCCAGCCGGCAACACCGTCGAGCTCACGGATGTGGGGCCGTTACCCGGCTGAGTTCCGGCTGAGCATCTGCTGAGCGCCGGCGGGATGACCCCACCGGCGCCGCTCGGGAGATTCAGGCGAGCAGTGCTCGCAGCGCCGTGAGGTCCTCGTCGGAGGGAGTCCACAGACCGGCGGCGGCGTTGGCCCTGACCTGCTCCGGTGTGGTGGCCCCGGCGATGACCGACGCCACGGTGGACTGGGCGGCGAGTCCACCCATGGCGACATCGAGCAGGGTGCAGCCCCGCTCCGACGCGTAGGTCTGGAGCGATTCGACGAGATCGAAGTTGCGGTCGTTGAGCATGCCGGTCATGCCCCACGCGGTGATCCGACCATCGGCAGGGGGCTCCTGCCCGCGTACGTACTTGCCGGTGAGGAGCCCGCTGGCGAGGGGGAAGTAGGGGAGCATGCCGACGCCGTGCGCCGCACAGGCCGGGATCACCTCGGTCTCGACATCGCGTTCGATGAAGCTGTAGAGGTTCTGGGCGCTGATGAACCGCTCGAACCCCGAGGTGCGGGCGATCCAGTCGGCCTCGGTGATCTGCCAGCCGGCGAGGTTCGAGGATCCGATGTAGCGCACGAGACCATCCCGCACCAGCTCCGTGAGAGCGGCGAGCGTCTCCTCCAGGGGGGTGTTCGGATCCGGCTTGTGCAGTTGGTAGAGATCGATGTGATCGGTGCCGAGACGCCGCAGGGATCGCTCCACTGCCCTTCGGATGTATCGACGGGACCCCCGTGCGTTCCAGTCGGGCCCGTTGGTGCCGCGGAGGTCGCTGCCGAACTTCGTGGCGATGACGACCTGATCCCGTCGGGACCCGAGGGCCTTCGCCAGGAACAGTTCGGAGTCGCCGTAGGAATCGCTGGTGTCGAACAGGGTGATCCCTGCCTCGATCGCGGCGTCGACCACCTCCTGGGTGGCGTCGGCATCGATGCGCATGCCGAAGTTGTTGCACCCGAGACCCACGGTCGAGACCATGAGGCCGGAACGGCCGAGGGTGCGGTAGGTCATGTCAGTTGTCGTGGTCATGTCAGATCCCCAGTGCGTCGCGGGTGCGGTCGAGTTCGGTGACGTCGGCGGTGGTCGGGACGAGGAAGAGCTCGTCGCAGCCGAGGCCCTCGAGGGTCTCGACGGCATGGCGGAGCGACTCCGGGGTGCTGGTGCCGAGCATCCCGGCCATCACGCCGGCGAGGTCCTCGCCGAAGATCTTCATGTACGAGTACCCGTAGTCGTGGAGGCGGGTCTCGGCATCGTCGCCGAGCGCGTACCAGAGGCTGGCGGAGATATGGGGTGCGTCCGCGCGCCCGGCCTCGGCCCAGGCGGACCGGATTCGATCGAACGCCTCGGCTGTTGCGGCCGGGTCGATGCCGAACACGGTGGACCCATCATCCACGCCGACGGCCCAGCGGGCGGCACGGGCCAGCGCCTTGGGTCCCATGACACCGGCGACGAAGGGAGGGCCGCCGTCCTGCACCGGCGGGGGACCGACCGGATCGGCCCCCTCGAACGGGGGCTCGCCCTGCCAGATGCGCTTCATCGTGGCGACCTGCTCGTCCATCCGGGCCCAGCGGCGCTCGTAGGAGCCGCCGATCGCCCGGTAGTCGTGCTCGCGACCTCCCACGCCGACGCCGACGGTCAGCCGACCGGCGCTGAGCTGATCGACCGATGCCAGCTGCTTCGCGACATCGACGGCGTCGTGGGCGGGGAGCACGATGATCGTCGTCCAGAGGCGCACGCGCTCGGTGAGCGCGGCGGCCGCCGAGAGCTCGACGCACCAGGCATGACTCGGATACGTGACCCGTTCGGGGATGGCCAGTGATGCCCACGGGCCCTCGTCCACCGTGCGACACCAGGCGAGGGTGTCACTGCGTCCGTGCGCCACCATGGTCGGCATCGTCATCGAGATCTCCATGGCGAGATCATGGCGCAGATCGCGCAGCGGTCCGTTCCACATCGGACGATCCTCTCCATGCATCGATCCCTGCACGGCGATTGTGGGAGGCTGGAGGCAACGGATCAGTCCTGGGGGAGCCATGTTCGATCTCATCATCCGCAACGGCACCATCGTCGACGGCACCGGTCGTGCCCGCTTCGTCGGCGACATCGCCATCAGCGACGGGATCCTCGCCCAGGTCGGCGGCACCGTCACCGCCGACGCCCACCGCGAGATCGACGCCACCGGCATGATCGTCACCCCGGGTTTCGTCGACACGCACACACACTTCGATGGTCAGGTCACGTGGGACGACGTGCTCGAGCCCTCGGCATCGCATGGAGTGACCACGATCGTCGCTGGGAACTGCGGCGTCGGATTCGCTCCCGTCCTGCCGGAGCGCCGCGAGCAGCTCGTCTCACTCATGGAGGGTGTCGAGGACATCCCCGGTGTGGCCATGACCGAGGGGATGACCTGGGACTGGGTCACGTTCCCGGAGTACCTCGACGCGCTCGCCACCCGGCAGTGGTCGATGGATGTCGGCACCCAGATCACCCACGGCGCCCTGCGGGTCTGGGTCATGGGCGATCGGGCGATCGGCGACACCACACCGTCGCAGGCCGAGGTCGATCAGATGGCTGCGCTCGTCGCAGAGGCGGTCACCGCCGGCGCCCTCGGTTTCTCGACCTCCCGCACCTTCAGCCACAAGGCTCCGGACGGAAACTACGTGCCCGGCACGTTCGCCGGACCCGAGGAGCTGTGGCCGATCGCAGCAGCTGCGGCCGGTGCCGGACGGGTGGTGTTCCAGCTCGCACCGCTCGGCACCACGAGCCAGGACCCGGAGGAGGTGCTGAAGGAACTCGACTGGATGCGCCGACTCTCGCTGGACCACGGCATCACCGTCTCGCCGGTGCTGGCCCAGATCCCCACCAACCCCGGTCTCGCCCGTGAGGTGCTCGACGCCGCGCTCGCCGCCCGGGCCGATGGCGCGATGGTCATCCCGCAGGTCTCGGCGAAGTCGCAGGGGCTGCTCCTCGGGCTGCAGACCTCCCACGCCTTCATGCGCCGACCCAGTTTCGTGGAACTCGCCGAACAGTTCTCCGATGATCTCCCCGGGCTCGTCGCCCGACTGCGAGATCCCGACGTCCGTCGGACCATCCTCGACGAAGCGGATCTGCCGCCCTCGGGAGCGTTGTTCGAGGGCATCGCCGTCTTCGCCCAGCACGCTGCAGCGATCATCTTCCCGATCGACGCTGCAGTCGATCAGGAGCCCACCGCCGATCGCAGTGTGGCGGGGTTGGCCGTCGCGCAGGGTGTCGATCCCCTCGAGGTCATGTACGACCTGATGCTGACCGACGATGGGCGCGCGCTGCTCATGGCGGCCATCAACAACTACGACGGCGGCTCGCTCGACCGGGTGCACGACATGCTCACCCATCCGGCTTCAGTGATCGGCCTGTCCGACGCCGGGGCGCACTGCGGCCTCCTCGTCGATGCATCCATGCCCACGATGCTGCTCACCCACTGGGTGCGCGACCGCACCCGTGGTCCGCGCATCGCTCTGGAGTCGGCGGTCCGGATGCAGACCGCCGACACCGCCGATCTCTACGGTCTCGGCGATCGCGGTCGACTCATCGCCGGGCTGCGGGCCGATCTCAACATCATCGATCTCGAGAACCTCCGCCTGCTTCCGCCCGAGGTGCTCCATGATCTCCCGGCCGGCTCGCGCCGTCTCGTGCAGCGGGCGGTCGGGTACCGCGCCACCATCGTCGCCGGAACAGTCACGAGGGAGCATGACGCCGACACCGGCGCACGCCCCGGACGACTCATCCGCGGCGCCCGCTGACCCCGGAACCTCCGGGCCCATCCGAACCGACAGCATCCGAACCGACAGCATCTGAATCGCATCCATCATCACCTGAGGAGAATCATGGCCATCACCGAGTCGAACATGCAGGAAGCCACCCACCTCTCGACCGAGCAGATCCCCTTCGTGGAACTCGGAGGCGGCAACAAGCTGCGGGTGCTGCAGGTGAAGGAGCAGGAGGGGCTCTGGATCATCGAGAACATCTTCCAGGCCGGCTTCGAGGTGCAGGCCCATCGCCACACCGGACCGGTGTGGGGCTACACGACGAGCGGTGCGTGGAAGTACAAGGAGTACGACTACGTGAACCGTGCCGGATCGTTCCTGTACGAACCGGCCGGTTCGGTACACACGCTGCAGTGTGTGGAGGACGACACCCGGGTGTGGTTCCACATGACCGGCTGCAACCTCAACCTCGACGCCGACGGCAACGTGGAGTCCGTCACCGACGGCGCGCTCACGCTCATGGGCTATCTCGCCATGGCCGAGGCCCAGGGTCTCGGCCGTCCTCCGGTGCTCATCGGCTGATCACCGGCCACCGGCCACCGGCCACGATCACCGATCAGCGGAGATGTTCCCCGAGGAAGTCGATCATCAGGCTGATGGAGTGGTCGCGGACGTCTCCGTCGTAGTCGCTGAAATGGTGGCCCTCGAACACCGAGAGTCGTTTCGGCTCGCGCGCCCGCTCGAAGGCGGCGAGCGCGGTCGCGGTGGGGGCGACCCGGTCCTCGGCGGCGACGTTCATCATCAGCGCCCGTGGGGAGATGCGGGCAGCGCACACCATCGGATCGAAGCTCGGATCCCCGGTGAACGAGGCGGTGAAGAGGTTCTCCCAACCGGTGCCGGGACCCTCGCGCAGGAACCACTCGGAGGACTCCGGCTGATCGAGGAACGCCGGTTCCTCGTCGCCGGGTTCGCGCACCACCGGCATGGGGCCGATCACGATCCGCTCCGGGATCGGCGACTCTCCCCGGATGATCGCGGCGATGCGTTCGAACGCCACCTCGTCCGCAGCGGGGTCGAGAGGTGATTCCGTGCCGGCGAACGGTGCATTGGCGATCACTGCCCGCACCCGGTGATCAACTGCGCCGAGAACGATGGATTCACCGCCGCTGAAGCTCGAACCCCACAGGGCGAGACGATCGGGATCGATCCCGGGCTGCTGCTCGAGCCAGTCGAGGACACGACGCATGTCCATGGTCTGGAGCCACGGATCGATCGCCAGTCGTGGTGTTCCCCCGGACGCTCCGAGGCAGCGATGGTCGTAGAGCGCAACAGCGAATCCGGCGTCGGCGAACGCCTCGGCGAACGCCGGGAGCCCCATCCGACGCGTGGCGGAGAACCCATGGCTCATCACGACCCCGGGGACGGGTCCCGGGTGCAGCGCCGGATCAGGGAGGTGGAGATCACCCTCGAGGGTGAATCCATCGACGGAGACGGAGAAGGAGGTGACGGTGGAGGACATCGTCAGATGCTAGGAACATCGGCGTGAAGGTGTCGCCATACGGGGGGAGCAGGTCATGACACAGCGCTCGCTCCACGATGTCGTGATCGTCGGCGTCAACAACACGCCCCAGGCCAAGCTGCTCGAGGGGCATGATTCCCGGAGCGTCTCGCTCGCCGCCGCACTCGGTGCCGTCGCCGATGCCGGGCTCTCTCCGCTCGACATCGACGGTGTCGTCGGGCCGTTCGGCAACGACTTCATCCATCAGCACCGCATCGGCCCGGTCTGGCGGTCGCTCTCACCGCTCGGCATCCCCGCGGTCCTCGAGGCGGCGATGGCCATCGCCTGTGGTCTGGCCACCACCGTGCTGATCACCACCGGTGAGGCCGGTTCGCATCGCCACCGCACATCGACCGCACCCTGGACCCGTCCGACCAACGAGTTCGTGGCCCCCTACGGGATGTTCACCGCCGCGGAGTTCGCGCTCATGGCTCGACGTCATATGCATCTGTACGGCACGACGCAGGAGTCTCTCGCCCATGTCGCCGCCGTCATCAGGAACAACGGGCACGTCCACCCGGAGGCGGTCTTCCACGGTCGTGGCCCGTTCACCGCTTCCGATGTGCTCGCCAGTCGCATGGTGGCCGATCCGTTCCATCTCCTCGACTGCGCCATGACCTCCGAGGGTGGCGCGGCGCTGGTGCTCACCTCGGCCGATCGCGCCGCCGGTCGCGTGCATCCCGTGCACATCCTCGGTGGTGGGATCGACCATTTCGGTCCGGCGTATCAGAACCCGCCGGTCTGGGAGTCCGGAGGTCGACGCCGACCGGATCTCATCGTCGGCACAGTCGGCCGCCGGGCGTCAGAGCTGGCCTTCGCGGCGGCCGGTCTGGGACCCCAGGACGTCGATGTGTGCGAGTTCTACGACCCGTTCTCCTTCGAGATCATCCGGCAGTTCGAGGCCTACGGGTTCTGCGGTGTGGGGGAGGGGGGTGACTTCGTGCTCTCCGGGGTCATCGAGCCGGGGGGTCGGTTCCCGATCACCACCGATGGGGGCACCATGTCGTTCAGTCACGGGGGCGCCGCCGTGCAGCTCCTGCAGCGCGTCATCAGGGGGGTGCAGCAGCTGCGTGGAACCTGTTCGACGATGCAGGTCGCCGGCGCGGAGGTCGCCATGTGCACCGGCGGCGGCTCGGGGGCCATGTTCACCGATGTGCTCCTGCTCGGGACCTCGAAGCCATGACCCTGCTGCGACCCCAAGTCGGACCGATCACCGGCCCTGATCCCTCGGTGTTCTCGCAGCACTACTGGGACGGCTGTGCCGCCGGTGAGCTGCGCTTCCAGCGTTGTGCGGTCTGCGACACCGCGGTGCACACACCTGCCGCCGTGTGTCCCTCATGCGGATCGGAGGAGCTGCGATGGGAGTCCAGCAGCGGCCGGGGGGTGATCCACAGCGTCACGATCGTATGGCGACCGGTGACACCTGCGTTCGAGGCGCCGTACGCCCCGGCGATCATCGAGCTCGAGGAGGGCTGGTTCCTGCTGACCTCGGTCATCGACTGCGACACCGACGGCGAGGAACTCGCCATCGGGGCTCCTGTCGAGATCGTGTTCCATCCGCTCGCCGACGGCTTCGTGATCCCCTACGCCCGTCCGCGTTGAGCTCCGCTCGGCCGCATCACCGCCATGGCGCCGGCCGGTTCCGAGTGCCCTCGTCGCGACCGGAGACCGATGTCACAGCGCAGAGTTGATCGAGTCAAGACTGAGCGGTGTACCTTGCCGACGTGGGCCCGACCGGTGCCCGCATCGTCCATCTCCGAGGAGTCCCCATGGCAGCTGACGACCGCTACACGATCATCTCCGCCGACGGCCATGCCGGCGGCAGTCATGCGCAGTACCGCGAGTACCTCACCGCCGAGATGCAGGTGGAGTTCGACAACTGGCGCGGTGGGTACAAGAACCCGTTCCGCGATCTCCAGGACGACGGACGCACCCGCAACTGGGACACCGAGCGTCGCAACGGCGATCTCGATGCCGAGGGCGTCGCCGCCGAGGTGCTGTTCCCCAACACCGTCCCGCCGTTCTTCCCGACCGGTGTGGTCATCGCACCGGCACCCTCGCCGGAGGATTTCCCCCGTCGTCTCGCCGGTCTGCGTGCCCACAACCGCTGGCTGGTGGATTTCGTCGCCGAGTCGCCCGAGCGTCGGGCCGGTCTCGCCCAGATCGCGCTGAACGATGTCGACGAGGCGATCGCCGATGTGAAGTGGGCCCGTGAGCAGGGTCTGCGCGGCATCCTCCTCCCCGGTGTCTCACCCGACACCCCCTGGATCGACCCCCTGTTCTCGGCCATCTACGACCCGCTGTGGGCGGTCTGCCAGGACCTCGACATGTCGATCACGCATCACGCCGGCGGCAGCGGCATCCCCAACTACGGCAAGCACGACTCCGCCATCACGATGTTCGTGCTGGAGTCCGGCTTCTTCGCCAACCGGGCACTGTGGCACCTCATCATGTCCGGTGTGTTCGAACGCTTCCCGGGTCTGAAGTTCGTCATGACCGAGCAGGGCACCTCATGGCTCCCGCCGGCGCTCACCCGCATGGACGACATCCACAACTCCATGGTCAACGGTCGTATCGGTGAGATCGGCATGCCCAAGTCCGGTGCGCTGCCGCATCGTCCGAGCGACTACTTCCGTCGCAACTGCTTCCTCGGAGCGAGCTTCCCCTCCCCGGGCGAGGCGGCGACCTTCCACGACATCGGCATCGACAAGATCATGTGGGGCAGTGATTACCCCCACAACGAAGCCTGCTCGCCGCTGTCACGTGAGTCGCTGCGTCACAGCTTCAAGGGCTGGAGCGAGGCCGACATGCGCAAGATCCTCTCCGAGAACGCTGCGGCGGTCTACGGCTTCGATCTCGACGCCCTGGCCCCGATCGCCGCGAAGATCGGACCCACGGTCGCCGAACTGGCCGAGCCCCTCACCGAGGTCCCGGACCACCAGAGTCCGGCCTTCCAGCGGGCCTGAGCCCGAACGCCGCGAGCTGATCCCCGAATATGGCCGGGACATCGAAGATCGAGGATCAGCTCGTGGCTGTGCGGCTCGGCATCACCCGACTCGGTCGGCTGCTGTCGAGCCGCCGGGTGCATGTCGGCATGGCGGGAGCGGCGGGGGTCGAGCTCTCCGAGCAGGCGATGAACGTCCTGCGGGCGCTCGGCGATCGCGAACCGCTGCCGGTCGGCGATCTGGCGAGGGCGGCTCGTATGGACACCGGTGCGGTGAGCCGACAGATCAAGGCGCTCGAGGCCGAGGGTCTCGTCGTGCGCGAGACCAGTCCGCAGCACCGAAGCATCGTGCTGGTCGAGGCCACCGAGCGGGGCCGGGATGTCGCCCGGCGGTTCGAACGGGTGCGTCACGCGCAGCTCAGCAGGGCATTGGCCTCCTGGACCGATGAGGAGCGCGAGCAGCTCGGTGTGCTGCTGGTGCGTCTCGTCGACGACCTGCAGGCGACCCCGTATCTCCGATCGGATCGGGAGGGCTGAGAGTCAGTCGGGGACGACCACGGCGCGTCCGCGGAGTTCCCCGGCCTCCATCAGTTCATAGGCCTCGGCCACCCGGTCGAGGGGGAACACATCGATGTCGATCTGGAGCCGCCCGGCGTTGGCGAGCGCGAACACATCGAGAGCATCGGCGATGTTCGACGCCTGGAACGAGAACACCTCGCCATCCTTGGGCAGCGAACTGAACCAGTCGGCGCCCCGCAGGGTGCCGTTCGCCGCGCCGATGAGCGCATAGGCGCCGCCGCGTCCGGTGCTGCGCAGACCCTGGGCGATGGTCTCGTCGATCCCGACGAAGTCGAACACCGCGTCGGCACCGCCACCGGTGAGTCGCAGGATGTCGCCGGCGGTGTCGCCGTTGACCCCCTCCATCGTGGTGGAGGCTCCGAGTTCGGCGGCATAGGCCAGACGCTTGGGTGACATGTCGACGGCGATGATGTTCGCACTGGTGAGTTCCCGCAGGAACTGGATGGCGAACGCACCGAGGCCACCGGCACCGATGACGACGACATCGCCACCGGGACTGATGCGCGGGAGCGCCCGCTTCACGGCGTGCATCGAGGTGGAACCGGCGTCGGTGAGCGGTCCGGCGTGCAGCGGATCGAGGCCGTCGAGGGCGATGAGTTCACGGGTGGAGGAGACCAGGACGTAACGGGCGAGACCGCCGTCGATGCCGTAGCCCCGCCCCACGATGGAGTCGTCGCAGAGGCAGTCACGACCGCTCACGCACCATCGGCAGGTGCCGCAGGAGTGGGGGGAGATGACCGCCACGGCATCGCCCTCGGCGAAGGAGGTGACTCCTGCGCCGACCATGGCCACATGACCGCCCACCTCATGACCGAGCGTGAACGGGACCTTCCACCCGATCAGGTCGGCGATGGCGCCGGGCATCTGGGCCATGCCCACGTCGGAATGGCACAGTCCGTTGCCCGCCACGCGCACCACGACCTGGCCCGGACCGGGCTCGGGGATCGGTGCTTCGGTGAGCTCCGGAGCGTGCTCCCACTCGACGATCCGATAGGCCTTCATCATCTCGGTCATCGGGCAATCCTGACACGACCGCCGGAGTGCGCCGAGCCAGTGGCGACGCGCCATGATGTACGAGTTCGATCACAGGAGGAATCGTGGGTACACAGGAAACGATGCTGCAGGCCACCACCATGTGGGAACTTCTGGAGGCCCGTGCGGCAGCTTCGCCCGATGTGGTCGTCCTCATCGATCAGGACGATCGCGAGATCACCTTCGGCGCCCTGCGCGATCTCGCCGAGCGCACCGCCGCCGGCCTCCATGATCTCGGCGTGAGCGCCGGCACCCATGTCACCTGGCAGCTCCCCACCCGCATCGAGACCGTCGCCCTCTCGCTGGCGCTGGCCCGTCTCGGCGCCGTGCAGAACCCGATCATCCCGATCTATCGGGATCGTGAGGTCGGGTTCGTGGTCGCCCAGACCGAGGCGGAGTTCCTGTGCGTCCCCGGCGACTGGAACGGCTTCGACTTCGTCGCCATGGCTGAGCGCATCGCCTCCGAGCATGGCGTCGCCCCCACCGTGCTGGTCACCTATGACTCCCTGCCCAGCGGTGATCCCGCCACACTTCCCCCGGCCCCCACCGACGGCGAGGGCGTCCGCTGGATCTATTACACCTCCGGCACCACGTCTGCCCCCAAGGGTGTGAAGCACAGCGACAGCACGCTCATGGCCGGTGGTCTCGGCCTGGCCGATGCCATCGAGCTCACCACCGACGATGTCGGCTCCATCGCCTTCCCCTACGCGCATATCGCCGGTCCCGACTATCTGATGATGCTGCTGTACCGCGGCTGCGGAGCCGTGATCGTGGAGGCCTTCCAGCTCGAGGCCGCCGTGGACCTCTTCAGCCGCAAGGGCGCCACGATGGCCGGAGGCGGCCCCGCGTTCTACCAGATGTACCTCGCCAAGCAGCGCACGCAGCCCGGGGTCCCGATCATCCCGTCGCTCCGACTGCTGTCGGGCGGTGGCGCCCCCAAGCCGCCCGAGATGTTCGTGGAGGTCCTCGAGGAGATGGGGATCCCCGTCTGTCACGGCTACGGCATGACCGAGTGTCCGATGATCGCCCAGGGCGGCCCCACCGACACCCATGAGCAGCTGATGTTCACCGATGGTGCGCCCGTCACCGGAATCAGCATCCGCATGGTCGATGCCGAGGGCCGCGAATGCGGCCCCGGCGAGGACGGTGAGGTCCGTCTCAAGGGTCCGATGGTCTTCAAGGGCTACACCGACCCGGCCCTCGACGCCGACGCATTCGACAGCGAGGGCTGGTTCCGCACCGGCGATCTCGGCCATATCGACGAGACCGGACACGTCGTGCTCACCGGGCGGCTCAAGGACGTCATCATCCGCAAGGGCGAGAACATCTCGGCGAAGGAGATCGAGGACCTCCTCTACCAGCATCCCCTCGTGAACGATGTCGCCGTCGTCGGGCTCCCGGACCGTGAGCGGGGCGAGCGGGTGTGCGCGGTCGTCGAGCGGGTCCCAGGTGCCGAGGACCTCACGCTCGAGGAGATGGTCACGTATCTCCGCTCGGCGGATCTCATGTTCCAGAAGGTCCCCGAGCAGCTCGAGATCCTCGACGAACTGCCCCGCAACCAGACCCTGCGCAAGGTGCTCAAGCAGGACATCCGCGAGATGTTCCGCGACAAGCCCTGGAGTCCTCCGCCCCGTCGCAGCTGAGCTTTGAGTCCCCAGCCTGGATCCAGGCCGGGGTTCGGTTCGGCGTTCAGGCCGGTGAGGTCAGACGCACGATGGCGAAGGTGCGTTCGCGCACCCAGGTCGGCAGTGGTTCCACCACGAGCCCGTCGGCCGATGCGTGCATGATCCGCCCGCCGTCCACCACGATGCCCGTGTGACCCTCCATGAGGAAGATGTCTCCCGGTCTCGCTCCATCGTCGAACCCGGTGGAAACGGTGTGGGAGAGGAACTCCTCGTCGAACTGCATGGCCGTCGTCGTGGTGGGTGTGTCGACGCCGATCGACGCGAACGCAGCGTGCACGAACCCCGAACAGTCGAAGAATCCGTCGCCGAATCGATCAGTGCCGGGTGGGCACACCGGATCGGAGGGCCGACTCGCGCCGAGGCACTGCGAGTACGGCGTGCCGAGCCGTTGCGTCCCCCAGGAGATGAGATCGGCGACCTCCTGTGTGGAGGCTCCCGGTCCGTCGCCGCCGGTCGCCGCTCGTTCGGGCCCTGGTGCGGTTCGAATGGTGGAGAGCGCAGGGGTGTCGGTCGGTGCGAGACCGAGCCCGAGGACGGGGTTGCGGGCGTAGCGACGTGCGGAGGCGAGGACCACCTGCGGGCCGTCCTGCAGATCGGCCGTGCGCTCGTTGCCGAGAGGGCCCGCCTTCGGGATCGCGGCGATGATCCGTGCATCGAGGTCCGTCGGGGTGTCCTGTGCCTGCGACGCATCGCAGATCGCGCGGGCATCGGTCCGGGCCCAGATCCCGGCCAGCTCGTGCAGCAGCACCGGGTCGACCGGTGTCCCGCTCCGTCCGATGGCCGCCACACGCGACCGACCGAGCGCGCTCAGTGCCGCGCCCGGGAGACCGCACTGCGGCATGAGCGCTGTGGCAGCGGAGACGACCTCCCGTTGGGCGAGCAGGACCTCCGCCGGGAGGTCCTCGGTGCCGGATGCTGCGATCAGTTCGGTGGCCGCACCGGCCTCGACGCGCACGGCCTCCTGTGCCGCCGACAGCTGCAGAAGGGTGAGTGCCGTGACCTGTTCAGCATCGTGGAGGCTCTGCTCGAGCCGGTCACGCCTGTTCGTCCAGCTGGCCTCCTGCGCCGAGCCCGCAGTGGTCGAGGCCAGTGAGCGGCGTGCCGCACCGAGGCGGGCTGCGGTGTCGATCCGGTCGGCGTCGGCGGTGTCCCAGACCGATCGGATGTCCTGATGGGCGTCGAGGGCCAGACGGAGTTGCTCCAGTGCGGCGTCGAGTTCCTCCTTGTCCACCGCCGGCGCAGCTCCCGGCTCTCCGGTGACCGTCGTCGGGACCGGAGCCTCGGCGGCAGTCGCCGCAGCAGCGGGCGAAGCGCTCAGCGAGGCGCCCGCCGAGCCGAGCAGCAGTGACCCGACGAGGATTGCACCGGCCATCGCGCGTCGCAACGGCACTGGCCGTGATGTTCGTCGGAGATGCGGCAACAGCATGGTGGGTCGACCCGGTGACGGCGGATGGGGACGCGTCGGAGGGAGATCCCCCCGGACGTCGGGACCCTAGCGAACTCAGCCGAGGGTCACCGGTCGGCTGGCGATGACCTCCTGGAAGAAGTCGTTCCCCTTGTCATCGACGACGACGAATGCCGGGAAGTTCTCGACCTCGATCTTCCAGACCGCCTCCATGCCGAGTTCGGGATACTCGAGCACCTCCACCGACCGGATGCAGTCCTGGGCGAGTCGGGCCGCCGGGCCGCCGATCGAGCCGAGGTAGAACCCGCCGTGCCGGTTGCAGGCGTCGGTGACGGCTTTCGAGCGGTTGCCCTTGGCCAGCATGACGTAGCTGCCCCCGTGCTCCTGGAACAGGTCGACGTAGGAGTCCATGCGTCCTGCGGTGGTGGGGCCGAACGATCCAGACGCGTAGCCCTCGGGTGTCTTGGCCGGGCCGGCGTAGTACACGCAGTGGTCCTTCATGTACTGCGGCAGACCCTCCCCGGCGTCGATGCGTTCCTTGAGCTTTGCGTGGGCGATGTCACGGGCCACCACGAGCGGACCGGTGAGCGACAGGCGCGTCTTGATCGGGAGGGTGGCGAGCGTGGCCCGGATCTCACTCATGGGGCGGTTGAGGTCGATGTTCACCACCGCATCGTCGAGATGGGAGTCGGTGACCTCGGGCAGGAACTGGGCCGGATCGCGCTCGAGGTTCTCGAGGAAGATGCCGTCGGCGGTGATCTTCCCGAGCGCCTGTCGATCGGCGGAACAGGACACGGCGATCGCGACCGGGCAGGAGGCCCCGTGACGCGGCAGGCGGATCACCCGCACGTCGTGGCAGAAGTACTTGCCGCCGAACTGGGCGCCGATCCCGGACTGGCGAGACACCTCGAGGAACGCCGCCTCGAGTTCGAGGTCACGGAAGCCCCGGCCGAGTTCGTTCCCGGTGAACGGGAGTGCATCGAGATAGCGGGCCGACGCCATCTTCGCCGTCTTGAGGGCGAACTCCGCCGAGGTGCCGCCGATGACGACCGCGAGATGGTATGGCGGGCAGGCGGAGGTGCCGAGGAGGTCCATCTTCTGGGCGATGAAGTCGAGCAGGGAGGCCGGGTTGAGCAGCGCCTTGGTCTCCTGGAACAGGTAGCTCTTGTTCGCCGAGCCGCCGCCCTTGGCCATGAAGAAGAACTTGTAGGCCGCGCCATCGATCGCCGAGATCTCGATCTCCGCCGGCAGGTTCGTGCCGGTGTTGACCTCGCGGTACATGTCGAGCGGCGCCATCTGCGAGTACCGCAGGTTGTCGTGGAGGTAGGTGTCGTGCACGCCACGGGCGAGGTGGGCCTCATCGCCGCCCTCGGTGAGCACGAACTGTCCGCGCTTGGCCTTGATGATGGCGGTGCCGGTGTCCTGACAGGAGGGCAGGATGCCGCCGGCTGCGATGTTGGCGTTCTGCAGCAGGTCGTAGGCGACGAAACGGTCGTTGCCCGATGCCTCCGGGTCGTCGAGGATCGAACGCAGCTGCGCCAGATGGCTGGTGCGCAGGAAGTGGTTGATGTCGAACATCGCCTCCGCACTGAGCAGGCGCAGTGCCTCGGGCTCCACCCTGAGGAACTCGCCGACCGGGGTGTCGACGGTGCTGACTCCGTCGGTGGTGATGAGTCGGTAGTCGGTCTCGTCGGGTCCGAGGGGGAGGAGGTCCTGGTACTGGAAGTCGGCCATTCCCGAACCGTACCGCCGCCGCATGGGGACCGACGAACGGTGGATCAGCGGGCGATGGGGCCAGCGGTGATCGATCCCGAGGCGATGAGATCGCGGACCTCCACGAGCGGTGCGTTCGACACCCGCTGGGATCCACTGAACGGTCCGGCGAGGATCAGCAGGACGGCGAGATCGATCGCCACGACCATCAGGATCGAGAACGTCACCCGACGGGAACGGGAGTCACCCGCCATGGCGACGATGAGGGAGTTGACGCACAGAGCGAGGCCGGAGACGACGAGAGCGACGAAGAGCGGCAGCGGCATCGAGCTCTTCGCCGATCCGAACCGGGCCGACCGCTGGATCGACAGCTG
This sequence comes from Microthrixaceae bacterium, assembly GCA_947446975.1. Taxonomy (GTDB): domain Bacteria; phylum Actinomycetota; class Acidimicrobiia; order Acidimicrobiales; family Acidimicrobilacustridaceae; genus Acidimicrobilacustris. The sequence continues at coordinate 81,103 of CANFHM010000002.1, forward strand.
GTCGACCGCCGCGATCATCGCCGCAGCGTCGGCCTGACCGATCGACGGGTCCGATGCCGAGGATCGGACCAGTTGTTCGAGATGGGTGAGTTCCGTGCTGGGTCGCACCAGGTTCGGGGTCGCATCGTCCTGGCGGGGCCATTCGGTGTCGAGCACGGCGTCGAGGTGCGCCAGGAGCGCCGACTGGATGGCGGCGGTGTCGACATGATCGGCGGTGGCGGCCCAGGCCAGCTGCTCGCTGGCGGTCGCCTCCCGGCTCACATTCGCCTCCGCGGTGGTGTGGGCGCTCCACATCGCGGTGATCGCGAACCCGGAGAGGAAGGCGAACAGGACGCCGAGCGCCGGCATCAGCGGTGCTGCGAACGATGCCGCCTGCGTGCGTGACGCTCCGAGGAGGCGGTCGAGGAGCGCCCGAAGCAGCAACGACACCCCACCGACGACGAGCAAAGCGATCGGCACGAGCAGCCACCATGGCAGTGTCGTCAGGAGGTTCACGGGTCGAAGTGTGTCATCACCGGGCGCCGGGCATCGGCGGAGGCGCCACAGGCACCCGGCGGGTCATGACGCCGGGTACGATCCGGAGGCCCGATCTCAAGGAGTCGTCCCCCATGAACGCTGTCGTGATCCACGAGAGTCTCACCGGCAACACCGAGAAGGCAGCACTGCTCATCGCCGAGCGGCTCGTCGCCGCCGGTGTCGATGCCGTCGTCTGCTCCACCGCCAAGGTCGACTTCCAGGCGCTGGCCGATGCCGATCTCGTGATCGTGGGCAGCTGGACCGACGGACTGTTCCTGTTCGGCCAGAAGCCGGCCCGCAGCGGTCGGCTCGCCAAACTCCCGTTCATGACCGGCAAGCGCTGCGCGGTGTTCTGCACCTACGCGATCGAGACCGGGAAGACCCTCGAGAAGCTCACCGAGATCATGGAGGGCCGAGGCGCCGACGTCGTCGGTGGGTATGCGATCAAGCGCTCGGCGCTCGGCGAGGGTGCTCAGGAGTTCGTGGATCGTCTGCTGGGCGTGCTGGCGGTCTGATCCACCAGCTGCGGGTCATCGGGATCCTCGCCTGCGACTCCGCTGCGACCCGGACGGATCGGCAGCGCCATCACCACGAGGATCATCAGCATCATCCGCACCATCGACATGACCGTGTCATCGCCGAGGTGTCCGGGGTCGATGATGGCGATCACCAGGACGACGAACAGCGAGCGCAGCCGTACTGACCCACGCGTGATCGGATGGATGGCGGCGAGGGCCAGCACCAGGTAGCCGAGGTGATGGGTCCAGGAGATCGGACTGAGCAGGGCCGACAGACAGCCGACGATGGTGACCGCGGCGAGCAGGTCGTCCTGCCGACCGGCCCGGAGCGCTCGTCGGAATCCGACCACGAGGAGGAACCCGACGAGGGCGAGCCACAGCAGGGTCCGGCCGGGCCCGGCGTCGAGGAGATGGGCCAGACCGCCGAGCACCGAGTTGTTGCGGGCGTCGTCGAGTCGACCCACCCGCTCGGAGTGCCACAGCAGATCGGTCCAGTAGTTGCGTGAGTCACTGGGGGCGAGGATCCACCCGAGGGCGGTCATCGCGAGCGCAGTGATCGCGGCGCGTACAGCAGGACGGCGCCACCCGGCCAGCAGCAGCCACAGGATGAACAGGCCGGGGACGAGCTTGATCGAGGTGGCGACACCGATCGCCACACCCGCCCATCGTGACCGGCGGTGGACGAGCACGACATCTCCGAGCACCAGAGCCCACAGGAGTGCGTTCACCTGACCCTGTCGCAGCGTGAGCCAGACCGGCACGGTGACGATCGCGATCGCCAGGGCCCAGAGAATCCAGTCGGTGCGGCGCTCCCTCGGGATCCCTGCGAGCACCGCGGCACAGCGGGCGGCGACGGCGATCGCCGCAAGGCTCACGAGGGTGTGGAGCACCTCCCGCACCTGCATCGGCAGCGGAGCGAGGAGACCGAAGGGGATGACCCCGATCGGCGGGTACGTCGCCGAGAGGTTGAACACGGGGGAGTGATAGCTGAACAGGGACTGACCATGGAGCCAGGCGTTCGCTGCGCCCGTGTAGATGGTGAGATCGAGCAGGCCGTTGGGCGGACCGATGGCCCATGCCTTCCAGATCGCGATCGACACAGCTGTCCCTGCGGCAGCGATCGCCAGCGGCCGACCCCGCACACGCAGGAGGGCGAGCGCCCCGACGATGATGATCCACAGCAGCGCCGGCGTCGTCCAGGGATCGAGGTACGGGACGAGCCGATCGGACACGTTTCGACCCTAGCGGTCCCGCCCGAGTGGTGGCTCGGGTCCGACCGGCGGGCCCCGGTGTGGTGGGTGGGCGGCGGCTCCCGTCCCGCGGACCCCGCAACACAGCGTTCACGGTTCTGATCACCGTGGGGATCCTCCGGATGCGGTAACTTCAGCGCTTCCGGGTCGTCCGCGAGGGACGATCGTGGCCAACGAGGAGATCATGGTTCCACACGCCAGCGTTTCACAGGGCAGCAGCTCCCCCCGGCGCACCGCCCGCAGGGCCGGTTTCGCCACTCTTGCACTGCTCGCGGTGCTCGGTCTGTTCACTGCAGCCTGCAGCAGCTCCAAGTCATCCGATTCCGCCAAGCCCAGCGGCCCCACCAAGGCTGCCTGGATCTACGTCGGTCCGATCAACGACGGTGGTTGGACCCAGACCCACAACGACGGTCGTGAGGCCGCAGCGAAGGCTCTCGGCGACAATCTCGTCTCCACCTACAAGGAGAACGTCCCCGAGGGTCCCGAGACCGCCCAGGTCATCGATGACCTCGTGAAGGACGGCAACACGGTGATCTTCGGCACGTCCTACGGCTTCAAGGACGCCATGCAGGCCGCCGCCAAGAAGTACCCGGACGTGAAGTTCGTGCAGGCCACCGGTGACGACATCACCATCAACGGTGCCAGCTCCGTCTCGTCGAACTATGACGAGTACTGGGGCGCAGGTGAGGACACGCTGTACCTGGCTGGTGTCGCCGCTGGCTCCGCCACCAAGAACAACGTGATCGGCGTCGAGGCTCCGTTCCCGATCCCGGAGATCATCCGTCAGATCAACGGCTTCGCCCTCGGTGCCCAGTCGGTCAACCCCGCCGCCACCGTGAAGGTCGTCTGGACCAAGACCTGGTTCGATCCGGCAGCGGAGCGTCAGGCTGCCGAGTCGCTCGTCGCCAGTGGCGTCGATGTGATCTTCTCGCATCAGGACAGCCCCACCGCCGGTGAGGTCGCCAAGGCCAACAACCTCCCGTGGGTCGGCTATGACTCGGATCAGTCTGCTGCGTACCCGAGTGTGTGGCTCACCACCGCCACCTACAACTGGGGCCCCTACTACACCGCGAAGATCAACTCGATCCGTGACGGCAAGTGGCAACAGCAGAACTACTACGGCACCATCGGTGATGAGTTCACCACCGTCGCTCCGTTCGGTTCGCTCGTGAGCGCCGAGACCAAGAGCACCATCCAGGCCGAGCAGGCCAAGGCTGCTGCCACGAAGTCGTTCGGCTGGTACTGGGGTCTCGCCGACCGTGAGGATCAGGACGGCAAGGTCCAGATCAAGAAGGGTCAGACCCTCACCCAGAAGGACCTCTACACCATGAGCTACTTCGTGAAGGGAATCGACGGCAGCCCGAAGGGCTGATCGTTCCCCGCACTGCAATGACGACAGACGTCGACTCGAAGGCGGTCACCGCTCCGGCGGTGGCCGCCTTCGGCGTCTCCAAGCGGTTCCCCGGTGTCATCGCCAATGACGACGTGCACTTCGATGTGCGCGTCGGCGAGGTGCATGCGCTCCTCGGCGAGAACGGCGCCGGCAAGACCACGCTCTCCAACATCCTCACCGGGTTGTACCGACCCGACGCCGGTCATCTCGAGATGGGCGGGGTGCGTGTCTCCTTCGACACCCCGCGCGATGCCATCGATGCCGGCATCGGCATGGTGCATCAGCATTTCCGCCTCATCCCGACCTTCACCGTGGCCGAGAACATCGCCCTCGGTGCACCGCAGCCCGGCGAACGCGTCAGGCTCGACATGGCCGCAGTCGAGCGTCGCATCACCGAACTCGGCGAGCAGTTCGAACTCCGGGTCGATCCCCGGGCCCGCATCTGGCAGCTCTCGGTCGGTGAGCAGCAACGGGTCGAGATCCTCAAGGTCCTGTACCGGGAGGCCCGCATCCTCATCATGGACGAGCCGACCGCGGTGCTCACCCCGATCGAGGCTGATGCCCTCTCACAGACGCTCACCTCGCTCACCAGCCAGGGTCGTTCCGTCATCTTCATCTCGCACAAGCTCGGCGAGGTCATCTCCGTCGCCGACCGGATCACCGTGCTGCGGCAGGGTCGCTCCATCGAGACTCTCGACGCCACCGGCTCCACCCGCGAATCGCTCGCCACGGTCATGGTCGGTCGTGAGGTGGAGAGGGTCGAACGTCGTGGGGTCGGCGCCCTCCCCGGGGCGCCCGTGGTGCTTTCGGTCAGCGAGCTCGATGCCGACGGCGACCGCGGCCTTCCCGCGCTGCGTTCGGTGTCGCTCGACGTTCGTGGGGGCGAGATCGTCGCCGTCGCCGGTGTGGCCGGCAACGGTCAACGCGAGCTCGTGGAGGTCCTCGCCGGTCTCCGTCCCCGCACCTCCGGCCGCATCGTGGTCGACGGCGAGATCATGGATCGCGCCGATGCCCGCCATCCCATCCGCATGGGTGTGGCCTACGTCCCCCAGGATCGTCTCGGCACCGGACTCGCCCCGGATCTCTCCATCGCCGAGAATCTCGTGCTCAAGCGCTACCGACGACCCCCGGTCGCCCGCCCGCCGTTCCTGCGTTCCTCGGTGATCGATGCCGAGGCCCAGTCGCTCATGGAGCAGTTCGACGTGCGTGCTCCATCCAGTCAGACCCCGACCCGCCGTCTCTCCGGCGGCAACGTCCAGAAGGTGCTGCTCGCCCGCGAGATGTCCGGTCGCCCGAAGGTGCTGGTCGTGTCCACCCCGACCCAGGGTCTCGACATCGGGGCGGTCGCCACGGTGCACCAACTCCTGCTCGACGCCGCTGCCGAGGGCGTGGGCGTGCTCCTCGTGAGCGAGGATCTCGACGAGGTTCTCGCCCTCGCCGATCGGGTCGTGGTCATGTACGAGGGTTCCGTCACCGGTGTCGTCGATGCCGCCGATGCCACCGTCGCGTCGATCGGCGTGCTCATGGGCGGCGGACGCTCCGAGGAGGTCGCATGAGCATCGCCACCCGGGTCGGACTCCGACTCGAACCGCGGGTCGACACGCCCCGTTGGATGAACTGGGCAGTGCCCGTCGGTTCGTTCCTCTCCGCGCTGCTCGTGGGGTCGCTGGTCCTGCTCATCACCAGCCAGAACCCCATCTCCGTCTACCAGCGCATCCTCGAGCGCGGGTTCCTCGACACGGGCTCCCTCAGCGGAACCTTCATCTCCGCCACGCCGCTGCTCTTCACCGGGTTGTGCGCAGCGGTCGCGTTCCGCGTCGGGTTCTTCAACATCGGCGGTGAGGGGCAGTTCTACGTCGGGGCCATCTTCGCCTCGGGAATCGCCCTCGCGCTCGGCGCCGATGCCCAGTCCTGGATCGCCGTCGGCGCCATGGTGCTGGCCGGTGCGCTCGGTGGTGCCATCTGGGCGTTCATCCCCGGCATCCTCAAGGCCTGTTTCCGCACCAACGAGATCATCACCTCTCTGATGCTGAACTACGTCGCCGGTATCGGCGCCACGTATCTCATCTTCGAGAGCGACTCCTTCTGGCGCGAGCTCGGCGGCACCGGTGCGGTGTTCCCGAAGGGCAAGATCATCCCGCTCAGTGCCCAGTGGCCCTCGTTCGAGCTCGGCACCCTCGTGGTGCCCTTCGGGCTCCTCCTGGGCGCCATCGTCGCCGTCTGGCTGCACACCCTGCAGCGCCGCACCCGGTTCGGGTACGAGATGCGCGTGGTGGGTGGGGCTCCCAGCACCGCCCGGTATGCGGGCATGCGTCCTGCTCGGGTCATCGTGTCGGTGGCGATGCTCTCGGGTGCACTCGCCGGACTCGGCGGCGCCGCCGATGTCGGCAACTTCCGCCATGTGCTCGATCCGAAGGGTCTGCAGCAGTCGGGTTTCGGCTACGCCGGCATCGTGGTGGCTGCTCTGGCCCGACTCAACCCGATCGCTGTGGTGTTCGTCGCCATCATCCTCGGCGGGATCACCAATGCCGGATACGCACTGCAGGGTCCTGACTTCCCGGCAGGCCTCGTCGGCACCCTCGAGGGGCTCATCCTGTTCTGCACCCTCGGGGGCGAGGTGCTCGTGCGGTACCGCATCGTCAGCACCCGTCGACAGGCGGTCACGGTATGAGCGTCAACAGCAACCTCTTCGTCATCATCTTCGCCTCGGCCATCTTCTACGGCACCCCGTTGGTGTTCGCTGCGGTCGGTGAACTCCTCGCGGAGCGGTCCGGAGTCATCAACCTCGGGGTCGAGGGCATGATGCTGCTCGGCGCGGTGAGCGCAGCGATGGTCGCTGCGAACGTGGATGGTCCGGCCGCGCTGGTCCTGCCGCTCGCTCTCCTCGCCGCCATGGTGGCCGCCGGTCTCGGCGCCTCGATCCACGCCTTCCTGGTCATCACCCTGCGGGTCAACCAGATCATCTCCGGGCTGGCGCTCACCATCTTCGCCGGGGCGGCGGGGCTCTCGTCCTACCTCGCCAACGTGTGGGGGCTCGGGAAGCATCCGGCTCTCAACCAGTTCGGACGGATGGATCTCTTCGGGCTGAAGAAGTTCCCGGTGCTCGGCCCCATCCTGTTCGACCAGACCCTCCTCACCTACCTGTCCTGGGTGCTCGTCGTGGCCGTGATGGTGTACCTGTTCCGCACCCGGATGGGTCTCCATCTGCGGGCGGTGGGGGAGTCCCCGCAGACCGCTGATTCGGTCGGCATCTCCGTCACCCGCTACCGCTACGGACACGTCATCGTGGGCGGCATGCTCGCCGGAGTCGCCGGCGCCTGCTTCTCGCTCACGATCGTGCCCACCTGGGCCAACGGTCTCACCGCGGGCGAGGGATGGATCGCACTGGCACTCGTGATCTTCGGGTTCTGGCGGCCCGATCTCACGCTGGTCGGCGCCTATCTCTTCGGGGCATTGTCGAGCCTCAGCTACACGCTGCAGGCCCGCGGCATCGACGTGCCGACGGCACTGCTCGATGCGCTGCCATATGTGGCCACCATCGTGGTGCTGGTGATCGTGTCGAACTCCCGGATCAGCCGACGCCTCGGCTCACCGGCGGCGCTCGGACGTCCCTACGAGCGCGAGGAACGCTGACGCAGTATCCCGGCGGCGCACCCGATCGTCGATCGGGGCGTCATTCCGACCGGCGGTCCGAGGCGTGGGGATCGACCAGCGCGGCGCTCGTGGACCACGGGAAGTCGATCCAGAGATCGGTGTGGCGCCAGACGTAGTCGCACTTCATCGTGGAGATCGTCTTCTGGTAGAGCACGGCGGTGCGGATCTCGGCGACCTGTGGGCTCACGTATTCACGCACCATCTCGAGCGTGGCGCCGGTGTCGGCCACATCGTCGGCGATCAGCACCTTCGCGTGCTCGAGGTCGACGAGAGTGAGCGGCGGCGGGAGGATCACCGGGAACTCGAGACGCTCGCCCTGGCCGGTGTAGTACTCGACGTTCATCACATGGAGGTTCTTCACACCGAGTGCGTAGGCCAGCGAACCGGCGATGAGCAGACCACCGCGGGCGATCGACAGGATGAGGTCCGGGCGGAAGCCGTCCTCTGCCACCTGATCGGCCAGTGACTTGCAGGCCTCGCCGTACAGGGGCCAGGTGAGGATCTCGAGTTCAGCCATGGACGCTGAAACTACACAACCCCGGCCACCACCACGATCGGGTCAGGACTGGCTACGGTCTCGGGCATGCCCGATCTCCCCGTGACGATGGCCACCAACACCACGATCGACGGGAGCGACCCCGAACTCGGCAATCCGCTCCGTCCTGCGATCCATCACACCGGGCTGCTGCTGTCGCGAACCGAGCGTGCCATCCGTGGCCGGGAACGTCGTCAGGTGGCCCGTCGCTCGTCGCATGGCGTCTGGACGCCGGGAGCGGATCGACCCGACCCGCTCCGGATCCTCAAGGCGCAGAACCGCAATCGGTATCCCGAACTGGTTCCGCTGCGCTGGGGTCGGATGGTGGCCTCGCCGTTCACCTTCTTCCGAGGCGCAGCGGCGGTGATGGCCAGCGATCTCTCGTCCACCCCGGTCACCGGTCTCACCGTGCAGGCCTGCGGCGACGCCCATCTGCAGAACTTCGGTCTCTTCGCCTCACCGGAACGCAATCTGCTGTTCGATGTCAACGACTTCGACGAGACCATCCCGGGCCCGTGGGAATGGGATGTCAAGCGGCTGGCGGCCAGCATCGTCCTGGCCGGACGTGATGCCGGACTCAGCGAGGCGGCCTGTGCCGAGGCGGTCATGCAGGGTGTCGGCGTGTACCGGATGATGATGGGCCGCTATGCACAGATGTCGCAGCTCGACATCTGGTACTCGCGGGTCGACATCGACACCATCCTCGGTCTGCTTCCCCCCGAGATCCGCCCCACAGGCGTCAAGATCGCAGAGAAGGCCCGTCGCCGCGACACCGTGCAGGCCATGGCCAAGATGACCGAGGTCATCGACGGCCGACGCAGGATCCTCGACGATCCGCCGCTCATCGAACACCTCGAGTCGACCACCGCAGGCAACACGGTGCAGGTGATCGTGGACCGGTACCGCCAGACCCTCACCGATGAGCGTCGTCTCCTGTTCGAACGGTTCGAGCTCGTCGATGTGGCCCGCAAGGCCGTGGGGGTCGGCAGCGTCGGCACCCACTGCCACATCGCACTGTGCACCGCCGATGCCGAGGACGACGATCCGCTGTTCCTCCAGATCAAGGAGGCGAACCGCTCGGTGCTCGAGCCGTATGTGCAGAGATCGCTCTTCGTCAATCAGGGACAGCGGGTGGTGGTCGGTCAGCGATACATGCAGGCGGCGAGCGATCTCTTCCTCGGCTGGACGAAGTATCGCAACCGCGATTTCTACGTGCGCCAGCTCCGCGACATGAAGAGCTCGATCGATCTCACCGGTGTGCGGTCCGCAGGACTCGACGCGTACTCCGGACTCTGCGGTTGGACCCTCGCCCGGGCCCATGCCCGCTCAGGCGATCCGGTGGCGATCAGCGCCTATCTCGGGGCCGGTGATTCCTTCGACCGGGCGATCGTGTCGTTCAGCACCCGCTATGCCGATCAGACCGAAGCCGATCACGCACTCCTGCGAGCGGCGGTCGACTCCGGTTCCATCGAGGCGATCGAGGGTCGGTAGCGGCTGGGGCGTCAGCGGCCGGAAGCAGTGCTGTCGAGGCTGGTCAGCACGGCCTCTGCGGTCCGGCGGCCGGAGAAGAGGGCTCCCTGCAGCGATGCGGTGTCGCGGTGGTCGCCACAGACCAAGGTGCTGTCGCCGATCCTGACGGACTGTCTCGGGTGGAACGGGGGTCGTTGCAGTGGCTGACCATGGTGGATGACGTCGATGCGCAGGGTCGACCATTCGCCGACCCCACCGCCGAACCAGCCCGTGAGCTGCCGGCGCACGTCGGCGTCGAGCGAGGAGCCGAGGGCATCCGGACCGGGCACGGCGGCGACGACGAGGGCCTGCCCATCGGTGGCATAGGAGGGTGCCACCTCGGTCATGATCGCCACATTGCGGGCCGGGCCACTTCCAGCGCCGTCGAGGAGGATATGGCGACCCCGAACAGGGGCCTCGGGCATGGAGAACCACACCGCCGCCACGGGACGTGACCCCGGATCGGGCACGGCGCCCAGCAGACGCGACGCCGTGGGACCATCGGTCGCGACCACCACGGTCCGAGCCGAGAGAGACCTCCCGTCGGCGAGACCGACTGAACCGGCGCCAACGGCGTGCACCGGCGTGTCGTAGGCGATGGAGCCGTCGGCGAGACCGCCGGCGAGCACCTCCGGGAGGTGCCCCATCCCCCTCGATGGAACGGCCGAGTCGCCGACTGCGAGCATGCGCATGATCATCTCGAACCGACGCGAGGAGACCTCCAGCCCAGGATCCAACTGGATGCCGGCGAAGAGCGGTCGGAGGAAGGTGTCGATGAATCGCGGGCTGAATCCGGCCTCGACGAGGCGTTGCGCCGTGGTCATGTCGCGGCGACGGAGGAGATCGGCGGGCCGACCGGTGCGGACCGAGGCGATGAGACGCAGCAGCCGGAGCTTGTCGCCGACCGATCCGATCGGGGCGAGGACCGTCGGGAGCAGATCGAGGGGCCGTCGCAGCGGATCGCCGACGGTGTGGAACCTCGAGCCGTTCCAGACCCGGGCGCCGGGGGCGAACCTCCGGAGATCCAACGAGTCGAGGTCGAACCAGCGGGTGAGCTCCGGATACGCGGTGAGGAGGATCTGGAAGCCCCGGTCGAGTCGGAAGCCGTCCACCAGATCGGTGCGGACCCGACCACCGGGGCCATCGGAGGACTCGAGCACCATGACATCGAGTCCGGCGTCCTGCAGGCTGCGCGCACAGGCCAGACCGGCCATCCCCGCGCCGACGACGATCACGTCATGATCCATCCGGCCAATCTAGCGACGGGTCGCCGATCGGCTCGGGGTCGGCTGCCATACGATCCAAGGGTGGACATCAGCCGGGCACACCAGCAGGGTCGCGGCGTGCGGAGTGCCCCACAGGACCCATCTCCTGTCGCCCGGCGGGGTCGGCGTCGGTCCGCCCGCCGGTTCCGGCTGGTTCTCGTCCTCCTGCTGGTCGTGGTGGTCGTGACACCGGTGCTCCTCATCGGGAATGCGCTCTGGAACGTCACGAGACTCGACCGGGTCCATCTCGGTCCGGCGCTGTCGGCCTCCGGCTCCCGCAGCGGACGGAACATCCTGCTCGTCGGCACCGACTCCCGGGCGGGGATCGACCCGTCGGATCCGAACGCCGCAGCGTTCCTCGGCGAGACGGTCACCGGCGCCCGCACCGACACGATCATCGTCATGCATCTCGAGCATGGGACGGTGGAGCTGGTCTCGATCCCACGCGATCTCTGGGTCACCGATCCGGCCACCGGGGCCAAGGGGCGCATCAACTCCACGTTCTCGTCGGGTCCGGCCGATCTCGTCGCCGCGGTCATTGCGCTGGGGATCCCCATCGACCATTACGTGGAGGTCGACTTCGGCGGATTCGCCGACATCGTCGACGCACTCGGCGGCATCACCATCGACTTCCCGGCTCCGGCGAAGGATGATCACTCGGGGCTCTCGGTACCGAAGGCGGGCGCCGTGCACCTCGACGGCACCCAGGCACTGGCCTATGTGCGGAGCCGCTACTACAGCGAGCTCGTCAACGGCACCTGGCGGGTCGACGGCACCGCCGATCTCGGACGCACCACCCGGCAGCGGGCCTTCTTCACCGCACTCGTGTCCGCCATCACCGACACCCGGTCGCCGATCACGATGGCACGGCTCCCCGGTTCGGTCCGGTCGGGTCTGCGTCTCGACGACCGCTTCGGCGTCACCGACATGGTGGGTGTGGCCTCGGCTCTGCGGGGGGCGCATCCCACGAGCGATCTGCTTCCGGTGGTGCCCCGGGTGACCTCCGGTGGCGCCGACGTGCTGGAACTCGGCCCCGGGGCCCCGCAGGCGATCAGCCGTCTGGCCTCGTGACCATCGCGACCCGGGATCCGAGCACCGGGGCCGGAGAAGTGCGAGCTGAGACCTGCGGGTGGTCAGTGGGGGAGCGTCAGCAGCACGTGATCGGGTTTGCGCGTCGCCGACTCGAAGACCTCGAAGGCGTCCTCGATGACCGGGACGAGGTCCTGGCAGTCACGGAACGACTGACGATCGAGTGATCGCATCTTGGTGATGGCGGAGGCGAGATCCTCCTGGGAGAGCCATCCCTTGTGTCCCCAGCCGAATCTCGGCAGCAGGCGCTCGATGGAGCTGCTGGCGAGATGTCGTTCGGCGAGGGTGAGCAGTTCCCGGCCGCGGGCGAGACGACGCGCCTCGGTGGCATGCCAACCGAGCGCCGGAAGGCCACGCCGCAGTGTGGCCGGAGCCCGCAGGGATCTGGTCGGTGTGAGGTGGGGGGCCATGAGCACCCGGTACCAGTCGACGAGGTTGCTGTCGTCGCAGGCGTAGGACCATTCGTCGGGCCCGGCGACCGACAGCAGACCGAGGTACTCACGGGTGAGCTGGTCGCGAGAATCCCAGACGGCGACGGCTCGGTCGCGGAGTGGGACCAGACCGTTGGGTGCGTCGAGCAGCGCTTCGAACTCATGATGGAAGCCGATGGCATCGAGCATCCAGGAGCTGGTCTCACCGAGGGCACCAGCGCGCAGATTCGGCTCCTCGGTGACGCCGTGTCCCGGCTCCGTCGCCATCACTGGCCGCTCCTCATGCACCTCTCCAGTCTTTCCGGCGCGGACCGACGGGTGGCGGATACCTCAGAGGGAGTGGAGGTCGGCGAGCTCCTCCAGCAGGGCTTCCATCACCGGGGCCAGCGCCGGTGTCGGATCGGCCTCGATGGACTCCATCGTGATGAAGGCGTCGGTGCCGAACGCCCGGCCCTGCATGGTGATGAGCACCGAGCAGGACGGCCCGCCCTCGAACCGTACGATCAGTTCCAGCAGACCGAGGTTCCGATCGACGTATCCGATGCCCCCGATGCGGGAACCGGCGTCGAGCAGCAGTGCGAACGCCTCGGCCGGGGGCGCCGTGATGAACAGCGTGTCGTCATCGGCGCGTATCTCGATCGTGTCGAACGGTCCCTGCCACTCCTGACGGTGACGACAGGTGCCGCTCTCGGAGTTGGAGTGCTGGGGTGGAGTCGGGGGTTCCTCCGGCTCGGGGATATGCGAACCATCACCCTCCGACACGGCCTGTCGGATGACCTCGAACGCGCGGGTGACGGCGATCGTCTCGGTCGTCGCCCGTGACTCGCCGAGTTCCTCGGTGGCGAGATCGGGGTGGGTGACCATCAGCAGTTCCCGGTACCGCAGACGAGCATCGTGGAGGCTCTGGCCCGGTTCGAGTCCGAGGATGTGAAGCGCCTCCGCCAGGGTCGTCATGGCATCAGCACGGCACGGGCGCGGGTGACGCTGCTCCCGTCGGCTCCGGTGATGACGAGCAGGACCGTATGGGCGGCGCCGTCGCAGCGGATCCCCTCGATCTGCAGTTCGGAACCGGGATCGCGGAGCCGCTCGCTGACCTGCCTGCCGTCCACGATCGCGGTGAGGAGTTCGTCACCGCTGCCGAGGACCGGATGCGTCACGGTGATGGTCCCGAGCCCGTCGGTGCACCGATCGGACACCGAGAGCACCGCTGCATCGAGGATGGCCTGTGGTCGCGTCTCGGGGCGATCGGTGGCCGGGGTGGTGCCGGCGGTGGTGCTGGGACTCACCGGTTGGGTCGTCGATGACGGGTTCGGCACCGTGAGCGGGGAGAACGAGGTGGTGCTGGATCCGGCGGTGGACGCACCGCTGCCGCAGGCCGGGCTCAGCAGCGCCGTTCCACAGATCAGCAGCAGGAGCCAGCCCCGTGCGCGTCGCATCAGCGTCCCGGCAGCGGTGAGGAGGTCAGGATCTGTCCGAGCAGACGGCGCAGCAGCAGCGGGTCGGTGGCCGAGCAGAGTTCACGAGCCGAGTGCATGGAGAGCTGGGCGACACCGAGATCGACGGTGCGAACACCGAGACGAGCGGCCGTGACCGGCCCGATGGTGGAACCGCAGGGCATATCACCGCGGCTCGAGAACTGCTGCAGTGCGACGTCAGTCTCTCTCGCAGCCTCGACGACGACCGCCACACCCAGGGGATCAGTGGCGTAGCGCCGCGACTCGTTGTGCTTGAGCACGGGTCCGGCACCGAGGAGGATCTGGTGGCCGGGTTCATGACGTTCGGCGTAGTTCGGGTGCGTGGCATGGGCACCATCGGCGCTCACGCACAGCGAGCCGGCGAGGGCGGCGAGATGGTCGTCCCGATCGAGACCCGCGGCGATGGAGATCCGTTCGAGTATCGACACCAGGATCGAGCCGGCTGCACCCGAGGCGGACTCGCTGCCCACCTCCTCATGGTCGAACAGGCAGATCACCGGAACCGTGGTGTCGGCGTCGGCGCCACGTCCCACCGCATCGATCAATGCGCCGACCGCTGCCTCGCAGGACACCAGGTTGTCGATCCGCGGTGCGGCGAGCAGTGAGTGATCGGCTCCCAGCACCGCCGGTGGGCACAGATCATGGAGCATGAGCTCCCAAGAGACGATCGAGGAGCTCGGAACATCGAGGCGTTCGGCGAGGAAGCCGGAGATGCTGAGGGAGGGATCGAGTCCCCAGACGGGGGAGAGGTGCGTCTGGGGGTTCAGCACCAGCCCCTCGGCGGAGACCCCGCGATCCAGGTGGATGGCGAGCTGCGGGATCCGCAGGAGTGGTTCATCGACCCGCACCAGTTCGATCGTTGGCGCTGATCGGTCATGGGTGACAGCGACTCGACCCGAGAGTCCGAGATCCCGGTCGAGCCAGGAGTTCAGCAGCGGTGCGCCGTAGACCTCGACCGCCAGCTGGGCGAACCCGACGGAACGGCGGTCCGGCCTGGGTCGGATCCGCAGGTTGGGGGAGTCGGTATGGGCACCGATGAGACGGAAGCCCGCCGACGGAGAACGACCCTCCGTGGACCAGGCCACGATCGACCCATCGCGGACCAGGAAGTGACGGCCGGGTGCAGTGGGCCACGGGAGATGCTCGAGGACCTGCTCGAACCCTTCGGCCTGCAGTCGTGCGGCGGCTTCGGCGACGGCATGGAACGGCGAGGGGGCAGCCTCGACGAACGAGATCAGCGAGCTCGGTGGGTCGGATGCGGGCGTGCCGGGGGCGGGATGTCGGTCCACCTCGCCGACCCTATCGGCCCGTGACCTCGGTATTCGGCTTGGCCCCATGCCCGGACCCGGTTGTACGATCATCACTCGCCTGCGGGGCCAGCGTCGTCCCCGTCGGTACCTGTTCATCCCGGGCCACTGTGCCCTGATCGTTGGGGAACCTCATGACGCAGCGAAACTCGGCCGGTCTCCCGGCTGCCCAGGGTCTCTACGACCCCCGATTCGAGCATGACGCCTGTGGCGTCAACTTCGTGGTCAACATGAAGGGGCTCCGCAGCCATGAGATCGTCCGCCACGGACTCGGCGCACTCTGCAACATGGATCATCGCGGTGCAGCCGGCGCCGAGATCAACACCGGTGACGGCGCAGGCATCCTGCTGCAGATCCCGGATCGATTCTTCCGCGACGTCGTCGACTTCCCGCTTCCCCCCGAGGGTCAGTACGCCACCGGCATCGCCTTCCTGCCCAGGGACGCCGCTCGATGCAGCGAGGTCATCAACGCCATCGAATCGATCATCGACGAGGAGGGGCTGCGCCTGCTCGGCTGGCGTTCCGTGCCGATCGACGACTCGATGATCGGCTCCATGGCCCGATCCGTCGAGCCCCAGTTCCGCCAGCCGTTCCTCGCCGGCGACGGTCTCTCGGATGAATCGCTCGAACGTCGCGCCTACATCGTGCGCAAGCGTGTCGAGAACGAACTCGGAACCCTCGCCGACGGCGGCGTCTACTTCCCTTCACTGTCCTGCCGCACGTTCGTCTACAAGGGCATGCTCACCACCTCGCAGCTCGGTGAGTTCTTCCTCGATCTGCATGATCCGCGCGTCGAGTCCGCCCTCGCCCTCGTGCATTCCCGGTTCTCCACCAACACGTTCCCGTCCTGGCCCCTCGCACATCCGTTCCGCTACGTCGCCCACAACGGCGAGATCAACACGGTGCAGGGCAACCGGAACTGGATGCGGGCTCGTGAGGCACTCCTCGAGACCGATCTCCTGCCCGGTGAGCTGTCGCGCATCTTCCCGATCTGCTCGCCCGGTGCCAGCGATTCTGCAACGTTCGACGAGGTCCTCGAGCTGCTGCACATGGGTGGTTACGAACTGCCGCACGCCGTTCTGATGATGATCCCCGAGGCCTGGGAGCACCAGCCCTCGATGCCGAAGGCCAAGCGGGACTTCTACCGGTTCCACTCCTCGATGATGGAGCCCTGGGATGGTCCGGCCTCCATCGCCTTCACCGACGGCTCGGTGATCGGCGCCGTCCTCGATCGCAACGGTCTGCGTCCGTCCCGGTACTGGGTGACCAGTGATGATCTCGTGATCATGGCCTCCGAGGTCGGCGTCATCGAGATCGACCCGGCCAGGATCGTCAAGAAGGGTCGCCTGCAGCCCGGACGCATGTTCCTCGTCGACACCCGTCAGGGACGGATCATCGAGGACGAGGAGATCAAGACCCAGCTGGCCGAGGCCAACCCCTATGGCGAGTGGCTCGACGCCAACCAGGTCGAGCTCTCGTCACTCGCCTCGGTCGGTCACACGCTGCGCGCCCATCAGTCCGTCGTCAACCGCCAGCAGGTGTTCGGGTACTCCACCGAGGAGATGAAGCTCATCCTCGACCCCGAGGCCCGCTCCGGTCTCGAACCCATCGGGTCCATGGGCACCGACACCCCGATCGCCGTGCTGTCGGATCGTCCCCGGCTGCTGTTCGACTACTTCGCCCAGCTGTTCGCCCAGGTGACCAACCCGCCGCTCGACGCCATCCGCGAGGAACTGGTGACCGCCATCGGAGGCTCGCTCGGTCCGGAGGGCAACCTCCTCTCGCCGCAGCCGGAATCCTGTCGTCAGATCGCGATCGCCCAGCCGATCATCGACAACGACGAACTGCAGAAGCTCATCCAGATCGACAGCTACGCCGGTCTCTCCGATCACCGCACCGTGGTCATCCCGTGCGTGTATCCCGTGTCCCAGGGCGGTCATGGCATCCGCAAGGCGCTGGAGCATGTGTGCCACCTCGCGTCTGAAGCCATCGCCGATGGCGCCACCATCCTCGTCCTCTCGGACCGCGACACCGACGCCGAGATGGCGCCGATCCCGTCGCTGCTGTTCACCGCAGCGGTGCACCATCACCTCATCCGGGAGAAGAGCCGCACCCGTGTCGGACTCGTCGTCGAGACGGGTGAGGCCCGTGAGGTGCACCACATGTGCCTGCTCATCGGCTTCGGAGCCCGTGCGGTCAATCCGTATCTCGCCTTCGAGACCATCGAGGACCGCATCGCCGAGGGACTGTCGGAGATCCACGATCCCACCAAGGCCATCGCCAACTACATCAAGGCATCGAGCAAGGGTGTCCTCAAGGTGATGTCGAAGATGGGCATCTCCACCGTCGCCTCCTACACCGGTGCCCAGATCTTCGAGGCGATCGGTCTCTCGCGTGAACTCGTCGACGAGTTCTTCGTCGGCACGGTCAGCCGCCTCGGCGGCATCGGACTCGACGAGATCGCCGAGGAGGTCGCTCGTCGTCATCGTCTCGCCTATCCCGAGAACCCCACCGAGCGCGCCCATCGCACCCTGGAGGTCGGTGGCGAGTACCAGTGGCGTCGGGAGGGGGAGTACCACCTGTTCAACCCCGAGACCGTCTACAAACTGCAGCACTCCACCCGGTCCGGTCGCTATGACACCTTCAAGGAGTACACCGCACGGGTCGACGATCAGGCTCGTCACCTCGCCACTCTGCGCGGTCTGTTCCGCTTCCGCGACGAGGAGCGCACACCTGTCCCGATCGATGAGGTGGAGCCCGTCTCGGAGATCGTCAAGCGGTTCTCCACCGGCGCGATGTCGTACGGATCCATCTCGGCGGAGGCCCACGAGACTCTCGCCATCGCCATGAACCGCCTCGGCGGCAAGTCCAACACCGGTGAGGGCGGCGAGGATGCCGAGCGCTTCCTCCCCATGGCCGACGGCGATTCCAAGCGGTCGGCGATCAAGCAGGTGGCCTCCGGCCGCTTCGGTGTCACCAGCAACTATCTCGTCAACGCCGATGATCTCCAGATCAAGATGGCCCAGGGTGCCAAGCCCGGTGAGGGCGGTCAGCTGCCCGGCCACAAGGTCTATCCCTGGATCGCGAAGACCCGGCACTCCACCCCGGGCGTCGGACTCATCTCGCCGCCCCCGCATCACGACATCTACTCGATCGAGGATCTCGCCCAGCTGATCCACGATCTCAAGAACGCGAACAACCGAGCCCGGGTCCACGTGAAGCTCGTGGCCGAGGTCGGCGTCGGCACGGTCGCGGCCGGCGTCTCGAAGGCACATGCCGATGTGGTGCTCATCTCCGGCCACGATGGCGGAACTGGCGCATCGCCCCTCACCTCGCTGAAGCACGCCGGCGCCCCGTGGGAGCTCGGTCTCGCCGAGACCCAGCAGACCCTCCTGCTGAACAACCTCCGCGATCGCATCGTGGTGCAGGTCGACGGCCAGCTCAAGACCGGCCGCGACGTCGTCATCGCCGCCCTGCTCGGAGCCGAGGAGTTCGGCTTCGCCACCGCGCCGCTCGTCGTGTCGGGCTGCGTGATGATGCGCGTGTGTCATCTCGACACCTGCCCGGTCGGTGTCGCCACCCAGAACCCCGTGCTGCGGGAGCGGTTCTCCGGCAAGCCCGAGTTCGTCGTCAACTTCTTCGAGTTCATCGCCGAGGAGGTCCGTGAACTGCTCGCCTCGCTGGGCTTCCGGGCGATCGAGGAGGCCGTCGGGCACGCAGAGGTGCTCGACACCCGCGATGCCATCGACCACTGGAAGGCAGCCGGGCTCGATCTGTCGCCGATCCTGCATGTGCCCGAGCTGCCCGAGGGTGCCAGCCGCCGCTGCATCACGACCCAGGACCACGGCCTCGACGCCGCTCTCGACAACGAGCTGATCCGCCTCGCAGCGCCTGCGCTCGACCGGGCCGAGGCTGTCAGGATCGACGTCCCGATCCGTAACGTCAACCGGACGGTGGGCACGATGCTCGGTGCCGAGGTCACCCGCCGCTACGGCGCTGACGGTCTGTCCGACAGCACCATCCTCGCCACGTTCACCGGCTCCGCCGGTCAGAGCTTCGGGGCCTTCATCCCCCGTGGCATCACGCTGCGTCTCGAGGGCGATGCCAACGACTACGCCGGCAAGGGTCTGTCCGGCGGTCGGGTCGTGATCCGGCCCTCGCTCGAATCCACCTTCGAGGCCGAGTCGAACATCATCGCCGGGAACGTCATCCTCTACGGAGCGACCTCGGGCGAGATGTACATCCGCGGCGTCGTCGGCGAGCGGTTCTGTGTTCGCAACAGTGGCGCCACCGCGGTGGTCGAGGGCGTGGGCGATCACGCCTGCGAGTACATGACCGGTGGTCGTGTCGTGATCCTCGGTTCCACCGGGCGCAACTTCGGCGCCGGGATGTCCGGCGGTGTGGCCTTCGTGCTCGACCGCGACGGCACCTTCCCGTCCCGGGCGAACCCCGAGATGATCGATCTCGAGGCACCCGACGCCGACGACAGCGACTGGCTGCGGGCCACGCTCGAGGTGCATCTCGCCGAGACCGGTTCGTCGGTCGCGGCGGCGCTCCTCGCCGACTGGACCACCGCCCTGGGCTCCTTCGTGAAGGTGATGCCCAAGGAGTACAAGCGGGTGCTGCTGGCCGAGCGTGAGGCGCTCGCCGCAGGCACCGATCCCATCGAGGCCGTCATGGCGTCGAGCAAGGCCTAGAGGAGCACATCATGGGTGACAGCAGCGGATTCCTGAAGCATGGTCGTGAGCTTCCGACCCGTCGAGAGGTGCCGGTCCGCCTCATGGACTGGAAGGAGGTCTACACCGACTTCCCGATCGCCAAGGTCCGCGAGCAGGCCAGTCGATGCATGGACTGCGGCATCCCGTTCTGCAACAACGGCTGCCCGCTCGGCAACCTGATCCCGGACTGGAACGACCTCGTCTACCGCGATCACTGGCATGAGGCGATCGATCGTCTCCATGCCACCAACAACTTCCCCGAGTTCACCGGACGTCTCTGCCCGGCGCCCTGTGAGGCGGCGTGCGTCCTCGGCATCAACGCCGACCCCGTCACCATCAAGCAGGTCGAGGTCGAGATCATCGACCGTGCCTGGTCGGAGGGCTGGGTCACCCCCGAGCTCCCTGCGGTGCGCACCGGCCGCAGCGTGGCCGTCATCGGTTCCGGTCCCGCTGGTCTCGCCGCCGCGCAGCAGCTCACGCGCGCCGGGCACGATGTCGTCGTGTTCGAACGGGCGGACCGCCCGGGTGGCCTGCTGCGCTACGGGATCCCCGAGTTCAAGATGGAGAAGCGCCATCTCGACCGTCGTCTCGACCAGATGCGAGCCGAGGGCACCGAGTTCCGCTGCAACGTGAATGTCGGTGTCGACATCAGCGCCGAGCAGATCCGCGCCGATTTCGACGCCGTGATCCTCGCCGGTGGCGCCACCGCCTGGCGTGATCTCAACATCCCGGGTCGTGAGTTCAACGGCATCCATCAGGCGATGGAGTTCCTGCCGTACGCGAACCGCGTCGTGGAGGGCGATCTCGATCGCAGTCCGATCCACGCCGGCGGCAAGCGCGTGATCATCATCGGCGGCGGCGATACCGGAGCCGACTGCCTCGGCACCTCGCATCGCCAGGGTGCACTGTCGGTCCACCAGTTCGAGATCATGCCCCGCCCGTCAGACTCCCGTCCTCCCGAGAACCCCTGGCCCACCTGGCCGATGATGTTCCGGACCTCCTCTGCGCATGAGGAGGGCGGCGAGCGTGTCTACGCGGTGAACACCATCGAGTTCCTCGGTGACGCCGACGGCAACCTCAGGGCTCTGCGTGCTGTCGAGGTGCGCTCGGAGATCGTCGACGGTCGTCCGTCGTTCGTCCCGGTGGAGGGCTCGGAGTTCGAGCTCCCCTGTGATCTCGTGTTCCTCGCCATGGGATTCGTCGGTCCCGACCAGGGCGGCATGCTCGACCAGTTCGGGGTGTCCCTCGACGCCCGCGGCAATGTCGCTCGCGATGGTTCATGGGCCACCGATGTCGATGGCGTCTTCGTCGCCGGCGACATGGGTCGTGGCCAGAGCCTCATCGTCTGGGCCATCGCCGAGGGACGGGCCGCCGCAGCTGCGGTCGACGCACATCTCATGGGCGAGACCCTGCTGCCCGCACCGATCGCACCGGAGGCGGCGCCGCTGCGCTGACCCGGCCCAGCGACACGCAGCTGGACCGGTGGGCGGTCCTCAGAGGACGGGATCCCCGTTCAGCTGGCGGTAGGCGTAGCCGATCGAGATCTCTGTGACGCCGATCGCCAATCCGCAGGTGAGCAGGTTCACCACGGTGATCACGATGGCGAAGAGCACCACGCTGCCAGCGTTGCCGCTCACGAGATCGAATGACTTCTTGATCGAGTCGGCCGGCTCCAGCTTCCGTTGCGGATCGAGGACGTAGAACCCGTAGAACAGCACGAAGATCCGTACGACGATGAACCCGATGCAGCAGACGATCAGACCCACGAAGCTCAGGAGGGCCACGAGCAGCGAGGCGATGATGTACGGAGCGATCCGGTCGGTGGAGAACATCATGTTCGGATCGGGACGCTCACCAGCGGTGACGGCGAGCGCAGCCCGGATGAGACCAGCTTCGACGACCATGGCGATGAACACACCGACGGCCACCAGGGCGAACGAGAACAGGATCGTGGTGAGTCCGTTGCCGAAGCGCAGGAAGTTGCCGAGCAGGTTGAACACCAGCGTGACCCCGAAGTAGATGGCCACGATCGCCACCATCGAACCGAGGTTCTCGGTGAACTTCGCCCATCCGTACCCGAGCGCCAGACCGACATCGAGCTGGGGAACACCCTGGGGTGCGGGTGATGCGGGTGGAGGGGTACCCGGCTTCTGCTCCGGTGAATACCACTTGCCATCGCTCGCCTGCCACCAGCCATCGCCCTGCGGGGTATCACTCATACCTGCTCCATTCGCTGTTCGAATCCCGGCTCGGATCCTCGGCTCCACAGCCGATGATCCCGATCTCTCAGGGGCACGCTAGTGCCCGGAGTCGGTGTCGTAGCCGAGTTCACCCCCATGGGCGAGGGGGCTGCCGAGACGCGAGATCGGGTCGGTGGAGAGCTGCAGTGGTGCAGCCACGCTGCGTCCGGTGTGGAGGATCTCGTCCAGCACCCACTGCTCGGCATCGACCCAGCCCTGCGCCCGGGGCCCCTCCACCTCGAGGTTGTAGGGCTGCGAGAACGTGAGCACGGAGGCTCCCACTGACCGGAGCGCCCTCACGTTGTGCGGTGCGTCGTCGATGTAGGCATGCGCGGCAACGTCGGCCTTCTCACCCATGAAGCACAGATCCCGGTAGGGGATCGAGTTCGCATCGAGCCATTCGACGGTGTCGGACACCGCCACCGAATGTCCCCAGTTCGTGTAGAGGCGATGGGTGATGATGCGGATCGAGACACCGGCATCCGAGAGACGCCACAGCGATTCGGCGCATCCGGTGATGACGGGCATCGATCGGAACATCCGGTGCTCGAGCACAGCACGTCTGTGAAGTTCCTCGAACCCGGCACGGTCGAGTCCCCATTCGGTGAAGTCCCAGGTCTGCTGATCGGGGATGGAACCCGGATCGACTCCGCGCTCTGCTGCCACCACGTACTTGAAGGCGGTGGCGTGGTCCCCGCACACGCCGTCGAGATCGACGCCGAGGATGAACTCCCGGGTCATGAGCGTCGGCGGATGGCGTCGTGTGCGAGGGGGGCGAAGGTTCCGAAGGCGGTCGAGGACCAGCGGAGCGTCGCGGCGTGGGCGAGGGCACCGTCGGAGAGGCGGGCGCGCAGCGCATCGTCGGTGAGCACCGCGCTGAGCTGCTCCCGCAGTTCACGAGGATCTGCGCCGAGGAGGCCCGAACGGCCGACATCGATGGAGTCGCGGTGTCCGGCGATGTCGGTGGCCACCGCCGGGGTGCCGCAGGCAGCCGCCTCGGTGAGGGTCATGCCCCAGCCCTCGGCCAACGATGCACTGGTGACCACCCAGGCCCGTCGATAGAGGGTGCGGAGCTCCTCATCGGAGACACGCCCTGCGAGTCGGATCCAGCTGCTCGCGTCGAGCTGGGCGATCTGCGCCTCGAGCATCGGCTTCTGATACCCCTCTCCGGCGATCACCAGCTGCAGCTGCGGCACCTCGGCCTTGAGATCGCTGGCGATACGGATGAGCTGGTCGAAGGCCTTGGACGGCATGAGTCGACCCACTGCCAGCATCAACGGGGTGGCGGACCGCTGCTCCCCGGGTGCGAAGAAATCGTCGATACCGGGGTGCACGACCGAGATGTTCTCGGCGGGAAGACCGAGGTAGTCCACGATCTCGGACTGGGAGGAGTTGGAGAGGGTGACGATCGGCGTGCGTCGGTAG
>CANFHM010000003.1 GCA_947446975.1 Microthrixaceae bacterium
ACGGGCACCGAGAGACCGAAGCCGCCCAGCTCGGCGAGCCCGGAGATGATGTCCTCGGGGATGTCGAGGTTCTCGCGATGGATGTGCTCGGCGACCGGGGCGATCTTCTCCTCGGCGAAACGACGGAAGGTGTCCTGCACCATCTCGAAGTCGCCCTCGAGATGACGGGGCCCGGGAGTGTCGGCCAGCGAGGCCAGGAACTCCGGCGAGCGGTAGGTGGCCACGAACGAACGGGCCAGATCGAGGGCGCCGGGCTCGACACCCCATTCGTCCTCACGGCCGAACAGCTTGCCGATCAGTTCGCCGACGGCATCGGCGACGTAGCCGCAGGTGATGTTGCCCTCGAGCTCGCCCTTGGCACCGTAGGGGAGCATGGCCCGGGCGGTCTCGACCGTGGCCGCCGCATGGGCGATGTCGTAGGCGATGACCTGGTTGACATCGGGGCCGCCGGTGGAGGCCAGTCGACGGGTGGCGGTGTCGACGACGTCGTGAGCGGCATCGACGATGGCAGCGGCAGCAGTGAGGTCGGGAGCAGTCATGGGGGCGATGTTACCCACGAGTAGCCACCGGAGGCCCAGTCGGTAGAGTGCGAATCATGACTACCTACGACCGCCCCTTCGGCCGCCATTTCGAGGACTTCGAGGTGGGAGATGTGTATCGCCACTGGCCCGGCAAGACCATCACCGAGGCCGACGATCATCTCTTCTGCATGATCACGATGAACCATCACCCCACGCACACCAACAACTGGTTCGCCGAGAACGAATCACCCATGGGCCAGGCCCTCGTGGTGGGCAACCTCGTGTACTCGCTGGTGCTCGGCATGAGCGTGCCCGATGTCAGCGGTGCGGCCATCGCCAACCTCGAGATCGAGACCCTCAAGCACGCCAAGCCCACCTTCCACGGCGACACCATCTATGCCGTCACCAAGGTGCTGGAGAAGAAGGAGACCTCCGACGGAAAGCGCGGCATCGTCACCGTCGAGACCAAGGGCATCAACCAGCGCTCCGAGGAGGTCTGCTACTTCCGTCGTCGGGTCATGGTGTGGAAGCGCGAGTTCGCCCCGGTGCGCGGCCTTCCCTACACCGACGATGTCTTCACCGAGGACTGAACCCCTCCCGTCATCGACGCATCACCGCTGTGTGATCCCTCGATGATCGATCTCGCCGTCGACCCGGTGCTCGCATGGGCATCGGGTCGACGTGATGATCTTCCGTGGCGCCGCACCCGTGACCCATGGGCGGTGCTGGTCTCCGAACTGATGCTGCAACAGACCCAGGTGGCCCGGGTGGTGCCACGGTTCACGCAGTTCCTCGAACGGTTCCCCACGGTGTCGGTGTGCGCCTCGGCCGGGGTCGGGGCGGTGGTCGAGGAGTGGGCCGGACTCGGGTACAACCGCCGGGCGGTCAACCTGCATCGGGCGGCGGTGGAGGTGGCGGAGCGGCACGACGGAGCCTTCCCCGCCGACCTCGATGCGCTGCTGGCGCTGCCCGGTGTCGGGCCCTACACCGCGCGGGCCGTGCTGGCGTTCGCGTTCGAACTCGATGCCGCGGTCGTCGACACCAATGTGGGGCGGGTGCTGGCCCGGCAGGTGGGGGAGCGGCTCACGCCGAAGGTGGCCCAGTCGATCGCCGACGCTCTCGTGCCCACCGGCCGGGGGTGGGCGTGGAACCAGGCCATGCTCGATCTCGGCGCACTGGTGTGCACGAAGCGCTCGCCGACGTGCATGGAGTGCCCGGTGCGGTCGAGCTGTGCATGGTTCGTCGCCGGGTCGCCCGAACCCGACCCCGCGATCGGATCGGCCGGGGTGTCGAGCGGTCAGAGCCGGTTCGAGGGATCGTTCCGGCAGGGGCGGGCCCGCCTGCTCGATGAGCTGCGCAGCGGGACGGTGGTGGCGCCGGCACAGTTCGTGCAGGCCTGTGGCTGGGCGGAGCGGGATGACGGCGAGCGTGATGCGCAGCGTGCCGCCGTGTCGCTGGTGGCCGACGGATTGGCGGTCCTGACCGACGAAGGTTCGCTCCGACTGCCCTGATCGGACCCGTCGGTCACTGCTCGGCGAGGAACTCCAGTACGAGACGGTTGAACTCGGCGGGCTGCTCGACCTGCATGAAGTGACCGGCACCCTCGATGATCGCGACCCGTGAACCGTCGCTGAGTCCCTCTGCGGCGTTCTCGGCGAACTCCACACCGATGCAACCGTCGTTGCGACCATGCAGATAGAGCGTGGGCTGCGGGGGCACGGCCGCCCATGTGGCCTGCTGGGCATCGATCCCGGGATCGCTCGGGGTGGTGCCCCATGTGACCCGGTAGTAGCCGAGCGCGGCGGCGAGGTTCTCCGGTGTGCCGAGCGCAGCGCGGATATGCGCCATGTCCTCGGCGCAGTCATGGCCGGGCGACCAGTCGCGCCACAGCCGGTCGATGTAGTCGAGATCATCCATCGGCACGACGAAGTCGGCGAAGGGCAGCTGGAAGAAGAACATGTACCAGGAGCGCTTGAGCTGCTCATAGGAGAAGAATGCCGAGGCCATCGCCGGCGCCGGAGGAACTGCGGCGGCCACCACGCGGTGCCAGCGTTCCGGGGCTGCGGCTGCTGCGGCGTACACCGCCAGCGCACCCCAGTCGTGGCCGATGAGCACGGCGTCGCCGTCGCCACCGAGCGCCTCATGCAGCGCCACGGCATCGAGCGCGAGGGCGCCGGTCTGGTAGCGACCATCGGCCGGGACATCGGAGGGGGCATAGCCGCGCATGAACGGGGCGACCGCCCGATAGCCCGCATCGGCCAGAGCCGGCAGCACATGGCGCCAGCCGTGGGCGGTGTCGGGAAAGCCATGCAGGCACAGCGCCAGCGGTCCGGAATCACCGGCGGTGAGGCATTCGAAGGTCATCCCGTTGGCGGCGATCCGCATCGATTCGATGGTCATGGCCGCAACGTAGCCGCACCGGTGCCGGTGTGAGAGTTGTCACTCGGTGTTCACATCGGCGTCACCCTGTCCTACTGTTCGGCCTCCGTGAGCCGCACCGGCGGCCGTTGTGTGGTTCCCGAGGGGGTGGGGTCATGAAGGTGACGTTCTACGGCGTGCGCGGATCGACCCCCTGCGCCGGCGGGGCCACCGCCCGTTACGGCGGCAACACGGCATCGGTCGTCATCAGCGCCGAGGGTCACGATCCGATCCTGCTCGACCTCGGCACCGGCCTTCGCTACTTCGGCGCCACCTGCGATCCCGATCTCGCGTTCTCCGGGCATGCGCTCGTCACGCATCTCCACTGGGATCATGTGCAGGGTCTGCCGTTCGCCGCCCCGATGCTGCGGGCCGGCGATTCCGTGGCGCTCTACGGTCCCTCGCATGACGGCGTCGGGTTCCCCGAGGCCTTCGACCAGCTGATGCGGCCACCGTTCTTCCCGGTGCGGGCCTGCGAGCTGCCGGCCTCGCTCACCTTCACCACCCTCGAGCCCGGCATGCATGACATCGCCGGCGCCAAGGTCACCGCACTGCATGTGCCCCACACCGACACCACGTTCGGCTATCGCATCGAGCGTGATGGTTTCGTCGTGGCCTATGTGAGCGACCATCAGCAGCCCGTCGACGGCGACCATGTCGACGCCAACGTGCTCGAGCTGTGCGCCGGGGCTGATGTGCTCATCCACGATGCGCAGTACACGCCCGCCGAGTTCGCCATGAAGGCCACCTGGGGTCATTGCACCGTGGACTACGCCCTCACGGTCGCTGCCCACTCCGGTGCCCGCACCCTCGTGCTGTTCCATCACGATCCCTCCCACGACGACGACCAGCTCGATGCTCTGCTGGCCGCAGCGGTGGTCGAGGGCGGGAGGCTGGGCCTCGGCGAGGTGCTCGCCGCCCACGAGGGGCTCGAGATCACCCTCGCCTAAGCTCCGGTCCGTGACCGAGCACAGCGAGACCCCAGCGATCGACTCCGCCAAGTACCGCCAGGTGCTCGGGCATTTCCCGACAGGCGTCGTGATCGTCACCGCCATGACCACCGACGGTCCCGCCGGCATGGCCATCGGTTCGTTCTCCTCCCTGTCGCTGGATCCGGCCCAGGTGCTCTACTGCCCGGCCAAGACCTCCGGCAGCTGGGCCAAGCTGCGCACCTCGCCGCATTTCTGCGTCAACGTGCTCGCCGAGGATCAGGAGGATGTGTCCCGTCTGTTCAGCACGAAGAACGAGGACAAGTTCGCCGAGCTCGGCTGGAAGCGTTCGGCCAACGGCTCACCGCTCATCAACGGTGTGCTCGCCCATATCGACTGCACCATCTCGAACATCGTCGACGGTGGCGATCACGACATCGTCATCGGTGATGTCACCGACCTCGCCGTCGGCCACGAAGGTGCACCGCTCATCTTCTTCCGCGGCGGGTACGGCCGGGTCACCTTCTGATGGCCATCTATGCGCTCGGCGATGTCGAGCCCCGCATCCATCCCGAGGCCTGGGTGCATCCCGAGGCGGTCATCATCGGCGATGTCGAGATCGGCGAGGGTTCCACGGTGTGGCCCTGTGCCGTGCTGCGGGGCGACAACGGGGGCATCCGCATCGGCCGCAACACCTCCATCCAGGACGGCTCGGTCATCCACTGCATCCCGACCCACCCCACGGTGGTCGGCGATTCCTGCGTGATCGGCCACATGGTGCATCTCGAGGGCTGCACCGTCGAGGACCGCGCTCTGGTCGGCAATGGTTCGGTGGTGCTGCATCACGCCATCATCCGCACCGGTTCCATCGTGGGGTCCAACGCCGTGGTCCCCGATCGCATGGAGGTGCCCACCGGCATGATGGCGCTCGGTGTGCCGGCCAAGCTCCGCGAGGCCTCCGGCAAGATCGCCGGCATCGAGATCGCCGCGGGTGATTACGTGGCCAAGGGGCGTCGCTACCGCGAGCTGCTGCGTCGCATCGACTGATCAGCGGGGCTCGGGCAGTCGGCCGCCGGTGTCGGCCGGGTGTGCTCAGGCCGCCGAGTTCAACCAGTGGAACGGCTGCATCGGCAGGTTCCGCAGCACCCAGAACCCCACCACCACGATGCCGATGGCACCGATGACCCTCGGCGACAGCCTGAACCGCACCGGTGGTCGACCCCGCCGACGCTGCAGCGCGGCGAACGCCCACCACACCACGGCGATGATCGCGACGATCACCATGAGCAGGTTGTGATCGGCGGCCTGCAGGAGCTGCCCGTGCAGCGCCGAGTGCAGGGCGCGGGTCATGCCACAGCCGGGGCAGTCGAGTCCGGTGAGCGCCCGGAACGGACACTGCGGATAGAACGACGACGTGTTGGGATCCACGATCGCCACATAGGCGCATCCGGCTGCGGCCAGCCCGGCCAGACCCCATCGGACCCTCGTGGAACTGACCCTCCTCGAAGGGTCACCCGCCGAGCTGCCGCCGGGGGAGTCGGGTGGCGAGGGCAGTGATGCGGACGTGATCCGCTCCGGACCGGAGGAACTCGTCGGTTCGTCGGAGCGGGTCGGCACCACGGATCGGAGTGTACGCATACGATTCTGGGATGGACATCGGCCGTGTAGGGGTTTGGGCATATCAACTCGATCAGGTTCCCGTGGCGAAGGCCCAGGAGCATGCGGTCGAACTCGAGGAGATCGGCTATAGCGCGCTGTGGATCCCCGAGGCGGTGGGCCGCGAGGTGTTCGTGAGCTCCACGCTGCTGCTGTCGGCCACCTCGAAGCTCATCGTGGCCCCCGGCATCGCGTCGATCTACGCCCGCGATCCCATCAGCGCCAACTCCGCCTGGCAGACCATCACCTCGGCGTTCCCCGACCGCTTCCTGCTCGGGCTGGGTGTCAGTCATCAGGTCATGGTCGAGGGCATGCGAGGACACGACTATTCCAAGCCGTTCTCGGCCATGAAGAACTACATCGCCGGGATGGACAACGCCTTCTTCACCGCCTCGCCGGCCACCACGACCCCGCGTCGGGTGCTCGCCGCCCTCGGCCCGAAGATGCTCGAGTTCGCCGCACAGGCCACCGACGGCGCCCATCCGTACTTCGTGCCGGTGGAGCACACGGCCTTCGCACGCGAGGTCATGGGCCCCGACTCCTGGCTGTGCGTCGAGCAGGCGGTGTGCCTCGAGACCGACCCGACGAGGGCCCGGGAGATCGCACGAGGGCATATGGCGATGTATCTCACGCTGCCCAACTACACGAACAACCTGAAGCGGTTCGGCTTCACCGACGACGACATCGCCGACGGTGGCAGCGATCGGCTCGTCGATGCCATCGTGGCGTGGGGTGATGAGGAGACCATCGCCGCCCGTGTGGCCGCGCAGCACGCCGCCGGAGCCAGCCATGTGTGCATCCAGGTGCTGCCCGAGAACCCCACTGATGTCCCGGTCGACATCTGGCGTCGACTCGCACCTGCGCTCGGGGTGGGTTCCTAGGAGCGCAGCGCCGGCAGCACATGCCGGCTCACCAGTTCGCATTCTGCGAGATGCGGATACCCCGACAGGATGAACGTGTCGATGCCGCTGCGCTGGTACCGGCGCAGCGTGTCGACCACCTGGTCCGGGTCGCCCACCACCGCGATGCCGCAGCCCGACCGACCCCGCCCCACACCGGTCCAGAGATGGCGATCGATGTAGCCGTCGGCGTCGGCGAGATCGCGCAGTTCGCTCTGGCGGCCCACGCCCACCGAGCCGGAGTCGAGTGAACGTCGACGGATCTCATCGCCCACCACGGGATCGAGCCGGCTCACCAGCCGATCAGCGGCGGCCCGGGCCTCGCTCTCGGTCTCGCGCACGATGACATGGGTGCGCAGACCATGGCGCAGGGTGCGTCCGTGGCGGGCGGCACGAGCGTCCACATCGGCCACCGCAGCGGCGATGCCGTCGAAGGTGTCGGGCCACAGCAGATACACATCGGCCTCGGCGGCGGCCACCTCGCGGGCCGGTTCGGAGAGCCCGCCGAAGTAGAACGGCGGACAACTGCCCGTCACGGTGCTGGCCGAGGGCGGATCGAGATCGAGGTCGAGGAACTCGCCATGCAGTTCGAGGTGGCTGCCCGACAGCAGCGCCCGCAGCCCCTGCATGTGCTCGAGGGTGCGCTGGTAGCGGTCCTCGGAGCCCATGGTCTCACCGGGCATCTCACTGGAGATGATGTTGATGGTGAGCCGACCGCCGAGCACCCGGTCGAGGGTGGCGATCTGTCGGGCCAGCTGCGGCAGCCAGGTCTCACCCATGCGCAGCGCCAGCAGCAGCTTCATGCGCTCGAGCAGGGGAGCGATGGCGGCCGCGAACACGGTGGCGTCGATGCCGAGGATGTACCCGGAGGGCAGCAGGATGTTGTCGAACCCGCCCCGCTCGGCAGCCAGCGTGATGTCCCGGCAATGCTCCCAGGAGCTGCGCAGCGCCGGATCGGTCACGCCGAGGAACTCGTAGTCGTCGTCGCACAGGGATCCGAACCACGCCACCTCCGGTGTGCCCGTTGCGCTCATGGGAGCGGCACCCCCTCGGAGGCCACGATGATCCGGTAGAGATCGGTGCGGTCGAGATGCACCTGCTGCGCCCGGGCCAGCTCGCGCAGGCGATCGGGCTGTTGGGTGCCGACGATGGCGACGGGCCGGGCCGGATGGGCGAGCACGAACGCGATCGCGATGCAGGCCCGACTCACAC
The DNA here is from genome assembly GCA_947446975.1 of Microthrixaceae bacterium. Taxonomy (GTDB): domain Bacteria; phylum Actinomycetota; class Acidimicrobiia; order Acidimicrobiales; family Acidimicrobilacustridaceae; genus Acidimicrobilacustris. The sequence goes on from CANFHM010000003.1 coordinate 7,636, forward strand.
CCTCACGCCCCGCCAGTTCGTCGAGCACCTCGCGCAGTCCGGGTCGCACCGAGGCGTCGGTGTCGTCGAGGAGCCGGCCACCGGCGAGGGGGCTCCATGCCAGCGGGCGCAGATCGAGTTCCATGCAGAGATCGAAGGTCCCGTCGCGCAGCGGATCGAGATGCACGGCGGAGAACTCGGGCTGGGTGGACACCAGAGCGTCGCCGAGATGGGCCCGCAGCGCCCGGGTCTGGGCGACGGTGACGTTGGAGACGCCTACCATCGACACCCGACCGGAGTCGATGAACGAACGCAGCGTGTCGGCGAGCACCTCGGGATGGGTGAACAGATCGGGGCGATGCACCTGGTAGAGATCGATGTGCTCGACCCCGAGGCGACGCAACGACGCATCGAGCGCCGAGCGGAGCGCGGCGGGGGAGGAGTCGTACGGGATGCCCGGGATGATGCCGCCCTTGGTGGCCAGCACCATGGCGTCGCGCCGGGCCGGTCGTGCGGCGATCACCCGGCCGAGCAGTTCCTCCACCGAACCGAAGCCGGTGCCGTTCCAGTCGAGGCCGTAGACGTCGGCGGTGTCGACGAGGTCCATGCCGAGCTCGAGCGCGGTGTCGAGCAGTGCCCCGGCCCGGTCGAGGTCGGGGGTGGTGAACCGCCAGCAGCCGAACGACAGCGCCCCGACGGTGAGGTGGCCGAGGCGGCGCGGAGTGGCATCGACGAGGGAGTCATGCATGGGCCGCAGCGTACGGCGAGTGTTGACCGTGTCGCAGGAGCGATGTGACGATGACGCCCGTGACCGACCTGACACCCCTGCGCTACGGCATCATCGGCTCCGGCATGATGGGCATCGAGCACATCAACAACATCCTGCATGTGCCCGGCGCCGAGGTCACCGCAGTGGCCGATCCGCACGGCGGTTCCCGTGACTGGGCCGCTGCCGTGCTCGATGGCGCCGGAGTCGGCGATGGGGTCCGGTACTTCGAGGATCATCGGGCGCTGGTCGACGCCGGGGTCTGCGATGTCGTGGTCGTGGCCTCACCCAACATGACCCATGCCGAGGTGCTGCGCGATCTCCTGCCGAGCGACCTCCATGTGCTCGTCGAGAAGCCGCTGTGCACCACCGTGCCCGACTGCCTCGAGATCTTCGACGCCGCCCGAGATCGCGAGGCGCTCGTGTGGGTCGGCCTCGAGTACCGCTACATGCCCCCGGTGGCCCGACTCGTCGATGCCGTGCGCAGCGGTGCGGTCGGCACGCCCCGGATGCTGGCCATCCGCGAGCACCGCTTCCCGTTCCTGCGCAAGGTGGGGGACTGGAACCGGTTCAACCGCAACACCGGCGGCACGCTGGTCGAGAAGTGCTGTCACTTCTTCGATCTGATGAACCTGATCCTCGACGACCGACCCGTGCGGGTCATGGCCTCGGGTGCCCAGGACGTCAACCATCTCGACGAGCGCTACGACGGCGAGGTGCCCGACATCCTCGACAACGCCTTCGTCATCGTCGAGTACGAGCGCGGGGCGAGGGCCCTGCTCGATCTGTGCATGTTCGCCGAGGCCTCCCGTCATGCCGAGGAGCTCTCGGTGGTCGGGGAGCTCGGCAAGGTCGAGGCGTTCCTGCCGTCGAAGGAGTTCGTGCAGGGGCGCCGGGCCGATGGCATCGGGGTGGTGCACGCCGAGATCATCGAGAACCCCGAGGTCGCCTACGAGGGCTTCCATCACGGGTCGAGCCATCTCGAACATCTCGATCTCGCCGCCGCTGTGCGCTCGGGGGCGGCACCGGAGGTGGGGCTCATCGATGGGCTCTGGTCGGTGGCCATCGGAGCCGCCGCCCATCGCTCCCTCGAACAGGGCCGCCCCGTGACGCTCGACGAACTGCTCCCGCCGGCGATCCCCGCCCCCGGGACCCGCTGATCCTCCGTCGGAACCTCGCCCACAGCGGTTGGTTCGCGCAGGGCATTTGTTACTATCGCCATAGGAGAAATTCCCCCGCCTCCCCACACCTCTGGAGTCACCATGGCCACAACCGATCTCGGACTCGACCTCGGCCGGTACAAGCTGGGCTGGAGCGACGCCGAGGATTACGTCTTCAAGCCCAAGCGTGGCCTCACCGAGGACATCATCAAGGAGATGTCCTGGATGAAGGGCGAGCCCGACTGGATGCGCGATATCCGGCTCAAGAGCTATCAGCACTTCCTGCGTCGGCCGATGCCCAACTGGGGTGGCGACATGTCGGAGATCTTCTTCGACGAAATCTTCTATTACATCAAGCCCACCGACAAGCAGGTCGACGCGTGGGATGAACTGCCCGATTCGGTCAAGCAGACCTACGAGAAGCTCGGCATCCCCGAGGCCGAGCGCAAGTACCTCGCCGGCGTCACCGCCCAGTACGAGTCAGAGGTCGTGTACCACAAGAACCGTGAGGATCTCGAGCAGCAGGGCGTGATCTTCACCGATATGGACACGGCCCTTCGCGAGCATCCCGAGATTGTCCGGGCGTATTTCGGTTCGGTCATCCCGGCCAACGACAACAAGTTCTCCGCCCTCAACACGGCGGTGTGGTCCGGTGGCTCGTTCATCTACGTGCCGCCCGGCGTGTCGGTCGAGATGCCGCTGCAGGCCTACTTCCGCATCAACGCCGAGAACATGGGCCAGTTCGAACGCACGCTCATCATCGCCGATGAGGGTTCGCAGGTGCATTACATCGAGGGCTGCTCGGCCCCGGTGTACACCTCCGACTCCCTGCATTCGGCGGTCGTCGAGATCATCGTGAAGCCCAGTGCCCGTGTCACCTACACCACCATCCAGAACTGGTCGAACAACGTGTTCAACCTGGTCACCAAGCGTGCCCGGGTCGAGACCGAGGGCCATATGGAATGGATCGACGGCAACATCGGCTCCCGCCTCACCATGAAGTACCCGGCCGTGTACATGGTGGGCCCGAAGGCATCGGGCGAGGTGCTCTCGGTGGCCTACGCCGGCCCCGGCCAGCATCAGGATGCCGGCGCCAAGATGGTGCACGCCGCTCCCGAGACCACCTCCAAGATCGTCTCCAAGTCCATCTCCAAGGACGGCGGCCGCACCTCCTACCGCGGTCTGGTCCGGGTCGAGGACGACGCCTATGGCTGCAAGAGCCATGTGCAGTGCGATGCGCTCATCCTCGACGACGAATCCATCTCCGACACCTTCCCCTACATGGAGGTCGGTTCCCGCGACGCCGTCATCGGGCATGAGGCCACCGTCTCGAAGGTCGCCGATGAGCAGCTCTTCTATCTCATGAGTCGCGGCCTGTCGGCCGAGCAGGCCATGGGCATGGTCGTCAACGGCTTCATCGAGCCCATCACGCGCACCCTGCCGATGGAGTACGCCGTCGAGTGGAGCCGGCTCATCGAACTCCAGATGGAGGGTTCGGTCGGCTGATCCGCCGACCGGCTCACCCAACCACCCCACTCTCACCCGTGACCACAACCCGGGAACGGGCCACGCTCGACGTCCTCATCGCCTCGGTGCTGTTCGCCGGGTGCAACATCGCGTGGCGCTACGGCTCGGGTCCGGCGCTCGGCATCGTCGGCATCCGCGTGGCCGCTGGCGGCGTGATCGCCCTCGCCATCGGACGCAGGCAGGGAGCCGGTTCCTGGCGGGCACCCGTGCGGGTCGCGTCCGGACGCCGGGCGGTCATCATCTCGGTGCTGGGGCTCATCGCGGCCGGCACCATGTTCCGTTCGCTCGACGGCCCGCTCGCCGGTCTGGCCGTGGCCTGCGTGCCGGCGATGGCGCTGCTGGTGCGCGATCGCAGCGGACGATGGGCCACCACGGCGGCGCTCGGGTCATCGCTGGTGGCGGTGTTCGGACTCGTCGCAGCAGCCGGGGGAGTGGGGCGCGACTCGATCTCGTGGCTCGGCGCGATCTACGCCGTGCTGTTCGTGGCGCTCGAGGTGGCCAGCCTGCGCACCTCGGAGCTGGCGGTCGAGGAGGGTCTCAACCCCACCGCCGTGGTCGCCGCCTCGATGATCGTCGGGGCGATCCTGCTGCTGCCGTTCACGCTCGTGCTGAATGTGCTCCACGATCCGGGCGCGCTGTGGGGAGCCGCCGGCGCGGCGCTCGCCGTGGCGCTGTTCGGCACGGTGGGTCGGGTGCTGCGCACCGCCGCGCTGCCCGCAGCGGGTGTCACCGCGGTGGCTGCCAGTTCCCAGGTTGCGGCGCTGTTCACGGCGCTCGGAGGCATCCTGCTGGTGGGTGATTCCGTGAGCGGCGTCAGCCTCGGGGCCACGCTGGTGGCCGCCGTGCTCGGTGCCACCGCCGTGGTGCTGGCCACCCGATGGCGTCTCGCTCGCCAACCTGAGCTCGCCGAACCGCTCGACAGTGCCGACCTGCTCGGCCACGGACCGCACAGCACCCAGAACTGAGACGCATCGAGCGCCGGGACGGATCGACCGCCGGCCCCATCCTGCTGATGGTCCGGGGAGTGGGTCTGACTACTGCTTCACCGTGCAGTCGGCGTGGTAGTTCGGAGCCTCGTAGGTGAGCCGGCAGCTGCCGCGCGCAGTGTCGTACCTGCCGGTGCCTCCGACGATCCCGAGGATGAGTTCGTCGTCGGCGTGTCCGTCGACGGTGGGCTGGCCCGAGGACATCGTGAGCGGATAGTCGTTGCTGCCCTGGGCCTCGATGGCGTCGCCCCCGGCGAACTCGTACTCGATGTTGAGGAAACGTTCCTCCCGGCCGGGCATCACCTGGGCGGTGAAACCGTGCATGGCGTAGCGGCCGATGACGGCGCCGTCGTGGTCCTTCAGATCGCCGTTCGAGGAGAGCGCATCACCCATGGAGGCCCCGGCGGGCTCCTCATCGATGACCTTGCGATCGGTGGGGACCACATCGAACTGAAGGGAGGTGCTCTTGACTGATGAGCCACTGCTGCAGGCGGTGACAGCCAGGGGTGACAGCAGTGCGCTGAGTGCGATGATCGCAAGGGTGCGGCGGTTCGTCATGGGTGTCCTCCCGGAGAGACTGAATCGGGTTCAGTGTAGTTCCGGGGCTTCGCCCTGCATGGCCGTGGGCGGTCGCCGAAGGTGTGATCGCGGTGGAAAGATGGAGCGATGGCCATGCGTGAGGAGTGCAAGCACTACGAGAGCCGGAGCTACGCCGGTGGCGAGACCGTTCGCAAGTGCAACCTGGATCTCGCACCCGAGGCCCCATGGCGCTGCCCGGAGAACTGTCCGAGCTACGTCCGCCGCCTCGCCGATGTCGACTGGGCCCATGGATCGCTCGTCACGCCGCCACCGCCGCCGGAACCCGAGGCCGAGGACATCGCGGCGCTGCTCGACGAGGCCGAGGACATCGTCAACGCCGCCGGACCGGCCATCCTCGCCGAACTGGCCGCCGAGCAGAAGCGGGCCAGCAGTCCGTTCGGTCGGCTCCGGGCCCGGTTCTCGCGCCGCTCCGACTGACACGGTTCGGGCACGGTCCGATGTGCCCGAATTTCTCCTACGGCGGTAGTGTGAATTCCCATGACCCCGTCTGACGCGCCCCCGGCGTCGCCCATCTGGTTCGAGCAGTGGCGCAGCGCCGCCATCACCCGTCTCGGCGAGCCCGTCCTGCCCTCCACCGATGAAGAGGTGTGGCGATACAGCCGTGTCGCCGAGTTGGATCTCGCCTCGTGGGCCGCTCCGGCCCGGGCGCAGGATGCCAGTGTCCCTGATGGTGCCCAGGCCGTGCTGGCGTCGCTCGAGGCTCCCGCCGCCGTCGTCGTCGTGCGCAACGGGTCCGTCGTGCACCGTCACATGGCCGAGGGTTGGGCCGAGCAGGGCGTGTACGTCGGGCCGATCCTCGACGCCCCCGCTGCAGCCTCGCCGCAGGATCTCCTCGGCTCGGTGGCCGCCGAGGGCCCGGATGTCTTCGCCACGATCAACGATGTGAACCTCATCGATCCGGTGCTGGTGTGGGTACCGGCCGGTGTCACCGTCGACCGCCCCATCGTGGTCATCGACTGGATCGACGCCGAGGGCGTCATCGTCGCCCCCCGCCTCGTGGTGCGTCTCGGAGCCGACGCCGACGCTCGGGTCCTCGAATGGCACGGCTCCGACGATGTCGCGGCGTTCGTCACCTCACTGGTCGAACTCGATCTCGATCACGCCGCCCGCCTCGGATTCGGTTCGGTGCAGCAGCGCGGCTCCCGGGTCTGGCAGATCGCCTCCCAGGTGAGCCGGGTGGCGGCCGACGCCACGCTCGACTCCGCCCAGGTGGCGCTCGGCGCCGACTACGGCCGCACCCGCACCGACTGCCGACTCGTCGGCCGCGGCGCCACCGGCAATCTCCGTGCCGTCTATTTCGGTGAGGGCACCCAGACCCTCGACTTCCGCACCTTCCAGCAGCATGCCGCCCCCGACACCACCTCGAACCTGCTCTTCAAGGGTGTCGTCGACGACAACTCCCGTTCGGTCTACACCGGCCTCATCAAGGTCGAGAAGGACGCCCGGGGCACCAACGCCCACCAGACCAATCGCAACATCAAACTCAGCGAGCACGCCTGGGCCGAATCGGTGCCCAACCTCGAGATCGAGACCAACGACGTGCGCTGTTCGCATGCCTCCACCGTCGGACCCATCGACGAGGATCAGCGCTTCTATCTCGAGAGTCGTGGCGTGCGCACCGATGTCGCGGAGCGACTCATCGTCGCCGGATTCTTCGACGAGGTGCTCGAGGAGTTCCCCGTGCCCGCCGTGGTCCCGATCATCGCCGCCGCCATCGAGGATCGCCTCGATCGTCGCTCGGAGGTCTGAGATGCTCGAGAAGCTCTGCTCGGTCACCGACATCCCCGACGGTGAGGCCCGCCGATTCGACCTCGGCTCGCTGCGCCTCGCCGTGGTGCATATCGGCGGTGACTTCTACGCCGTCGGCGATCGCTGCTCCCATGCCGACATCTCGCTCGCCGAGGGTGAGGTCGATGCGAAGGCCCGAACCCTCGAATGCTGGAAGCACGGCAGCTGCTTCTCGCTCGAGACCGGCGCCCCGAACACCCTGCCCGCCACCAAGGCGGTTCCCACCTATGAACTGCGGGTCGACGACGGCGACCTCTATGTGGAGGTCCACTGATGGCTGAACTTCGTATCGAGGGCCTCACCGCCGAGGTGGCCGGCCGGGAGATCCTGCACGGCATCGATCTCGTGGTCGGATCCGGCGAGGTCCATGCCGTCATGGGCCCGAACGGTTCGGGCAAGTCCACCCTCTCCCATGTGCTCATGGGCAAGCCCGGCTACACGGTCACCGGTGGCTCCGTCACCCTCGACGGTGTCGATCTGCTGGCGCTGCCCACCTGGCAGCGGGCCCAGGCCGGACTCTTCCTCGCCATGCAGTACCCCGTGGAGGTCCCGGGTGTCAGCCTCGAGGATCTCCTCACCGAGGCACTCGCCGGAGCCGGCCGTGATGTCAGCCTCGTGCACACCGCCGTGGCCGATGAGGCCGAGCGCATCGGACTGGCCACCCGGCTGCTCGACCGCCCCGTCAACGTCGATCTCTCCGGCGGCGAGAAGAAGCGCAACGAGACCATGCAGCTCGCCGTGCTGCGGCCCCGTTTCGCCATCCTCGACGAGCTCGACTCCGGTCTCGACGTCGATGCCCTGCGCTCCTGTGCCCGACGCATCGAGGCGGCCACCACCGAGTTCGATCTCGGCGTGCTCGCCATCACGCATTACACCCGCCTGCTCGACGAGCTGAAGCCCGATGTGGTGCACATCCTGGTGAAGGGGCGCATCGTGGAGAGCGGTGGTCCGGAGATGGCCGACGCCCTCGAGACCACCGGCTACGCCGCATGGGTCACCGAGGACGAGCCGGCGGCAGCGGCCGAGGCCGACCCCTTCGCCGATCCGTTCGCCTGAGTCGGTCGTCCGGGCTCATGCTGTTCGAGCAGCGTTCCTGAGATGTCACCCCGTCCGCCGCGGTTGCGCGACTCGGAACTGGCCGAAGCATGTGCCTCGGTGCCCGACTGGACGGTGGTCGATGGTCATCTCCATCGACGGTTCGCGTTCGCTGACTTCGCCGGGGCCTTCGCCTTCATGACGACAGTGGCCGCCGTCGCAGAGGAACTCGACCATCACCCCGATTGGTCGAACTCGTGGAACATCGTGACGATCGACATCGTGAGCCACGACGCCGGGGGCATCACCGCGCTGTGTGTCGAGCTGGCGTCGAGGATCGACGCGTTGCTGGGTTGATCAGCCGGTGAACACCGGGATCGCCGGTGCCTCCGCACCGATGCCGGTGTCGGCGAGGGTCTCGGCACCCGACCCGGTGGGTGCGGTGGTCGTGGTGGTGATCGACCGCTCCAGCGGGTTGGTGCTGAAGGCGTAGACCGGCCGGACCCAGAACCCTGCCGGATCGGCGAAGTCGAACGCCGCGGGGGCCACGACGCCGCTGCCATCGGCGTTGGTGACGACGATGTCGTAGGAGCCGATCGCACCGACCGGCGGATCGCAGGTGAGCGAGGTGTCGGAGAGGACCTCGACCGAGGTGCACTCGAGATCGCCGATCATGACGGTGGCGCCGGGCTGGAAGCCGGTGCCGTAGATCGTGATGACGCCGCCGTCGAAGCTGTTGTCGGCCGGCAGCACTGCGGGATCGAGGCCGGTGACGGACATGGATCCATCCTCGGAGACACCGAGGGGGACCCCGGAGTCCGGCAGCTTCATCATGCAGTACACCCGCGGCGTCGGGACGTCCACGATGTCGACGGGCCCGGTCGGGTCATCGGTGATGTCGGTCGTGTCGGTGGACTCGGTCGTGTCGGTGGACCCGGTCGTGTCAGTGGACTCGGTGGTGTCGGTGGACTCGGTGGTGTCGGTGGACTCGGTGGTGTCGGTGGACTCGGTGGTGTCGGTGGTGTCGGTGGGCTCACCGGAGTCGATGGTGGTGTCGGTGGGTTCGGTGGTGTCGACGGTCGTGGGGTCCTGGGGTTCGATCGTGAAATCCGGCGGATCGATGACAGGGGGATCGATGTGCACCCGTTCCCACCCACGGCAGATGCCCGGATCGAAGATGCCGTACCAGCAGGGCTCGGCGATCCAGATCGGCGGGACGACCGTGACGCTCGTCGGGTCGGTGGTGTCCTCGACCGTGGTATCGGTTGTGTCGGTGGGGTCGACGGCGTCGGTCGGATCGCTGCCCTCGGATCCGTCGACGGACTCGGAGGAGTCATCGATGATCGCATCATCGACGGTGGGATCGGTGGTGTCGTCGGTGGGATCGACCGAGGGATCGACCGTGGTGTCGGTCGGATCGATCGTGGGATCCACCGGGGGATCGACCGGGGCGCAGGCCCACAGGGCGGGGGCGATCCGGGCGGTGGTGGCGGGGGCGGCACCGTCATCGCCGGAGGCGAGCGCCACTGGGATGCTGAGGAAGCACAGCGAGGCCGCCGCGAGGCTGAGAGCCGCTCGTGAGGTGAACCGATGCATCGACGTCCGCTCCTGGGGATGCAGGTGACAGAGGTTCTGTCACCGAGACGGACATATCCTAGGTGGACGATGTCCCCGAGGGAAGCTCCCAGTTCAGCCGAGCAGTGGCTTGAGGGCGGTCATGGCGTCGATCTCGGTCTGCTGAGTGGAGAGGATGGCCTGCGCCAGAGCGATGACGTCGGGATCCTTCCCGGACTCGACCTCGGTGCGGGCCATGGTGAGCGCACTGCGATGGTGCTCGACCATGAGATCGAGCCAGAGTTCGGCGTAGTCGAGGCTCTTCGTGCTCGACAGGTGCTCCATGTCGGCGGCGAACGAGGCGCCGGACATGCCGGGCATCCCGGCCATGTCCATGGAGGGGTCCATCGATGGGTCGGCCTCGGGCTGTCCCCAGGCCACCAGCCAGCCCCGCAGCTGCTCGATCTCCGAGGACTGCGTGGCTCGGATGGTGGTGGCGAACTCGACGACGTCGAGATAGGAGCTCGTGGCGATGGCGCTGTCGGCCATCGTGACGGCCTGCTGATGGTGCGGGAGCATCCCCTGCACGAACGCCAGATCGGCTGCGTTGTACGAGGCGTTCGCCGGGACGGAGATCGACGTGGAACGACTGTGATCGCCGGTTGCATGATCGGCGCTCGAACTGCACGCGCCGCTGAGGGTCGCGGCGGACAGCACGACGGTGACGACGCCGACGCTGCGGCGGAACGTGTCGCGGTGGGTCACGCCAGTGCTTCGTCGATGCCCTGGGCCAGGGTGTTCCAGGCCAGCGTGGCGCACTTGATCCGGACAGGGAACTTCACCACGCCGCGCAACGCCTCGAGATCGCCGAGCTTCACGTCGGGAAGCTCGACCGGTTCGGCGGCCTCGCCGCCGAGCGAGCTCTCGTGGATGGACATCATGGCCTTGAACGCCCGGGTGAGATCGCCGACCTCCTCGACCGTGTGACCCTTCACGGCGGCCGACATCATCGATGCCGAGGACTGACTGATCGAGCAGCCCTGGCCGCCGATACGGATGTCGGTGATCCGACGCTCGTCATCGAGGTCGAGATACACGACGATCTCGTCGCCGCACAGCGGGTTGAAGCCCTCGACTCGATGCGCCGGGGGCGAGTCGAGTTCTCCGCGGTTTCGCGGGTTGCGGTAGTGATCGAGGATGATCTCGCGGTAGAGGTCTTCGAGCCCGGGCATATGGGGCGTCCTTGTGTCGAGGGGCGGGCGGGGGAGGGTCCGCTCGGTGCCGCAGTGGCCGCGGCGGCCGATCGGAACACGATAGGGGACTAGAAGGCGAAGAATGCGCCTGCTGATTCGAGTGCGTCGGCGAGGGCGTCGATGTCGGCGGTGGTGTTGTAGAGGTACACCGAGGCTCGGGCGGTGGCGCCGACCCCCATGAGCTTCATGAGCGGCTTGGCGCAGTGGTGGCCGGCCCGGACGCACACGGCGTGCTGATCGAGGATCTGCGAGATGTCGTGCGGATGGAGATCCTTGAAGGCGAAGCTGAACACACCACCGCGCAGGTCGGGATCGGACGGACCGTGGATGGCGATGTCGGGGCCGAATCGATCAGCGAGCGTGCGCAGCGTGTACTCGGTGAGCATGTGCTCATGGGCCCGGATGGCGTCCATGCCGATGCCGGTGAGGTAGTCGACGGCGGCACCGAGGCCGATGATCTCGGCGATGGCCGGCGTGCCGGCCTCGAACTTCCAGGGGAGGTCGTTGCAGGTGAATCCATCGAGTCGGACATCGCGGATCATCTCGCCACCACCGATGAACGGCGGCATGGCGGTGAGCAGTTCCTCACGTCCCCACAGCACGCCCACACCGGTGGGGCCGCAGAGCTTGTGGCCGCTGAACGCCACGAAGTCCGCGCCGAGGGCCTGCACATCGGTGGCGGTGTGCGGCACGGACTGGCAGCCGTCGATGATGCTGATGGCACCGGCGGCCCGGGCGGCGTCGGTGAGCTGGCGCACCGGATTGAGCGTGCCGAGCACATTGGACATGGCGGTGACGCTGAGCACCTTGGCGCCGTCGAGCAGCGCATCGAGGTCGGAGAGGTCGAGGCGACCGTCGGGGGTGAGAGGGATCCAGCGCAGTTCGATGCCGCGCTCGGCCACCAGCATGTGCCACGGCACGATGTTGGCGTGATGCTCCATATGGGAGAGCACCACGACATCGCCGGCGGCGAGATTGGCCCGACCCCAGGACTGCACGATGAGGTTGAGTGACTCGGTGGCGTTCTTGGTGAAGATGACCTCGCTCACCGAGGACGCATTGATGAAGCGACGGACCTTCTCGCGAGCTGCTTCGAGATCGTTGGTGGCCTGCTCGGCGATGAAGTAGACGCCACGGTGCACGTTGGCGTTGACCGTGCGGTAGTAAGCGTCCATCGCATCGAGCACGGCGGTGGGCTTCTGCGAGGTGGCCGCGGAGTCGAGGTACACGATGGGGGTGTCGTGCACGGTGCGCGACAGCAGCGGGAAATCGGCCCGGATGGCATCGACGTCGAGCGGGGTGGTCAGCGCCATGCCTCGTAGCCCTCCTTCTCGAGGCGCAGGGCGATCTCGGGGCCACCTGATTCGGCGACCCGACCATCGATCAGCACATGCACGAACTCCGGCTGGAGCTCGTCGAGGAGACGCTGGTAGTGGGTGATGGCGAGGATGCCGAGATCGGGTCGCGAGCTGCGGACCTCACGGACCCCCTTGGCAACGACCCGCAGGGCGTCGATGTCGAGACCGGAGTCGGTCTCGTCGAGGATGGCGATCTCGGGTTCGAGGATGGCCATCTGGAGGATCTCGTTGCGCTTCTTCTCGCCGCCGGAGAAGCCCTCGTTCAAGTAGCGGTCGGCGAACGAGGGGTCCATGTCGAGTCGACCCATCCATTCCATGATCGAGAGCCGCAGCTCGAGCATCGAGAGATCGATGCCCTTGCGGGCCGACCAGGCCTGCCGCAGGAAGTTGAGCACCGACACCCCCTGGATCTCCTGGGGGTACTGGAAGGCGAGGAACATGCCGGACTTGGCCCGCACATCGGTGGGCCAGGCGGTGATGTCCTCACCCTTGAACAGGATGCGGCCGCTGGTGACCTCGTACTCCGGGCTGCCGAGCAGGGTGGAGGCGAGGGTGGACTTGCCGGAGCCGTTGGGGCCCATGAGTGCGTGCACCTCGCCGGCGCCGATGGTGAGATCGACACCGCGGAGGATCTCGACGGGGTTCTCACCGGCGGTGGAGACGTGCAGGTCCTCGATGACGAAGAGGGGGGAGGCCATAGGCCGACAGTCTAGGGGGCGGGTGGTATTCGCACTATCGCCGTAGGAGAAATTCGACTCCTGCAGGGGCGAGGCGGTGCATGGGTCGGCCCGACCTACTGTCTCATCATGTCGCTGTGCCGTCTCCGCTCCCTGTTCGCCATCGTGACCGTGTGCGCCGGGGTGCTGGCCACCACGGCGGTGGTGGCCGCCGTCCCGGCCGGGGCGGGTCAGGCAGCGTCGTTCGACCCCCGGGTCACTCAGCTCGATGGGATCTCGTTGGGCGACTCCTACAGCGCCGGTGTGGGTGCCGGGACCTCGAACGGGGTGTGCGGTCGAACCGACCAGAGCTGGTCGGAGAAGGCGTTCCGTTCGCAGTCGTACATGGCCGGCTCGCTGTACCTCCCGGGGCTGTACACGCAGGCGGCATGCGGTGGGGCCACGATCGCCGGTGTCATCGCGGAGCAGCTCTCGTCGATCTCCACGGCGAACGATGTCGCCAGCATCACGGTCGGGGGCAACGACATCGGGTTCGCGCCGCGTGTCGCGGCCTGTGTGCTCGGCACCTGCCCGTCGAAGGCGCTCGGCATCCAGCCGGAGACCGGCACATGGTTCGAGCTGCGAGCCCGGCTCACCGCCCTCTACATGAAGATCCGCTCCCGCATGGCGCAGGGCGGCCATCTCTATGTGATGACCTACCCGGTGTTCTTCGGCGTCGATGCGGCGACCTGTGCGGGGTTCACGACCGAGGAGCAGGCGGCGGCCAACGCGATGGTCACGAAACTCGACGACGTGATCGCCAATGCCGTGGTCGACGCCAACCGCCGACTCGGCGGGTTCCTCGACCAGGTGCATCTCGTGGACTGGCGGCCGAATCCGGCCCTGCGGATCAGGAAGGGGTACACCGTGCCCGAAGGGGTGCCCGGGGCGGGCACGAGGTACGACACGTTCGTCGACCACGACTTCGGCGTGTGCAACACGAAGGGCAACGTCCCCACCGTGTCGGCCGCCACCTGGCACCCCACGGCGAAGGGCTATTTCCGTGGTGCCGGTCGGTTCTTCACGGCGCTGCGGACCTTCCAGCCGCCGGCGCTGGCCTGAGGCTCACCAGCCCCGTTCGATCCATTCGTCGAGATGGGGTCGTTCGGCGCCGATGGTCGTCCAGTCGCCATGGCCGGGCAGCACGAGCGTGCTGGCGGGCATCGTGAACAATCGGGTGTCGATGGAATCGATGATCGTGGCGAAATCGCCGCCCTCGAAGGTCGAGTTCCCCGGGCCGCCCGGGAACAGCGTGTCGCCGCTCAGCAGCACCGGTGCACCCTCGAGAGCGAAGCACATCGACCCCGGGGTGTGGCCCGGCGTGGCGATGGTGCGCAGTCGGAGGCGACCCACCTCGATGATCGCGTCGTCCTCGAGCAGGAGGTCATAGGACGGGAGCATCCCCGCATCGGCGGCGGTGACCGCCACGTCGTACCCGGCATCGCGCACCGCCGGGACAGCCTGGATGTGGTCCCAGTGCCCGTGGGTCTCGAGCACTCGGCGCACCCCGAGCCGGGCACACAGTTCGAGCAGTCGCTCGTGTTCGTTGGCGGCGTCGATGAGCACCGCCTCGCCCGTCTCGGTGCAGCGCACGACGAACACGTTGTTGTCCACCGGTCCGACGACGATCGCGTGGATCTCGTAGCCGGTGTCGCTGATCAGTTCGGTCATCGCATCAGTCATGCGCCCAGTCTCGCCGCCTGCGCCGGCCCGACGGCGACCAGTTCGGCGAGCAGTGCTGTGGACGCGGCGGTGACTGGTGCGATGGCCAGTGCGACGAGCATCGTGCCGAGGTCTCCGAATGTGAACCGCCCGCGCCGGTTCGGCTAGACATTCTGGGTCAGACACGGCGCACAAAGGGGCCCCCAGCATGAACTTCGCCTTCTCCGAAGAGCAGGAAGAACTCCGCAACATCGTTCGTCAGTTCCTCGAGGCCAAGTCGGCCGAGACCGCCGTGCGCGAGCAGATGGAGACCGAGCAGGGCTACGACCCCGAGGTCTGGTCGCAGATGGCCGAGCAGCTCGGTCTGCAGAGCCTCACCATCCCCGAGGAGTTCGGCGGCCAGGGCTTCGGCTATGTCGAGCTCATCGTCGTCCTCGAGGAGATGGGCCGCGCCCTGCTGTGCGCCCCCTACTTCTCCTCGGTCGTGCTCGCCGCCAACACCGTGATGCAGTCCGGTGACGACGCCGCCAAGGCCGCCATCCTGCCGGGCATCGCCTCCGGTGAGACCATCGCCACCCTCGCCCTCACCGAGCCGAACGGCCGCTGGGACGAGAGCGGCATCGAGGCCACCGCCACCGCTGATGGCGGTTCCTGGAGGATCAACGGCACCAAGAGCTTCGTCATCGACGGTCACACCGCCGATGTCATCATCGTCGCCGCCCGCACCGCAGCCGGCGTGAGCCTCTTCTCGGTCGCCGGCGACGCCGCTGGTCTCACCCGCACGGCGCTGTCCACCATGGATCAGACCCGCAAGCAGGCCAAGCTCGAGTTCGACGGCGTCGAGGGCACCCTCATCGGCACCGACGGTGCCGGCTGGGACGTCATCTCCACCGTCCTCGACCTCGCTGCTGTCGGTCTCGCCGCCGAGCAGGTCGGTGGCGCCCAGATGTGTCTCGACATGGCTGTGCAGTACGCCAAGGACCGCGTGCAGTTCGGTCGTCCGATCGGTTCGTTCCAGGCCATCAAGCACAAGTGCGCCGACATGCTCCTCGAGGTCGAGTCGGCCAAGTCCGCCGCCTACTACGCCGGCTGGTGCGCCTCGGAACTCAACGACGAGCTCCCCGCCGTGGCCTCGCTGGCCAAGGCCTACTGCTCCGACGCCTACTTCCATGCCGCCTCGGAGAACATCCAGATCCACGGTGGCATCGGCTTCACCTGGGAGCATCCGGCGCACCTGTACTTCAAGCGGGCCAAGTCCTCGGAACTGCTCTTCGGTGATCCCACCTACCACCGTGAGCTGCTCGCCCAGCGCATCGGAATCTGATCCCGTGCTGCGCCCGCGCAGCCATCGTTCGTCCAACGGCACAGCGTCATCGCTGTGCCGTTGCGCGTCAGCCCCTCCGGAGATGAACCCATGATCACCGCGGTCTTCGTCGTCCTCGCCATCGTCATCGTCGTGGTCATCGGCCTCGTCACCGTGGGTCGCATCACCGGCGAGCTCGTCGAGGCGGCGCCGACCTCCATCTACGACCTCGACGAGGCGGTGCAGTTCGTCGCCGACCGTCTCCCCGACGAGGTCACCGCCGAACTCTCCTTCGATGACGTGAAGTCGATGCTCACCTGGCACATCGCGTACCTCGAGGAGCGCGGGGTGGCCCGTCGGCAGGGGGTGAACGATCTCGCCGCCGGTCCGCTCGTGGCCGGTGAGGACGAAGCAGTCGCCTATGTGCTCGGCCGCGCCACCGAGGCCGGACTCGAGATCCCCGATGTGTGGGTGGTGCTCGTGCTCGACGGTGACGCCGCGTACCTCGAGGCCATCGGGGCGATCGGTACCGAGCTCCCGATGCCGCCCGATCCGGATCTGGATTGATCCCACGCGCCTACGATGGCGGGATGCATCGGCCAGTGAAGTTCGAACACAACCGTTGGGTCGGCGACAAGCGCACGCAGGTCGTCTACGACGTCGACAACATCGACGATCCCTCGATCATCGAGGAACTCATGGAGGCCGAGACCTTCATCTGCTTCGGCCCCGACTCGCTCGATGAGGCCCGCAACCGCTGCTACAAGCCCTACAAGGGCAACGGCAGCGGCGTCGCTGTCGCCGACTGAACCGCGCCGGCGCGCTGCGGTGGAGAAGCTCTTCCGATCCGGGACCATCGAACTGGCGGGCCATGTCGCCCGTCCGCGCATCGCCGCCGGCACCACTGTGCCGGCCCTCGTGCTCGCCCACGGGTTCCCCGATGTGAACCAGGGTGGCCGACTCTCGGCCCGCTCCTTCCCCGAGCTCGCCGATCGCATCGCCACCGAGATGGGGTGGATGGCGCTGGTGTTCACCTTCCGCGGCTGCGGTGATTCGGGCGGCGACTTCTCGATGAACGGTTGGCGCGACGACATGCTCGCAGCGTGCGCGTTCATGCGTCAGATGCCCGAGGTCCGCGATGTGTGGGCGGGAGGGTTCGGCAGCGGAGGCTCCATGGCGCTGTGCGCCGCCGCCATGGACCCGGGGATCCGTGGCGTCGCCGCCATGGGGGCGCATGCCGATTTCGACGACTGGGCCACCCATCCGCGACGCCTGCTCGAGTACGCCCGCGAGACCTCCATCATCCGCACCCCGACCTTCCCGAGCCCCTTCGAGCCCTGGGCCCGGCAGATCCGTGAGGTGAGCGCCGTGCGGGCCATCCGGGCGGTTGCGCCGAGGCCGGTGCTCATCATGCACGGGTCCGAGGATGAGGTCGTGCCGGTGCAGGACTCACGCGTGCTCGCCGAGGCCCATGGTGCCGCCGACGTCCGCATCATCGACGGTGGTGGCCATCAGCTGCGCCACGACCCGCGGGCGGTGGCGGTGCTGCTGGGCTGGCTCGATCGTCAGCGGGCCCGCGGATCAGCGGCCTCTGCGTCGATCCCGTAGTCGCTGATCGCGGCAGCCACCACCGAGGCCTCGATCACGCCCTGCTCGGCGAGCGCCGAGAGCACGGCGACCTCGATGTGGGCGGCGTCGGTCTCGAAGAACCGACGGAGCTCCTCGCGGGTGTCGGACCGCCCGAAGCCATCGGTGCCGAGGGGGATGAACCGCTTGGGCACGAATCGGGCGATCTGATCGCTGACACTCTTCATGAAATCGGTGACGGCGACGATGGGCCCGGGTGCGGCGCCGAGCTTGGCGGCCACCTCGCTCACCCGCGGAGGTTCCCCTGGGTGCAGACGGTTCCAGCGCTCGACCTCGAGGGCATCCTCCCGCAGTCGCTTGTAGGAGGTGGCGCTCCAGAGCTCCACGCCGATGCCGCGCTCGGCGAGGGCCGCCTGGGCGTCGCGGGCGGCGCGCTGGGCGGCGCCGGAGAACACGATCGTGGCGCCGGGGGCGGGGATGGGGGAGTCGTTCCACCGGTAGAGCCCGCTGACGATGTCATCGACACTCACATGGGCGGGGCGGGTCGGCATCTCGTAGTTCTCGTTGTAGGCGGCGATGTAATAGAAGACGGAATCGCCCGAGTTGTCGGGGCCGCCGTACATCCGCTGCAGCCCGACCTCGATGATGGCGGCGAGTTCGTAGGCGAAGGCCGGGTCGTAGGCCTGGCAGGTGGGCACGGTGGAGGCGAGCACGAGGCTGTGGCCGTCCTGATGCTGCAGGCCCTCGCCGAACAGCGTGGTGCGTCCGGCGGTGGCACCGATGATGAACCCCTTCGAGCGGGCATCAGCGGCCGCCCAGATGAGATCGCCGACCCGCTGGAACCCGAACATCGAATAGAGGATGAAGAACGGCACCATCGGCACGCCGAAGTTGGCGTAACTGGTGGCCGCCGCCGTGAAGCTGGCCATCGAGCCGGCCTCGGTGATGCCCTCCTCGAGGATCTGCCCATCGGTGCTCTCGATGTAGGCATGGAGCATGGCGGCGTCGACGGGTTCGTACTTCTGCCCCTGCGATGCGTAGATGCGCAGCTCACGGAAGAGGGCATCGACGCCGAAGGTGCGACCCTCGTCGGGGATGATCGGCACCACCCGTGGCCCGAACTGCGGGTCGCGGCACAGGGTGCGCAGCATCCGGGTGAACGCCATGGTGGTGGACACGGCGTGCTGGCCCGAGCCCTCGTGGAACTCGTCGAACAACGACGGTTCGGGCAGCACGAGCGGGCGGCGGTTGGTGACATGGCGCCGGGGGAGCGGACCGTCGAGCGCCCGGCGGCAGTTCATCAGGTAGATGTGCTCGGGTGAGTCGACCGGGGGGCGGTAGAACGGCACGTTGCCGTCCTCGAACGCAGAGTCCGGCAGCTGCTCGTGCAGACGGAGACGGTCGCGCAGCTCCTTGAGCTGCTCGACGCTCATCTTCTTCATCTGGTGGGTGGCGTTGCGACTCTCGACGGCACTGCCGAGTGCCCAGCCCTTCACGGTCTTGGCGAGGATGACCGTGGGGGCACCCTCGGCCTCGGTGGCGGCCTGGTACGCGGCGTAGACCTTGCGGTAGTCGTGACCACCGCGCGGCAGCGACTGCAGCTGCTCATCGCTGAGATGCTCGACGAGTCGACGCAGCCGCGGATCGGGTCCGAAGAAGTTCTCCCGGATGAATGCGCCGCTCTCCACCGCGTAGCGCTGCCATTCGCCGTCGACCGTGGCGTTCATCTTGGCCAGCAGCACGCCGTCGACATCACGGGCCAGCAGATCGTCCCAGCCCTCGCCCCAGATGACCTTGATGACGTTCCAGCCGGCACCGCGGAACACGCCCTCCAGCTCCTGGATGATCTTGCCGTTGCCGCGCACCGGGCCATCGAGTCGCTGCAGGTTGCAGTTGACCACCCAGATGAGGTTGTCGAGCTGCTCCCGGCCGGCGAGCGAGATGGCGCCGAGGGTCTCGGGCTCATCGGTCTCGCCATCGCCCACGAAGCACCAGACCCGGGAGTCGCCGGTGTCCTCGATGCGACGGTTGTGCAGGTACTTGTGGAAGCGCGCCTGATAGATGGAGTTGATCGGGCCGAGGCCCATCGAGACGGTGGGGAACTCCCAGAACTCGGGCATGAGCCACGGATGCGGATAGCTCGAGAGCCCGTGCTCGCCGGTCTCATGACGGAAGTTGATGAGGTGCTCCTCGTCGAGGCGGTGCTCGAGGAACGCCCGGGCGTAGATGCCGGCCGAGGCGTGGCCCTGGAAGTAGACGTGATCGCCGATGCGGCCGGAGTCCTTGCCGCGGAAGAAGTGGTTGAGCCCGACCTCGTAGAGCATGGCGGAGGAGGCGAAGGTGGAGAGATGACCACCGATGCCGTCGGTGCGCAGATTGGCGCGCACCACCGTGGCGGCGGCGTTCCAGCGCAGGTACTGGCGGATCCGACGTTCCATCTCGAGATCACCGGGGAACCACGGCTGGTTCTCGACCGGGATGGTGTTGATGTACGGGGTGGAGATCTCGGCGGGGGTCCCGATCCGCAGCTCTCTGGCTCGCTCGGTGATGCGCGCCACGAGATATCGGGCGCGGTTGGCCCCGGCGGTGTCGACGACCGCGTCGAGCGAGTCGAGCCACTCGGCGGTCTCGGAGGGGTCGGGGTCGGGCAGCTGACTGATGAACTGATCGAGGTTCATGGGTCGAGCATAGGAGTGTGGTCGGCGAACGCTCCGCGGTGTGCGAAGGTTGCCCGATGACGACGGTCGCGTACACCGATGGTGCCTGCAGCGGGAACCCGGGCCCCGGAGGATGGGCCTGGGCGATCCCCGGCGGTGGGTTCGCGTCCGGCGCCGAGTCCCACACGACCAACCAACGGATGGAGATCACCGCGGCGTTCGAAGCGGTGCGTTCCATCACCGGACCGCTCGAGGTGGTGAGTGATTCCACCTATGTGGTCCATTGCTTCCGCGACCGCTGGCATGAGGGTTGGAAGCGGCGGGGCTGGCGCAACTCCCAGAAGCAGCCGGTGGCCAACCGCGATCTCTGGGAGCCGTTCATCGAACTCGTGCTCGCCCGCGGCGATGTGTCGTTCCGTTGGGTCAAGGGACACTCGGGCGACCCGATGAACGATGTGGTCGACCGCCTCGCCGTCGAGGCCGCCACCGCACAGCGGGGCCGCACCGGCGATGCGCCGCCGTCCGCACTCGGACCTGCCGACACCTTCGGCACCGGCGAGAGCGCACTCGGGATCACCGATGACGCGCCCTCCACCGAGGTCGGCCGGGAACCTGCTTCGGCGACCTCATGGGTGGACGACGAACAGGGAACGCTGTTCTGAACCCGACGATCCCGGGCCGGGGTGGGTGGTCCTCGACGCCGGGCTCAGATTGCTCGTGCCACCCGCTGCTCTTCTAATCTGCCCCGCATGCAAATCAATGGAATCTCCGCAATCGTCACCGGTGGTGCGTCGGGAATCGGCGAGGCCTGCGCCCGCCAGCTCGCAGCAGCCGGTGCCAAGGTCCTGATCGCCGACGTCAACGATGACAAGGGCAACGCTCTCGCATCCGAGATCGGTGGCGCCTTCGCCCATGTCGACGTCACCAGCACCGACGACATCATCGCTGCGGTCGAGACCGCCATGGAGATGGGCCCGCTGCGTGCGCTCGTCAACTCCGCGGGCATCGGTGCCGCCAGCCGCACCATCGGTCGTGACGGCAGCTACGACTCTGCGTTCAACCTCGATTACTGGCGCAAGGTCATCGACATCAACCTCACCGGTACCTTCGACATGATCCGCATCGCCGCCACCGCCATGAGCCGCACCGAGCCGCTCGAGGGTGGCGAGCGCGGCGCCATCGTCAACATGGCCTCCGTGGCTGCGTTCGACGGTCAGATCGGCCAGGCCGCCTACTCAGCCTCCAAGGGCGCCGTCGTGGGCATGACCCTTCCCATCGCCCGCGACCTCTCCGTCGTCGGCATCCGCGTCAACACCGTGGCCCCGGGCCTCATCGACACGCCGATCTACGGCGAGGGTGAGGGCTCCGAGGCGTTCAAGGCCAACCTGGCCAAGGACGTGCTGTTCCCGAAGCGTCTCGGCTTCTCCGACGAGCTGGCCAGCATGGTGCTCGAGCTCATCGGCAACTCGTACATGAACGCCCAGACCATCCGCGTCGACGGCGGCGCCCGTCTCGGCCCGAAGTGATCCCGCTGCGGTGACCCCCGGGCACCGCTGAACCGGGTCGGCATCGACCTCGTGAACAGGACCCGGCGCTGCGGCGCCGGGTCCTGTTCTTCGTCGGGCCGAGCGGCTATGTTCGTACACGTGTTCGTCCTCGGTATCGATCCCGGTCTGACCCGTTGCGGGTACTGCGTGCTCGAGGTCGTGGCCGATGCCCGCGGCCGGAGCACCCCGCGGGCTGTGGCGCTCGGGGTCATGCGCACCGAATCCGACGCGCCACTGCATCTGCGTCTCGGTGAGCTCCAGCGAGAGCTGCGCTCGCTCATCGCCGAGCACCCGCCGGCGGTCATGGCCATCGAGCGGGTCCTGTTCCAGGTCAACGTCAGCACGGCCATGTCGGTCGGCCAGACCAGTGGCATCGCCATGGCCGAGGCCGCCAACGCCGGCTGCGATGTCGTCCAGTACTCACCCAACGAGGTCAAGCTCGCCGTGGCCGGATGGGGCGGCGCCGACAAGACCCAGATCCAGCAGATGGTCACCACACTGCTGGGGCTCGATGCCATCCCCCAGCCCGCCGACGCCGCTGATGCCGCTGCACTCGCCCTGTGCCATGTCGCCATGGCCCCGATGCAGGCCGCCGTGGCGGCGAAGGCCCGGACATGATCGGCTCGGTGCGCGGCGAACTCCTCGCCATCTGGCCCGCCGGCGAGGTCCTCATCGAGGTGGCGGGCATCGGCTACCGGGTGGTCGTCACCGCCTCCACCGCCGCCGGGCTCGGTGAGCTGGGCTCGGTGGTGCTGCTGCACACCCACCATCACCGCCGTGAGGATTCCGAGACCCTCTACGGATTCCCGAGCGCCGAGGAGCGCATGGTGTTCGAGGCCCTCATCGGTGCCCACGGGGTCGGGCCATCGCTGGCGCTCGCCATCCTCGGTGTGCACCCGCCGGCCTCGTTGCTGCGGGTCCTCGCCGATGATGATCTCGACGCCCTGTGCCTCGTGCCCGGTGTCGGCAAGAAGACCGCTGCCCGACTGCTCATCGAACTGAAGTCACGCCTCGACATCCCCGGGCTCGACGCCGGTGCCACCTCCGGCACCTCGGGCGGCGGCAGCGCATCGGGCGCCTCCCCGCTCGCCGATGTGCGCAACGCCCTGGCCGAGCTCGGCTACGGCAACGAGGAGATCATCGAGGCCGTGCGCGATCTCCCCGACACCACCGACACCTCCGAACTGCTCCGCCTCGCCCTGCAACGATTGGCCCTCTGATGCGCGACGAACTGCTGTCCCCGGAACCCACACCCGACGACATCGCCTCCGGGCTCGAACCGGCCCTCGGCCAGCGTGCCACCGGCGGCGGCGATCTCATCGGTGAGGAGGGCGGGCTCCGTCCGCGCCATCTCGAGGAGTTCGTCGGGCAGCGCGAGCTCAAGGAGCATCTCGGCATCATCCTCGAGGCCGCGCGCCGACGCGAGCAGGCGGTCGACCACCTGCTGTTCGCCGGCCCTCCCGGCCTCGGCAAGACCACCCTCGCCGGCATCGTCGCCGCCGAGCTCGATGTGGCGCTCCATGTCACCTCCGGTCCGGCACTCGAACGCGCCGGCGATCTCGCCGCCCTGCTCACCCGTCTCGGTGAGGGCGACGTCCTGTTCATCGACGAGATCCACCGGCTGAACCGCAACATCGAAGAGGTCCTGTATCCCGCCATGGAGGACTTCCAGCTCGACATCGTGCTCGGCAAGGGTCCGGCGGCCAGATCCATCCGGCTCGATCTCCCGCGGTTCACCCTGGTGGGTGCCACCACCCGCACCGGACTCATCACCGGACCGCTGCGCGACCGTTTCGGTCTCGTCGCCCGCCTCGACTACTACCAGCCCGATGAGCTCGAGGCCATCGTGTCGCGCGCCGCCGGCATCCTCGGCATCGCAGTGGATCAGCAGGGCGCCGCCGAGATCGCCCGACGGGCCCGCGGCACCCCCCGCATCGCCAACCGTCTCCTGCGCCGGGTGCGCGATTACGCTGAGGTCCGCAGCGACGGCGCCATCGATGCCGCCACCGCCAACGACGGCCTCGCCCTGTTCGGCGTCGACGCCCTCGGCCTCGACAAGGTCGATCGCGCGGTGCTGGGCAACCTCTGCCAGAAGTTCGGCGGAGGGCCCGTGGGTCTCGGCACCCTCGCCATCAGCGTGGGCGAGGCCGAGGAGACCGTCGAGGACGTCTACGAACCCTTCCTCATCCAGCTCGGGCTCATCATGCGCACCCCGCGCGGGCGGGTGGCCACCCCGGCGGCCTGGGCGCATCTGGGTCTGCTGGCCCCGGCCGGTGCACCGCTCGCCGCCGATCCCGGTCCCTCCCTCTTCGACCGCTGACCACCGGGCGGCGCCCTAGCCTGTCGGCGCCATGGACTCCGCCGCGTTCGACTACGACCTCCCGCCCGGGGCCATCGCCCAGCATCCGCTCGAGGTCCGCGATTCGGCCCGGCTGCTCGTCGATCGGGGACCGTTCGCAGCCACCGAACACCGGATCGTCCGGGATCTCGCCGGGCTCCTCGAGCCGGGCGATCTCATCGTGGTGAACACCACACGGGTGCTGCCGGCCAGGCTGCCGCTGCGGCGGGCCACGGGCGGTTCTGCCGAGG
Source organism: Microthrixaceae bacterium (assembly GCA_947446975.1). GTDB lineage: Bacteria > Actinomycetota > Acidimicrobiia > Acidimicrobiales > Acidimicrobilacustridaceae > Acidimicrobilacustris. The sequence goes on from CANFHM010000003.1 coordinate 31,703, forward strand.
TGCTGCTGCTCGAGCCGGTGGGCCGTGGTGCATCGGGCTCGACCTGGGAGGCACTCGTGCGGCCCAGTCGCAAGCTCGCTCCCGGTTCGGTGCTCGTCACCCCCGATGGTGGTGACGAGCTCTCGGTGGTGGTGGGGGAGGATCTCGGTGAGGGTCGGCGTCACATCGAGCTGTGCACCGATGGCGATGAGCTCGACGTGCTGGCCCGCCATGGGGTGATGCCGCTGCCGCCCTACATCACCGAACGGCTCGAGGATCCCTCCCGGTACCAGACCGTGTTCGCCCAGCGACCCGCCTCGGCGGCCGCCCCCACCGCTGGGCTGCACCTCACCGACGATGTCTTCGCGTCGCTCGCCGCCCGCGGTGTCGAACGGGCCGATGTCGAGCTCGTGGTCGGACTCGGCACCTTCCGGCCGATCGCCACCGAGCGGGTCGAGGACCATGTGATGCATTCCGAGACCTACAACGTGCCCGCAGCGACGATGGAGGCCTGTCTGCGGACGAAGGAGGCCGGCGGTCGTGTCGTCGCCATCGGGACCACCGCTGTGCGGGCCCTCGAGAGCGCGGCGACCACCGGATCACTCGCAGGTCGGACCGACCTGTTCATCAGCGGCGATCATCAGTTCCGGATCGTGGATCGGCTGCTGACCAACTTCCATCTGCCCCGCTCCTCGCTGCTCGTGATGATCGACTCGTTCGTCGGACCGCGGTGGCGCGAGCTCTATGCGGAGGCGCTGGGCGAGCAGTACCGATTCCTCTCCTTCGGCGATGCCATGCTGCTCACCCGCCACGACCTCTGGACCGACCGATGACCGACGCCCATGTGATCTCCTTCGAATGTGACGCCACCGACGGCGCCGCCCGCACCGGTCGGGTGCGCACCGCCCGCGGTTCGTTCGCCACCCCGTGCTTCATGCCTGTGGGCACCCGGGCGTCGGTGCGCACGCTCACCTCCGCCGATCTCGAGGACCTCGGTGCCGAGATCATCCTCGGCAACACCTACCACCTCATGCTGCGCCCCGGTGCTGATCTCATCGCCGAGTTCGGCGGCATCGGCGGGTTCGCCGACTGGCACGGGCATGTGCTCACCGATTCCGGCGGGTTCCAGATCTTCTCGCTCGAGCCGAAGGTCACCGATGAGGGCGCCCGCTTCCGCTCCACCTACGACGGCTCCTATCACCACCTCAGTCCCGAGGGCAGCGTGGAGGTGCAGCAGAAGCTCGGCAGTGACATCCAGATGGTGCTCGACGTGTGCCCGCCGCTGCCATCACCGCTCTCGGTGGTGCGCGCCGCGGTCGACCGCTCGGCGCAGTGGGCGGCCCGGGCCAAGCTCGCCGATGCCCCGGCCCGCTCGATGGGTTCCACCCAGGCGCAGTTCGGCATCGTGCAGGGAGGCATCGACACCGCCCTGCGGGCCGAGAGCGCCCACCGCACGGTCGAGATCGATTTCGACGGCTACGGCATCGGCGGCCTGTCGGTGGGGGAGAGCCGTGAGGAGATGCTCCCGGCCCTCGCCGCCACCACCGAGGTGCTCCCGACCGACCAGCCCCGCTATCTGATGGGGGTCGGCGATCCGGTGAGCATCGTGGAGGCCGTGGCACTCGGGGTCGACATGTTCGACTGCGTGCTCCCGACCCGCCTGGCCCGCCACGGCACGATCCTCACCTCGCAGGGTCGCATGAACCTGCGCAACGCCCGCTTCGCAGCCGATCACGAACCGCTCGAACCGGGCTGCGGCTGCTCCACCTGTGCCCGCTGGTCACGGGCGTATCTCCGCCACCTCCTCAGCGTCTCGGAACCCACTGCCGCCCGGCTCACCACGATCCACAACGTGCACTGGCTGCTGCGTCTGATGGAGCAGGCCCGTGCCGCCATCGGCGCCGGCACCTACGACCAGTTCCGGCGATCGGTCGGGGCCGTCTGGAGCTGATCCGGCATGCCGGAACGGACAGTGTCGGTGCGCACTACTGTTTGCCCGTTCGTGTCCCGTCCCTGTCGAGAATCTGAATCGCCGGCCCATGTCCTTCGTCTTCATCATCATCCTGTTCGCCGTCGCATGGGCTGTGCTCATCCTCCCCAAGCAGCGTGAACTCAAGCGCCACAACGCGCTGATCGCTGCCCTGCAGGTCGGCGATGAGGTCATGAGCGGATCCGGCCTCTACGGCACCCTCGTCCAGATCGCCGACGACCGGGTCGTCATGCAGATCGCCCCCGGCGTCGAGATCACCCTCGCCCGCCGGGCCATCGCGGCCAAGGTCGCATCCACCACCGTCGACGCCGACCCCGGTTCCGACACTGCTCCTCTCGGCGCCATCGGCGACGACTCATCGGAAGGAACCGAACCGTGAGACGGCTTCGTGCGTTCACCTCGCTCATCGTCATCGTGGTCATCGCCGCGTCGGCGCTGATCTACACGTTCGTCAGCGACAACAAGCCGCTGCTCGGCCTCGACCTCCAGGGCGGTGTCTCGGTGGTCCTGAAGCCCAAGGGCACCCCGGAGAGCAGCGCCATCGATCAGGCCATCACCATCATCCGGCAGCGCATCGACGCCCTCGGCGTGGCCGAGCCCGAGATCACCCGCCAGGGCGACAACATCCTCATCCAGATCCCCGGCGTCAAGGACAAGGACCGCGCCATCGATCTCGTGGGTCAGACCGCCGAACTGCAGTTCCGGCCCGTGCTCGCCGCCCTCCCCGTCTCCTCACAGGCGGTCCCGAACCCGAGCCCGTCCACGACCGTGCCCACCGATGCCAGTTCCACCACCGAGGCACCGGCCACCAGCTCCACCACCGTGAACGGTTCCGGACAGGTCGGCATGGGAGCCAGCGCCTCGCTCGGCGAACTGGCCGCCGGCTCTGCCAGCACCCCCACCACACTCACCGATGGCGCCCGCGAGCTCGCACAGGCCGACACCACCGCCACCACGGTGGCCCCGCTCACCGCTGATGCACCGACCGCTGATGCACCGACCGCCGAGCCCACCACCACCGTCGCCGATCCCAACACCACGGGTGATCCGCTCGCCGTCGATCCGGCCACCGGTGGTCTCACCGATGCGGCCTGTGCCACCACGCTCAGCTCGGATCAGCTGAACCCCACCGGCGATGCCCTGCTGCCGCAGTGCCGGGACAAGCGACTCGTCGCCACCTACAAGGTGGGCCCCGTGGGTCTCACCGGCAGCGCCCTCGACACCGCACGCGCCAACCTCGGCCAGAGCGGTCAGTGGGTCGTGGCCCCGGTCTTCAAGGACAACGCCGATGGCATCGGCAAGTTCAACGGAGCGGCCGGCCAGTGCTACCAGAAGGCGGCCACCTGCCCCTCCGGACAGCTGGCCATCGTGCTCGACGGACAGGTCCTGTCCGCCCCGAGCATCAACGCCGCCAGCTTCAAGGCCGATCAGATCGAGATCTCCGGCTCCTTCAACGAGCGCAGTGCGAAGGACCTCGCCACGGCGCTCAAGTACGGCGCCCTGCCGGTGGAGTTCGAGAAGCAGCAGGCGCAGATCGTGTCGGCCACGCTGGGTCGTGACGCCCTCCACGCCGGTCTCGTCGCCGGTCTCGTCGGGCTCATCCTCGCCGGTCTCTACATGCTCGCCTTCTACCGGATCCTCGGACTCTTCGCCGTGCTGAAGCTCGCCATCGAAGGTGCGCTGCTGTGGTCGGTGATCTCGTATCTCGGCACGAGCAACGGTCTGGCCCTCACGCTCGCCGGCATCACCGGCATCATCGTCTCCATCGGTGTCTCGCTCGACTCCAACGTCGTCTACTACGAGCATCTCAAGGAGGACATCCAGCACGGTCGTTCGCTGCGCAGCGCCACCGATCGCTCGTTCGTCTCGGCCTTCTCCACCATCGTGAAGGCCGACGTCGCCTCGCTCATCGGCGCCGGCATCCTGTGGTGGCTCACGGTCGGGCCGGTGCGCGGCTTCGCCTTCTACCTCGGGCTCTCCACCCTGCTCGATCTGCTCACCTCCTGGGCCTACATGCGCCCCGTCGTGAAGTTCGCCACCTCACGGGCCTCGCTCGTGCGTCGTCCGGCACTCCTCGGTCTTCCGGCCGAGCGCACCCAATCCACCCGCGACACCGCTGCAGCCGGTGAGCCCACCATGTCAGGAGCCAACCGATGAGCGCTCTCGGACGCCTCAACCGGGGCGAGACGAACGTCGACTTCATCACCTGGTGGCGGCGCACGATGATCGCCTCGGCGGTCCTCATCGTCATCTCCATCGGATCGCTGTTCCTGCAGGGGCTCAACCTCGGGATCGACTTCAAGGGCGGTGTGTCCTGGGAGGTCAAGGCCCCGGGCGTGTCGGTCGATGAGGCCCGCAATGCGCTCGATGCCGTCGGCGAGGGCAGTGCCAAGATCCAGATCGTCGGCACCGACACCCTGCGCGTGCAGGGCCCGGAGAGCACGCCGGAGCACACCGCTGATGTGCGTCGGGCGCTCGCCGATGTCGCCGGCACCGATGCATCCAACGTGAGCGTCTCCACCGTGGGCGCCTCATGGGGCGGCGACGTCACCCGGTCCGCCATCCGGGCACTCGTGTTCTTCTTCATCGCCATCCTCGTGTACCTCACGATCCGCCTCGAGCTGCGAATGGCCATCGCCGCCATCGTCGCCGTGTTCCACGACGTGATCATCAGCGTCGGCGTCTACTCGGTGTTCCAGTTCGAGGTCACGCCCGGCACGGTCATCGCCTTCCTCACCATCCTGGGCTTCTCGATCTACGACACCATCGTGGTGGACGACAAGATCAAGGAGAACGAGCGACTCGTGGGCACCAACACCCGCATGTCGTACGCCCAGATGACCTCGTTGTCGATGAACCAGGTGCTGCTTCGATCCATCAACACCTCGGTGGTGTCGCTGCTGCCGGTGATCTCGCTGCTCGTCGTCGGTGCCGGCATCATGGGCGCCGTCACGCTCGAGGAGTTCTCGATCGCCCTGCTCGTCGGTCTCATGGTCGGCGCCTACTCGTCGATCTACATCGCCGCACCGGTGCTGGTGATCCTCAAGGACCGTGAGCCCAAGAACAGGGCCATCAACGAACGACTCGCCGCCCAGGGTGTCGACGTCAACGCCGCCGTCGATCGCAGTGCCGTGGCCGCCGCCACGACCGCCGGTTCCCGGCGAGCAGTCGCCCCGGCCGGCGATGCATCGACCGGTACCACCGGGGGCACCACACCATCGAGCGGTGTCATCCCGCCGCGGCCGCGCAAGAAGGGCCGCCGTCGCTGAACCCCGGTCACCGGGCGTCCGATGCGACCCTGTACGGTGATCCCATGTCCTCATGCGTCTGCGCTGATCCGCTCCGTCCCCGAGGCGAGCGGCGCGCCGGCGCCGGCCGGTCGGCGGTGAACTGAGCCGATGGCGACGGTCGATCGGGTCCTGCCCTGGCGGCGTCACACCGCGCCTCCCACCGTCGAGGTGGCCCCGATCGTCGCTGCGTTCCGGGAGCACCACCCGCGTGACGACGCCGGCCGCATCGTGCGGGCCTATGAGGTCTCCGCGGCGGCCCATCAGGGTCAGAGCCGCAAGTCCGGCGAGCCCTACATCACCCATCCGGTGGCGGTGGCGAAGATCTGCGCCGAGTTCGGCATGGACGATGTCACCATCGCTGCAGCCCTGCTGCACGATGCAGTGGAGGACACCGGCACCACCCTCGAGGAGGTCGAGCGCGAGTTCGGCGCTGATGTCGCCGCCATCGTCGACGGTGTCACGAAGCTCGATCGCATCAAGTTCGACTCCAAGGAGGCCCAGCAGGCCGCCACGGTCCGCAAGATGCTCGTGGCCATGGCCAAGGACCTCCGGGTCCTGATCATCAAGCTGGCCGATCGTCTCCACAACATGCGCACCATCGCCGCCATGCCTGCATGGAAGCAGGAGCGCACGGCGCAGGAGACGCTCGACATCTACGCCCCGCTGGCCCACCGGCTCGGCATGCAGGATCTCAAGCAGCAGCTCGAGGATCTCTCGTTCGCCTCGCTGCATCCCAAGCGCTACGCCGAGATCGATCACATGGTCGCCACCCGTTCCCCGGAGCGTGAGGTGCTGCTCGACGAGGTGCTGCAGCACGTTCGTGAGCGTCTCGACGAGCTCCACATCATCGCCGATGTCACCGGGAGGCCGAAGCACCTCTGGAGCATCTACGAGAAGATGGTCGTGAAGGGTCGCGACTTCGACGACATCTTCGATCTCATCGGCATCAGGGTCATCGTCGAGACCGTGAAGGACTGCTACGCCGCACTCGGATCCATCCACGCCACGTGGAAACCGGTGCAGGGTCGGTTCAAGGACTACGTGGCGATGCCGAAGTTCAACCTCTACCAGTCGCTCCACACCACCGTGATCGGTCCGCGGGCCAAGCCCCTCGAGGTGCAGATCCGTACCCTCGAGATGCATCAGCGGGCCGAGTTCGGTGTCGCCGCCCACTGGAACTACAAGGACAATCACGAGAGCAGTGCCGATCTCGCCTGGCTCAACCGGATCGTCGACTGGCAGCAGGAGACCTCCGACCCCGACCAGTTCATGGCGAACCTCAAGATCGATCTCGAACAGGACGAGGTCTTCGTGTTCACGCCGAAGGGTCGGGTGATCACCCTCCCGAAGGGCGCCACCACCATCGACTTCGCCTATGCGATCCACACCGAGATCGGCCACACCTGCATCGGCGCCCGGGTGAACGGTCGGCTGGTGTCGCTCGACACGGAACTCCAGTCGGGCGACTCCGTCGAGATCTTCACCTCCAAGGTCGGCGGATCCGGGCCCTCGCAGGACTGGCTGGGTTTCGTCCGCACCCAGCGGGCGTCCAACCGCATCCGGGCCTGGCATTCACGGGAGCGCCGCGAGGACGCCATCGAGAACGGCAGTGATGATCTCATCAAGGCCCTCCGACGCGAGGGCCTGCCCGTCCAGAAGATCCAGCAGTCCAAGGTGCTCGCCGAGATCGCCACCGAGATGAAGTACGCCGATCTCGCCGCGCTCCATGCGGCCATCGGCACCGGTCAGGCATCGGCGCAGTCGGTCGCCGAACGGGTGCGCCGCCACTTCGAGGATGCCGGTGCCACCGATGAGGATCAGCTCCCCACCACGGTGCGGGCGCCCCGGCGCTCCCGTCAGGCATCGGGGAGCAAGTCCGGTGTGCATGTCGAGGGCCTCGACGATGTGATGGTGCGGCTCTCCCGCTGCTGCACGCCGGTGCCCGGCGACGAGATCATGGGGTTCGTCACCCGGGGACGCGGCGTCTCGGTGCACCGATCGGACTGCTCCAACGCCGTGTCGCTCGCCGATGGTCAGGGCGATCGCCTGATCGATGTGGAGTGGGACACCGACATCGCCGCAGTGTTCATCGCCTCCATCGAGGTGAAGGCCCTCGATCGTTCACGCCTCCTGCGCGATGTCTCGGCCGCACTCGCCGATCACCACGTCAACATCGTGGCCTGCAACACGATCACCGGTTCCGATCGGATCTCCAAGATGCGCTTCGACTTCGAACTCGGCGAGGTGTCGCACCTCGATCGTCTGCTCGGCGCCATCAAGCAGATCGACGGCATCTACGACGCCTATCGGGTGCTGCCGGGCAAGAACGAGGTCGAGCGCAGCGAGGAACTCGCCGATAGCCTCTGACGATGCCGTCGACCCTGCTCCGCACCCGCCGTCCGTCCGTCGCCATGTTCGCCGCAGCCACGGTGCTCGCCGCTGCGCTCATCCCCGGTCTCGCATCGGGAGCCGGCGCCGGCGCCGCATCGACGAGTCGCACCTTCGCGCTCTCGGGAACCATGGAGGTGGGCGGTCCTCCGTCGCTGACTCTCCCGGCGGGTTCCACCTTCACCGCCACCATCGACCCCACCACCGGGGTGTTCGAGGACGGGCAGCTCTCGATCCCGACCTTCGATCGGGGCGCGGTGTCCGGTCCGCAGGCGAACATCACGCTCACCCAGGTCGGCTCAGCCGTGGGCGTCCTCGACCCCACCAGCGGGGTCAGCTCCATGGTCGTGGCGCTGGATGTCACGCTCGATGTCCCGCTGCTGTCGGCCACCTGTGAGCTGGGGCCCATCGCCACCTCCAGTTCCTCGGCGAACCCCGGTGGCGTGCCGTTCTCGGGCTCGCCGCTGCACGGCACCGTCACCGCCTCCGTCTCCACGGTTCCGGCCGTCATCGGTGTCGTCGGCTCTTCCACCTGTGACCCCACGCAGGCAGCTGCGATCAACTCCACGCTGGGTCTCCCCACGTCGGCGACCTCGCTGAGCTTCACGGTGGTGGAGTCCACGCCGGCGCCGGCCCCCGAGCCGGTCGTGCCCAGTTACACCGGCTGAGGTGCAGCGCCGGTAGCGTCTCGGGCATGAGCCGATCCGCGACCACGCGTCACCGATCGGTCGGAGCCACCCTCGGAGCACTCCTCGGCGTGTTCCTGCTGCTGGCCTCCGGTTGTGCCTCTGCACGGGCCAGTGGAGCCGCTCCGACGACCACCTCCACCGAGCCGCCGACCACATCCACCACGATCCCGGCGATCGATCGTCCGCTGCCGCCAGGTGACAATTCGGTCTACATCCTGGGCGATTCGGTGATCCTCGGCACCCAGTACGTGATCGATGCGACCCTCGCCGGCTGGCGTGTCACGCTCGACGCCAAGGTGAGCCGGCGCATGGACCAGGGTCTCGACATCGTGCGCTCCAAGGGCGGTGTGCTCGGTCGGGTCGTGGTGGTGCACCTGTGCACCAACTGGTTCGGTGGCGACTACGGGGCCGCCGCCGATGAACTCATCGCCATGCTCCACGGCGTCGACCGCATCGTGTGGGCCACATGTGTGCCGTGGGTCGGTGAGATCAATGCCGCGAACGACGCCATCAATGCGCTCCCCGGCCGATACCCGAACCTCGCGGTGGTCGACTGGGCGGCCATCGCCGGCACCCCGGGCTACACCGGAGGCGATGGTCTGCATCTCCAGGGGATCGGACAGAGCGCCCTCGCCGATCTCGTGGCCCATGCCATCGGGCCCGCACCGGCACCGGCCTGAGCCCGCCGGGCTCGATCCGGCGGATGTTTCGGGCGCGCCGGTGGCTGATCGGTCCGTCACCGACGCATCCGCAACGGGTTCGTGACCCTCCGCGGCGCGCCGGTAGGCTCCTGCGTCGTGTCCGAGTCCCCTGCACGTCCTGAGCCGTTCAAGGCGCCCGTGGGCACCCATGACGTGCTCCCTCCCGAATCGGAGCGCTGGCAGGCCCTGATCGCCCACTTCGCCGGCCTCGTCGGACGCGCCGGATTCGGTCTCCTGCAGAGCCCGATGTTCGAGGAGATCGGGGTGTTCGCCAGGGTGGGGGAGGGCACCGACGTCGTCCGCAAGGAGATGTACGACTTCCACGACAAGGGTGATCGTCATCTCGCGCTGCGACCCGAGGGGACCGCATCGGTGGCCCGGGCGTTCGTGCAGCATCGCCCGACCCCGCCGTGGAAGGTCTGGTACGCCGCCCCGAGCTTCCGGTACGAGCGACCCCAGGCGGGCCGGTTCCGCCAGCACCATCAGCTCGGTGTCGAGGCCCTCGGATGCGCCGATCCCGATCTCGATGTCGAGATCATCTCGTTGCTGTGGGACTTCTACGCCTCGATCGGTCTGCGCAAGGTCGAGCTCGTCATCAACTCCATGGGCACCACCGAGGATCGACGCGCCTACATCGGCGCCATCCGTGAGTGGCTCCATGCGCGGATCGATCAGCTCGACCCCGCCGACGCCGAGAAGGTCGCCGATCATCCGATGCGGGTGCTCGACTCGAAGCGTCCGATCACCATCGCCGCCATCGTCGATGCGCCCAGGATCACCGACCATCTCTCTCCCGATGCGCTCGCCCACTTCGTGCGCGTGCAGGAGGGTCTGGCCGCCCAGGGGATCCCCTTCCGCATCGAGCCGCGGCTGGTCCGCGGGCTCGACTACTACACGCACACCACCTTCGAGTTCATCAGCCATGCGCTCGATGCCGCCCAGTCCACCATCGGTGGAGGGGGTCGCTACGACGGGCTCGTGGAATCCCTCGGCGGGCCGCCCACCGCCGGCATCGGGTTCGGTTCGGGCATCGAGCGGGTGCTGCTCACCTGCGACGCCGAGGGCGTGTTCCCCGCCGCACAGTCCCGGGTCGACGTCTACATCATCGACACCACGGGCGGTGCGAGTGCACGCGATCTCTCCGTGGAGCTCCGACGGGCCGGCGTCTCTGTCGACCGAGCGTTCGACGGGCGGTCCATGAAATCCCAGATGAAGTCCGCTGATCGATCCGGTGCCGCGTACGCACTCATCATCGGCTCGGATGAACTCGCCTCCGATGTGGTCACGCTGCGCCCGCTGCGCGACCACCAGCCCCAGCACACCGTCGGGCGCGACGCCATCGTCGACACCCTCGCCCGCCTCCTTTCCGAACCCACTCCGACGCCAGAGGATCTCCCGTGACCGACTCCCTTCCCATGCGCACCGACCACTGCGGCACGCTCCGCGCCTCCGACATCGGACGACGAGTGTCGGTCTGCGGTTGGGTGGCCCGCCGTCGTGAACATGGCGAGCACCTGGCATTCATCGATCTGCGCGATCACACCGGGCTCATCCAATGCGTGGTCGATGGCGCCCATGATCTGCGCAGCGAGTACGTCGTGCGCATCACCGGTGAGGTCCGCTCCCGCCCGGAGGGCACGCGCAACGACAACCTCGCCACCGGCGAGGTCGAGCTGGGGGAGTGCGAGGTCGAGATCCTCAACTCCGCCGAGCCGCCGCCCTTCCAGCTCGACGAGCGGGTCGAGGTCGACGAGATGGTGCGGCTCGCCCATCGGTACGTCGATCTGCGCACGGACCGCATGCAGCGCAACCTGCGCGTGCGGGCCAAGGTCAACGGTTCCCTGCGTCGGGCCATGGACGATCAGGGATTCGTGGAGATCGAGACGCCCATGCTCATCGCCTCCACCCCTGAGGGTGCCCGCGATTTCGTGGTGCCGAGCCGACTCAGCCCGGGGAGCTTCTACGCACTGCCCCAGAGTCCGCAGCTGTTCAAGCAGCTGTGCATGGTGGGCGGGATCGATCGCTACTACCAGATCGCCCGCTGTCTCCGCGATGAGGATCTGCGCGCCGATCGCCAGTTCGAGTTCATGCAGCTCGACGCCGAGGCCAGCTTCGTCAGTCAGGAGGAGGTCCTGTCGTTCATCTCGGTGGCCGTGGCTGCTGCGGTGCGCGAGGTCACCGGCGAGGAGCTGGGTGATGTGCCCCGCATGACCTGGCACGAGGCCCGCGAACGCTTCGGATCCGACAAGCCCGACACCCGGTTCGGCATGGAGCTCATCGAGCTCACCCCGGTGTTCGCCGCCACCGAGTTCAACGCGTTCAAGGCCTCATGCATCAAGGGCCTCCGGGTGGAGGGCGGTGCCGAGTTCACCCGCTCCCGACTCGACGATCTCACCGATCGGGCCAAGCGCTGGGGGGCCAAGGGCCTCGTCTGGATGCGGGTCCGGGCCGATGGGGAGCTCGATTCCCCCGTGGCCAAGTTCCTGTCCGCCGATGAGATCGCCGGACTGGTCGTCACCACCGGTGCCGTCGAGGGCGATCTCCTGCTGATCGTGGCCGATGAGCGCCCGGCGGTGTGCCATGTGCTGGGCCTGCTGCGTCTCGAACTCGGCCGACCCCCGGTCACCGAGGGCGGGCTGCAGTTCCTGTGGGTCGTGGACTTCCCGCTCTTCGAGGCGCTCGACGACGACAACAACCCGATCCCGGCCCACCATCCGTTCACGATGCCGCATGCCGATGATGTGCATCTGCTCGACTCTGCTGATCCGCAGGACTTCCTCAAGGTGCGTTCGCAGGCCTACGACCTCGTGCTCAACGGCTGGGAGCTCGGTTCGGGGAGCGTCCGGATCCATCGCGGCGACATCCAGAAGCGGATGTTCTCGTTGCTCGGCATCACCGACGACGAGGCGCAGGAGAAGTTCGGATTCCTCCTCGATGCATTCCGGTTCGGTGCGCCGCCGCACGCCGGGTTCGCCTTCGGCATCGATCGACTCGTCGCGCTGCTCGCCGGCGAGGAGAACATCCGGGAGGTCATCGCCTTCCCGAAGACCCAGAGCGGACACGACCCGCTCACCCATGCGCCGAGCACCATCGATCCGGCGCAGCTCGAGGAGCTCGGTCTGCGACTGCTCCCCGTCAGGAAGGACTGACCCGGGGCACCCCTCGGGGTCGGGGTCGGGCACCGCTAGCCTCGACCGATGGCCGATGATCTGTTCGCCGCCGCTGCAGAGGATCGCCTGACCCGTCAGGCACCCCTCGCAGCCCGTCTGCGGCCGCGCACCCTCGACGAGGTCGTGGGCCAGGAACATCTGCTCGGCCGGGGTCGTCCGCTGCGGGCGCTCATCGAGGCGGACCGACTCTCGTCGGTGATCCTGTGGGGCCCACCCGGTACGGGCAAGACCTCGCTGTCGCAGCTCATCGCCAACACCACCGCCAAGGCCTTCGAACAGCTCTCGGCGGTCACGGCCTCGGTGAAGGATGTCCGTGAGGTCGCCGGTCGTGCCCGGGATCGTCTCGGTGAGCGGGGGCAGGGCACCATCCTGTTCCTCGACGAGGTGCACCGCTTCAACAAGGCGCAACAGGACGCGCTGCTGCCGTCGGTGGAGAGCGGTCTGCTCACACTCATCGGCGCCACCACCGAGAACCCGTTCTTCGAGGTGAACCCGCCGCTGCTGAGCCGGTCCACGCTCTTCCGCCTCGAACCTCTCTCCGGCGGGGCGTGCACGCAGCTGGTCCGGCGCGGCCTGGAGGTCGAGAACGCCACGATCGACGATGACGCCCTGACGCTGCTCGTCGAACGGGCCAACGGCGATGGACGCCATGTGCTCACCAGTCTCGAGGTGGCGGTCGCCATCGCCCATGAACATCCTGATGCCGCCCGCGACGAGGACGGTCGGATCGTGGACGAACTGGTCCGGGTCCGCGTCGACGACGTGGAGGCCGCCCTCGGCACCAAGGCGCTGCGCTACGGGCGCGATGACCATTTCGACGTCATCTCGGCGTTCATCAAGAGCATCCGGGGATCCGATGCCGACGCCGGGCTCTACTGGCTGGCGCGCATGCTCGAGGCGGGGGAGGACGCCCGCTTCATCGCCCGCCGACTCGTGATCCTCGCCAGCGAGGACATCGGCATGGCCGACTCCCTCTCGCTCGTCGTGGCCGATGCCACCGCCCGTGCCGTCGAGTTCGTGGGCCTGCCCGAGGCGCAGCTCAACCTCGCCCACTGCGTCGTGCATCTCGCATCGGCCCCCAAGTCGAACCGGGTGACAGTGGCACTGGGTCGGGCGGTCGCCGATGTGCGTGAGCGACCGGGGGGCGAGGTGCCCGCGCATCTCCGCGATGCCCACTACCGCGGCGCGAAGTCCCTCGGCCACGGACAGGGCTACGACTACCCTCATGACCACCCGGAGGGTTGGGTCGATCAGCAGTACCGACCGGCCGAACTCGAGGATCGGGTGTACTACGAGCCGTCGGACCATGGGGCAGAGCAGAGGGTGCGCACGCGGATGGAACAGCGATCGACAGCGAGACCAGCAGCAGGACCAGCAGCATCTTCGTCACCCGACGAGGCGGCGACCTCATGACCCCGCTCGCCGTGGTGCTCATCGTGGTGGCCATCGTGGGTCTGGTCGTCGTGGCCATGGCGGTGCAGTCGCTCATCGTCACCCTCCGGTCACTTCGCGAGACCGTCGAGGACCTCCATCGCCAGACCCTCCCGGCCATCGCCGAGCTGCGTTCCACCGTGGCGGCCGCCAACGGGGAGATCGCCCGCGTCGATTCGCTGCTCGACACCGCAGAGGAGGTCGGCGCCCGTGTCGAGGCCACCTCCCGGCTGGCCTGGCTGGTCATGCGGAACCCGCTCGTCAAGCTCGCGTCGGCATCGGTGGCCGGCGACCGCGCCGCACGGCGGCTCGGTTCCAGGTCCGGTCGTCCCGAACTCGTGGCTCCGCCGACCCTCGAGCTCTCCGAGCAGTCACCGGCATCCGGGCTCACCGGTTCCCGTCGCTCCGACCAGCGTCGGCGCACCCGGAGGGCGGGCTGATGTTCACGCGCACACGATGGTTCGCCGTGGGTGCGGCGATGGGGGCCTCGGGCACGGTGGTCGGGTATCTGCGGGCGCGTCAGATCGCCCGCCGGCATCTGCCCGACTCCGTCCAGGACGCCGCCGCCCGGGCTGTGCAGCGCACCGATGTCGAGGTCCGCGAGCTCGCCGAGCGGGTGAGCACCACGATCGACGAGTGGCGGATCACCGCTGCCGACACCCGACGCACCCGTCGCGAGGCGGAGCAGCTGCTGCGCAGGCAGCTCGAACGGGCCGGCCTCTACTGATCTGTAGGCTTGCCGCACCATGGCCCCGAAAACCGCCAACGAACTCCGTCGCGCCTTCCTCGGCTTCTTCGAGCAGCGGGGACACACCATCGTCCCATCGGCGAGTCTCATCCCGCATGACCCCGACCTGCTGTTCACCGTCGCCGGCATGGTGCCGTTCAAGCCGTACTTCCTCGGCGAGGAGCAGCCGGCGTTCAACCGAGCCACCACGGTGCAGAAGTGTGTCCGCGCCGGTGGCAAGGACAGCGATCTCGAGGAGGTCGGCCGCGACGCCCGCCACCTGAGCTTCTTCGAGATGCTGGGCAACTTCAGCTTCGGTGACTACTTCAAGCATGAGGCCATCCCGATGGCGTGGGACATGGTCACCAACCTCTTCGGTCTCGACCCCGACCTTCTGTGGGTCACCTGCCACATCACCGATGACGAGGCCGCGGAGATCTGGCGCGATGCCGTCGGCGTGCATCCCGACCGCATCCAGCGCCTCGACGCCGACAACTGGTGGGGGCCTCCCGGTGGCCCGCCCGGTCCGTGCGGTCCCTGCTCGGAGATCTACGTCGACAAGGGGGCTGCCTACGGTCCCGACGGTGGCCCGGCCATCGGTGGCGACGAACGGTTCCTGGAGATCTGGAACCTCGTGTTCATGCAGTACGCCCGCGACCTCGACGGCTCCGACACCGAACTGCCCAAGAAGAACATCGACACCGGTGCCGGCCTCGAACGCATCCTCGGCGTGCTCCAGGGTGTCGACACGGTCTTCGAGACCGATGTCCTCGCCCCGCTCGTGGATCGCGCCCAACAACTCACCGGGTACCGCCTCGGTGCCGACCCCCGCTCCGACATCTCGCTGCGCATCCTCGCCGAACATGCCCGCACCATGAGCTTCCTCGTGAGCGACGGCGTGTTCCCGTCCAACGAGGGCCGCGGCTACGTGCTGCGCCGCATCATCCGTCGGGCGGTGCGCGAGGCCTATCTGCTCGACGTCGCCGATCTGGTCACTCCGGAGCTTGTCGACACCACTGTCGAGGTCATGGGTGAGGCCTATCCCGATCTCGTCAAGCAGCAGGACTTCGTGCGCAATGTCGTGGCCCGTGAGGAGGAGCGGTTCCGGGCCACCCTCAGGTCCGGCACCGCACTGCTCGACACCGAACTCGACAAGCTCGACGATGGTGCGCCGATCGGTGGGTCGGTGGCGTTCCTGCTCCATGACACCCACGGCTTCCCGCTGGAACTCACCCGGGAGATCGGTCTCGAGCGCGGACACGATGTCGATCAGGCCGGCTTCGACATCGAGATGGCTGAACAGCGTCGTCGCGCCAAGGAGGCCCGCAAGGGCGGCGGGGTCGAGGGCGACTCCCTCTATGCGGAGATCGCCGAGACCTCCGGCCCCACCCAGTTCCTCGGCGCCGACACCTACGAGCTCGACGCCGTGGTGCTCGGCATCACCGACGACGGCATCGTGCTCGACCGCACACCCTTCTACGCCGAGTCCGGTGGCCAGCTCGGCGACACCGGCACCATCTCGTCCACCTCGGGCCGCATCACGATCGTCGACACGCTGTACGGCGCCCCCGGTGTCGTGCGTCATGTCATCGGACGGATCGACGGTGAGATCGAGGTCGGGCAGACCGTCACCGCCTCGATCGACGGCGCCCGGCGCGACGCCATCCGCCGGAACCACACCGCCACGCATCTGCTGCACTGGGCGCTGCGAGAGGTGCTCGGCGATCACGTCAAGCAGCAGGGTTCCCAGGTCGGTCCCGATCGCCTCCGCTTCGACTTCAGTCACTACGAGGCGGTCACCGACGACGAGATCCGCCGCATCGAGGACCTCGTCGCCGCCGACATCCTCGCCAACGACTCCGCTCGCCACTTCGAGACCACCAAGGTGGAGGCCGAGAAGCTCGGCGCCATCGCGTTCTTCGGCGACAAGTACGGCGACGTCGTCAAGGTGCTCGAGGCCGGTCCGCACTCGATCGAACTTTGCGGCGGCACGCATGTCCGGGCGCTCGGCGACATCGGGCCGGTGAAGATCGTCAGTGAGGCCTCCATCGGTTCCAACATCCGTCGGATCGAGGCCGTCTCCGGTCTCGGGCCGATCGAACGGCTCCGCCACGACGAATCCCAGATCCGTGCCGCCACCGAGGTGCTCGGTGTGTCCACCGATGAACTCGTCGACGCCGTCGAGCGTCGGGTCGCCGAGGTCAAGGAACTCCGGGGTCGGATCCGCGAACTCGAGCGGGCAGCGGCCGCCGGTCGGTCTGGCGATCTCGTCGCCGCCGCCGTCGACGGTGTCGTGGTCGCCAGGGTCGACGGACTCGACCGCGACGGCGTCCGTGATCTCGCGGTCGCGGTCCGGGATCACGCATCGGTGCGGGCCGTCGTGCTCGGCTGCGCCCCCGAGGGAGGCGGTGTCACCATCGTCGCCGCCGTCACCGCCGAGTCCGGCCTCAACGCCTCCGAACTCATCGCCGACGCCGCCAGGGCGGTCAAGGGTGGCGGTGGGAAGAGTGCCGACCTCGCGGTCGCCGGCGGCAAGGACCCCTCGGCGCTCGATCAGGCACTCGATCTGGCCCGATCCGCAGCGGGCATCGCCTAGGTCGTGCGAGCGCTCGGCGTCGACCTCGGCAGCCGGCGCATCGGCATCGCGGTGTCCTCGGGGTCGGTGGCCTCGCCGATCGACACCATCGAGCGGTCCGGCGACCCATCGCTCGACCATCGACGACTCCTCGCACTCGTCGAGGAGTGGGAGGCCGACCTCCTCGTCATCGGGATGCCGTATTCGCTCGACGGCTCCCGCGGACCCGCCGCGGATCTCATCGCCGCCGAGGTCGAGGTGCTGCGCGCCCTCACCCCGACACCGATCGAGCTCTACGATGAGCGGCTGACCACAGTCACCGCACACCGGCTCCTCCGTGAGGGTGGGGTCACGGGGCGGTCCCGCCGTCAGGTCGTCGACCAGGTGGCTGCCGCAGTGCTCCTCCAAGCCTGGCTCGACTCCCGAACCTCCGACTCCACGAACGAGTGACCCGACGTGCCCGACCTGCCTGATCCCTTCGAGCTCCTCGGACTCCAGCCCGAACCCGCTCCCGCCGGACACGCCGATCCGGCTCCCGTCGAGGCGCCCTCGGCGGGTCCGTCGGGCGCTGCCTCGGAGGGTCAGTCCGAGGGCCAGTCGGAGGCCCAGTCCGAGCCACCGTCAGCGGCCCCGGCACGTCCCGGTGCCGTCACGTTCTCGCCCGATGTGATCCCGGTGGCGCAGTTCGATCCCTCGTCCCTGCCGGCGACCGACACCCGGGATCGCCGTCGTGGCCGTCGTCGGATCGTCCTCATCGCGGTGCTCATCGTCGTGCTGCTGCTCGCCGCCGGCGGGTTCTGGGTCCGATCCCAGCTCGATCCCGGCTCCCCGGGCGAGGCCGTCTCGTTCACGATCCCCAAGGGGAGCACCAGCACCGATGTGGCCCGATCACTCGAATCGCAGGGGATCATCACCAATGCCACGGTCTTCGGCTGGTACCTGCGGTTCAACGGGGGCGGTTCGTTCCAGGCGGGGGAGTACGACGGGCTGCATCTGCATTCCTCGATGAGCTCCGTTGTGAGCGTGCTCGAGAAGGGTCCGGCGCCGCCCCGGACCGTCTCGTTCCTCGTGCGCGAGGGGCTCTGGGTGAGCGAGACCCGGGCGCTCATCCTCCAGTCGTTCCCCACGATCGATCCTGCGGCACTCGATCAGGTGATGGCCTCCACCCACCCGACCCTGCAGCCCAAGGGGTCCACCAATCTCGAGGGATTCCTGTTCCCGGCGAAGTACGAGGTGGCCCAGACCGATGTCGGCAACCCCCAGCGGATCATCGATCAGATGATCACCGCCTTCGATCGGGTGAGCGCCTCCGAGGGCCTCCCCGACGCCTCGACCAAGCTGGCCGGCGCAGCCGGGAAGGTCACCGTGACGCCGTATCAGGCGCTCATCGTGGCCTCGCTCATCGAATCGGAGGCGAAGGTGGCCGAGGACCGGCCGAAGATCGCCCGGGTCATCTACAACCGCATGGCACGCGGCGAGATGCTCGGCATCGATGCCTCGGTCCTGTACGCGCTCCAGCAGCGCAAGACATCCCTCACGAACTCCGACCTCCGGGTGGATTCGCCGTACAACACGAGGCTCAGGAACGGACTCCCGCCCACCCCGATCAACTCGCCGGGACAGGACTCCATCCACGCCGCGCTCAATCCGGCCTCCGGCGACTGGCTCTACTACGTGCTCACCGACACCGACGGTCACCACTACTTCACCAGCAGTGCGTCGGACTTCCAGCGTGCGGTCAACGACGCGAAGGCCCGCGGGATCTTCTGATGCGCATGCCCACGGGTTCGACGCAGCTGGCTGCGGTGATCGGCTCGCCGGTCCGCCATTCGCTCTCGCCGCTGCTGCACAACACCGCCTTCGACGCCCTCGGACTCGACTGGGTCTATCTGGCGCTCGAGGTGGCGCCGGGCTCGGCGGTCGACGCCCTGGCCGCCATGCGCACCCTCGGCATCTCGGGTCTCTCGGTCACGATGCCCCACAAGGAGGATGTCGCCGCGGCATGTGACGAACTCAGCGCGGACGCTGCAGCACTGCGGGCGGTGAACTGCGTGGTGAACCACGACGGTCGTCTGGTCGGACACAACACCGACGGCGATGGCTTCGTCGACGCGCTCGCCGCCGAACTGTCCATGCAGCCCGCCGGTCTGCGCTGTGTGGTGCTCGGCGCCGGAGGGGCCGCCCGATCCATCGGCCTCGCACTCGCCCGCAACGGCGCCGCCCTGGTCTCGATCCTCAACCGCACGATCGAGCGCGCCGCCGAGACCGCTGCCCTGTTCCCCGAGGTCGGCGAGGTGCTCGAACCCGGCGAGGTCGCCGCCGCCATCGATTCCTGCGACCTCATCGTCAACGCCACCTCCATCGGTATGGGCGCCACCGGTGCGGGCGGTGCCGGCGACCTCCCCGTCGATCCATCGCTCATCGGATCCCGCCACACCGTGGTCGACATCGTGTACCGGCCGCTGGTCACGCCGCTGCTCGCCGCGGCGCAGGCCAACGGGGCCCGCACCGCCAACGGCGTGGCGATGCTCACCCATCAGGCGGCCATCGCGTTCTCGCTCTGGACCGGCCACGCCGCACCCATCGAGGCGATGACCGCCGCGGTGTCGACACTGCTGGTCGACTGACATGCCGGTCGGGCGGATCCTGCTGGCCCTGGCGCTCAGCATCCCGGCCGGGTGGTTCGCCCTCGTCCTCATCGATCGGGGACCCACCGACGCACCCCTGCTCCGACCACTGCGGGGGCCCGCCTGCAGTCGGGGCGAGTTCCTCATCCAGCTGCTCGTCAGCCTCGGTGCGGCGGGCATGGCGCTGCGGTTCCCCGATCTCGGATGGGGACTGCTGCTGGCGCTGATCGCACTGGTCACGGTGCTGGTGGCGCTCGCCCGGATCGACATCGCCACCTATCGACTCCCCGACAGGATCGTGCTGCCCACGCTGTGCGGCTCGATCATCTGGATCACCGGTGTCTCGCTGGCCGGCGGGCATCCCGAGGACATCCGCTTCGCGCTCGTGGGTGCCGTCGTGTACTTCCTGGTGCTGTTCGGGGCCCACCTGATCTCGCCGCGTGGAATGGGGTTCGGCGATGTGAAGCTCGCAGCCCTCATGGGCCTGTTCCTCGGCGTGGTGACCACTTCCTGGCTGGAGGCGGTGGTGCTGGTGCTGTGGGCGATGCTGATCGGGTTCGCCATCGGCACCGTGGCTGGAATCGTCATCCTCATCCGCAGGCGTTCCAACCAGCCCTTCCCGTTCGGTCCGTTCCTCGTCGCCGGGACCCTGCTGGCGCTGCTCGGCAGTTCGGTCATCCTGCGCTGAAGTGCTGACGGGCGGCGGCCGGTCGCCCCCGGGATGCGGAACTGTCTTCGGTCCCGGGTCATCGGACCGGTAGGTTGTTCGGGTGCTGCGCTACCTGACCGCCGGTGAATCCCATGGCAAGGCCCTCGTCGTCATCCTCGAGGGCGTCCCCGCGGGTCTCCCGCTCACCATCGAGGACCTCGACACCGATCTCGCCCGTCGGCGGCTGGGCTACGGCCGCGGCCCCCGCATGAAGTTCGAGGCCGACGAGATCACGATCGTCGCCGGTGTCCGGCACGGTCGCACCCTCGGATCACCGATCGCCATCGAGATCGGCAACAGCGAGTGGGAACGCAAATGGACCGAGGAGATGTCCCCGCATCCCGGGTTCACCTCGCAGCGACTCACCACGCCCCGTCCCGGCCACGCCGATCTCACCGGCATGCAGAAGTACGCCTTCGACGATGCCCGCAATGTGCTCGAACGAGCCTCCGCCCGCGAGACCGCCGCCCGCGTCGCCGCCGGTGCGGTGGCCAAGGCGCTGCTGCGCCACCTCGGTGTCGCCATCGGTTCCCATGTGATCCAGCTCGGCTCGGTTCGTGCGGCCTCCGCCTCTCGCCCCGCCGCCGACGGTCTGCTCGCCGTCGACGACTCCGAGGTGCGCTGCACCGATCCCGCCGCCGAGGCCGACATGATCTCGGCCATCAAGGCCGCCCAGAAGGCCGGCGACTCCCTCGGTGGTGTGGTCGAGGTGCTCGCCTACGGGGTTCCCATCGGCCTCGGCTCCCATGTGCACTGGGATCGTCGCCTCGACGGTCGACTCGCCCAGGCCCTGCTCTCCATCCAGGCGGTCAAGGGTGTCGAGATCGGCGATGGCTTCGATGTCGCCGGTCGACCCGGATCCCAGGCCCACGACGCCATCGTCTTCGATCCCGCCACCGGCGAGTACCGGCGCCACACCACCAACGCCGGCGGCATCGAAGGTGGGATGTCCACCGGTGAGGTCATCGTCGCCCATGTGGCCATGAAGCCGCTCGCCACGCTCAACCGACCGGTGCTCGCCACCGTCGACACCGCCACCAAGGACGCCACGGTCTCGTTCAAGGAACGCACCGATGTCACCGCCGTGCCGGCCATGGGTGTGGTGGCCGAGGCCATGGCGGCGCTCGTCCTGGCCGATGAGGCACTGCGCAAGTTCGGGGGTGATTCCCTCGGCGAGTTCGTCCGGAACCACGACACCTATGTGACACAGGTCCGCGAACAGACCGCCCGGATCGACACCTCCGACGCGCCGGCCGTCACCGACGCACCGCTCAACTGGGACGCCACGCAGGCCTTCGCCGACGATCCCGCCGTCACCCCATGAGTTCCGGGGCATCATCGCCGTCGGGGCACATCGTGCTCGTCGGGATGATGGGTGTGGGCAAGTCCAGCCTCGCCAAGCGCATCGGTCGGGCGCTGCGGCGCCCGGTCCTCGACACCGACGCCGAGATCACCGCCCGCACCGGTCGCACCATCCCGGAGATCTTCGCCACCGACGGAGAGGTCACCTTCCGCGATCTCGAGGTCGAGGTGCTCGCCGAACTGCTCGGGCGCAGCGAACCCTCGGTCATCGCTGCGGCCGGCGGCATCGTGCTGCGCCCCGAGAACCGTGCGGCGCTCGCCTCAGCCGGCACGGTGATCTGGCTGCGGGCACCGGTGGATGTCCTCGTCGGACGGGTGGCCCACGGCACCCATCGTCCGGCACTCGCTGATGACCCCGAGGGCACGCTGCGCTCGATGGAACAGACACGTGAGGCGCTCTACGAGGAGGTCGCCGATCTCTCGATCGACACCTCGCAGCGTTTCGACGATGCGCTCGCAGAGATCCTCGACGCCGTCGCCGACAGGGGAGTGGTCGTCCCATGATCGTCGTCCCCGTCCCACTCTCCCAGAACGCCTACGAGGTCCTCGTCGGGCACGGTGTCCGCCATGAGCTGGCCCGCGTCGTCCCGTCGCGCGCCCGGCGAGTCGCCGTGGTCACCCAGGCCGGTATCGGCGTCGACGTCGACCCCGGTCGTGATCACCGGGTGTTCGAGATCCCCGACGGTGAGACCGCCAAGACGATGGCCACGGTCGAGTCGCTGTGCCGCGAGTTCTCGCAGTGGGGTCTCACCCGTTCGGACTGTGTGGTCGCGGTCGGCGGTGGGATCGTCACCGACACCGCCGGGTTCGCCGCCGCCGTCTACCACCGGGGCATCGACGTGGTGCATGTCGCCACCACGCTGCTCGGACAGATCGACGCCGCCATCGGCGGCAAGACCGGCGTCAACCTCCCCGAGGGCAAGAACCTCGTCGGCGCCTTCTGGCAGCCCGCCGCAGTGCTGTGCGACACGGAGGTGCTCGCCACGCTCCCTCCCCGTGAGTACCGCAGTGGCCTCGGCGAACTCGCCAAGTATCACTTCCTGGGCGGAGGCGAGCTCGACGCGCTCTCCCTCGACGAACGGGTGGCGGCCTGTGTGGCCATCAAGGCCGAGGTGGTGGCCGGCGATGAACGAGAGGGCGGCCGTCGGGCCATCCTCAACTACGGCCACACGCTCGCCCATGCCATCGAGATCGCCGGCGACCATGATCTCCGCCATGGTGAAGCCGTCGCCGTCGGGCTCATCTTCGCCGCCGAACTGGCCCTGCGTCTCGGTCGCATCGACACCGCCCGGGTGGCCGAACATCGCCGCGTCGTGGCCGCCTACGACCTGCCGGGCACCCTGCCGCTGGGTCTACGCACCGAGGAACTCATCGCGCTGATGGGCCGTGACAAGAAGGCGCTCGACGGCCTCACGTTCGTGCTCGACGGTCCCTCCGGCGTCGAGTCGGTCACCGGGGTGCCGATCGAACACATCGAGGACGCCATCGACGCCATCCGCTCCGAAGGAGATCGATCATGACCGTTGATCCATCGCTCGTGCTGCTGCTGTCCGGGGTGAACCTGAACCTGCTCGGCGATCGCGAGCCCAGTGTCTACGGAACAGCCACCCTCGACGATCACGTCGGCACGGCCAGCGACACCGCCGCGGCACTCGGTCTGCGGCTCGAGCATCTCCATTCCAACGCCGAGGCCGGACTGGTGGAGGCCATCCACGGCGCCCGCCGACGCTGCGCGGCGATCATCATCAATCCGGGTGCGTTCACCCACTACTCGTGGGCGATCCACGACGCGCTCGCCGCCTTCGACGGCCCGGTCGTCGAACTGCACCTCTCGAACCCCGACGCCCGTGAACCATGGCGGCGCTCCTCGGTGGTGGCTCCGGTGGCCACCGGAACCATCTCCGGATTCGGCGGCGATGGCTACCGGCTCGCCGTGGAGGCCGTTGCGCGACTCCTCAGCCCGCCCGCAGTCTGAGGGTCCCGGCGATGACCCTCTCGACCCACAGCCCGGTGTCGGCGCCCGATGCACTTCCCCCGATGGAGTTCGGATCCCGGTCCTCGCGGCTGCGCGAGTCATTCGACCATGCCGGTATCGATGCACTCGTGGTCACGAACCCGTCGAACATCCGCTATCTCACCTCCTTCACCGGATCAGCGGGCGTCGTGGTGGTCACCGCCGGTTCCCTCGTGCTGATCACCGACGGCCGCTACCGCGATCAGGCGGTCGATCAGGTCCGCGCCGCAGGCGTCGACGCCGAGGTCGAGATCTCCTCGACGGCGCAGCGGAAGCTCATCGAAGCAGCGCTCGCGGGGATGGGGCGGATCGGTCTCGAGGCCGACCATGTCAGCTGGTCGACGCAGCGTCGGTATGCCGAGGACTGGTTCCCCGATCGCGAGCTCGTGCCCACCACGGCACTCGTCGAGACCCTCCGTCGTCGCAAGGACGTCGGCGAACTCGCCCGCATCGAGCTGGCGGCCCGGATCGCCGACGACGCGCTCGATCTGCTGCGCCCACGACTGCTCGAGCAGCCCACCGAGCTCGAGTTCGGCCGTGAGCTGGATCTCACGATGCGCACCCTCGGGGCCACCAGACCGAGCTTCGAGACGATCGTGGCGTCGGGGCCCAACGGCGCCCGACCCCATGCCCGGCCCTCGAGCCGTGTCATCACCGAGGGTGATCTCGTCGTCATCGACTTCGGAGCCGTCGTGGATGGCTACTGCTCGGACATGACCCGGACCCTCGCCGTGGGGGAGGTGTCCGACACGGCACGTCGGATGCTCGAGGTCGTGACCTCCGCCCAGGCCGCCGGCGTGGCTGCGGTCCGCCCCGGCGTGGCCGCCCGTGATGTCGATGCGGTGTGCCGTGAGGTGATCACCGAGGCCGGCTGGGCCGACGCCTTCAGCCATGGAACCGGCCATGGTGTCGGCCTCGACATCCATGAGGCACCCGGGGTCGGTTCGAGCAGCGATGCTACGCTCGTCGTCGGCGATGTCGTCACCGTCGAACCCGGGGTGTACCTCCCCGAGCACGGGGGTGTCCGCGTCGAGGACACCGTCGTCGTCACCACCGAGGGGTGTCGACCCCTCACCCACAGCACCAAGGATCCGACGCCCATCGCGCGTCCCCGGCCCGCCTGAGCCGTCCCCCAACGAGGAAGACCCCATGCCCACGATCACGACCAACGACCTCAAGAACGGAATGGCCCTCGATCTCGACGACGGCCTCTTCGAGGTCGTCGAGTTCCAGCATGTGAAGCCCGGCAAGGGCGGCGCCTTCGTGCGCACCACATTGCGCAACATCCGCAACGGCGCCAACAGCGATCGCACGTTCCGCGCCGGTGAGAAGGTCGAGCGGGCCATGATCGACAAGCGCGAGATGCAGTTCCTCTATCGCGCCGGCGACGACTACGTCTTCATGGACAGCACCACCTACGACCAGATGAACGTCGAGCCGTCCTCGCTCGGTGGTGCCGCCGACTACCTGATCGAGAACGCCGAGGCCATCCTCAAGATGTTCGGCGACGAGATCGTCGGCGTCGAACTCCCCGCCGCCGTCGAGCTCACCATCGCCGAGACCGAGCCGGGCATCCAGGGCGATCGCGTGTCCGGTGCGCGCAAGCCGGCCACCCTCGAGACCGGCCTCGTCATCCAGGTGCCGCTGTTCGTCGGGCCCGGCGAGCGCGTCCGGGTCGACACCCGCACCGGCGACTACATCACGCGAGCGTGAGCCCCGACGTCGAGCGCACCGATCCTCTTCCGGGCAGTCGTCGCGAGGCCCGGGAGCGGGCGTTCCATCTCCTCTACGAGTCCGAGATGAAGAACGAGGGGACCGACGAGGTGCTCGCCGCACTGCCGCTCGAGCCCGACCTCTTCGCCGTGGAGCTCGTCACGGGTGTCGCCGAGCGCCGCGACGACATCGACGCGCTCATCATCGAACACGCCCGCAACTGGGAGCTCGATCGCATGCCGGCGCTCGACCGGGCGCTGCTGCGACTGGCCACCTACGAACTCGCCCATCGGCCCGACGTGCCCACCGGTGCGGTCATCTCCGAGGCCGTGGATCTCGCCAAGCGGTACTCCACCGATGACAGCGGCCGATTCGTGAACGGTGTGCTGTCGGCCATCGCGGCACAGGTGCGGTAGTATCCCGTCCTGACCGTGAAGCGAGTCCTGTGAGGCTCGCACGGACAGGAGGAACCACACCCGTGGCTGATCTGCTTGGCTGAACGCGAACGTCGACTCACGCCTCCCTATGGAGGCGTTTTTGTTGCCCGGACCCGGGTGATGTCCGCCGAGGACATGCAACGGGCCACCTGGCGCATGGCCCACGAGATCATCGAACGCAACCATGGTCTCGACGACGTCGTCCTCATCGGACTCCAGACAGGTGGCGTGCCGCTCGCCGCTCGACTCGCCGAGGCGCTCGAACGGATCGAGGGCATCGAGGTCCCCACCGGCTGCGTCGATGTCGCCTTCTACCGCGACGACATCGGTCTGCGCCCCGTGCTGCCCGAGGCCGTCACCGACATCCCGGGCGATCTCACGGGCCGCACGGTCGTGCTCGTCGACGATGTGCTCTTCACCGGCCGCACCATCCGGGCGGCACTCGACGCGCTGGTCGACCATGGGCGCGCCCGTCAGGTGCAGCTCGCCGTGATGATCGATCGAGGCCATCGCGAACTGCCCATCCGTCCCGATTTCGTGGGCAAGAACCTCCCGACCCGTCGTGATGAGGCCGTCGATGTCAACGACGACGGCGTCGACCTCGGGGAGATGGTCAAGTGAGTAGCGGCGGCCCGGCGAACCATCGTCATGGTGGGCTCCGCAATCTGCTCTCCATCCAGGATCTCGGCCCCGATGTGGCGGCGGGCATCGAGGAGGTCATGACCCTCACCGATTCGTTCGTCGAGGTGAGCGAGCGGGCCATCCCGAAGGTCCCCGCCCTGCGCGGCCGCACGGTGGTGTCGCTGTTCTTCGAGGACAGCACCCGCACCAGGCTCAGCTTCGAGACCGCCGCCAAGCGACTCTCCGCCGACGTCATGAACTTCAGCGTCAGCACCTCCTCGGTCAAGAAGGGTGAATCGCTGCGGGACACCATCGAGACCATCGAGGCCATGGGCGTCGATGCGATCGTCGTGCGACACGCCTCGGCCGGCGCTCCCCGCCAGATCGCCCGATGGGCGACCTCGGCGGTCATCAACGCCGGAGATGGCTGGCATGAGCACCCCACCCAGGCCCTGCTCGACTGCTACACGATCCGTCAGCGTCTCGGCGACCTCGCCGGTCGGCATATCGCCATCGTCGGCGACATCAAGCACTCGCGGGTCGCCCGGTCGAACATCGCCGCGTTCACGGCGCTCGGTGCGGAGGTCACGGTGGTGGCGCCTCCGACCCTGCTGCCCCCGAGTCTCGACGGCTGGCCGGTGAAGGTCTCCCATGATCTCGACGCCGTGCTGCCCACCGTCGATGTCTGCTACCTGCTGCGCATGCAGCGCGAACGCATGAGCGAGGCGCTCATCCCGTCGCTGCGGGAGTACACCTCGCTCTACGGGCTCACCGAGGACCGCGCACTGGAACTCGCCGACCACGCGCTGATCATGCATCCCGGTCCGATGAACCGCGGGGTGGAGATCTCGGCGCAGGTCGCCGAACACCCCAACGCCGTCATCATCGATCAGGTCCGCAACGGGGTCGCCGTGCGCATGGCGGTCCTGTTCCTGCTGCTCGGCAGCGGGACCGAATGGGGCGGCGAAGCCGATGTCTGAGAGCACGACACCACGAAAGGGAACTGTGAGCAGTCGAGGAGTCATCATCCGGGGAGGTCGGATCATCGATCGGACCGGCGAGCGGGTGGCCGATGTGGTCATCTCCGCCGAGGGCGTCATCGTGGCGGTCGATCCCGAACCCGATCTCGCCGGCCTCGGCCTCGCCGATGCGCTCGAGCTCGACGCCACCGGCTGCATCATCAGCTCAGGTCTCGTCGACATCCACACCCATCTGCGGGAGCCCGGTCGTGAGGAGGCCGAGACCGTCGAGACCGGCAGTCGGGCGGCAGCGCTCGGGGGGTACACCGCCGTGGTCGCCATGCCCAACACCGAACCCACCATCGACACCGCCGCCGTCGTGCAGCAGGTGCTCGACGCGGGTGTGGCCGCCGGACTCTGCGATGTCCGTGTGGCCGGCGCCATCACCGTCGATCGCAGCGGCACCGCGCTCGCCCCGATGGCCGAGATGGCGGCGCTCGGTGTGCGCATGTTCACCGACGATGGCTGCGGTGTGCAGGACGACCGTCTCATGCGCCGGGCGCTTGAGTACTCCGCCGGCCTCGGTGTCCCGGTGACCCTCGCCCAGCACTGCGAGGTCGAGGCGCTCAGCGACGGCGGCCATATGCATGAGGGCGAATGGTCCAGCCGTCTCGGCATCCCCGGCATCCCGGCCGAGGCCGAGGAGCTCATGGTCTTCCGCGACATCGCTCTGGCCCGCCTCACCGGTGCACGGGTCCATCTGCAGCATCTGTCCACCGCCGGATCGGTCGAGCTCGTCCGGCAGGCCAAGGCCAAGGGGCTGCCCATCACCGCCGAGGCCACACCGCACCACTTCACGCTCACCCATGCCGAGGTGGCGTCCTACGACCCGGTGTTCAAGGTCAACCCGCCACTGCGTTCCGCCGAGGATGTCGCGGCGGTCCGGGCGGGGCTGGTCGACGGCACCATCGACGCCATCGCCACCGATCATGCGCCCCACACCGCCGAGGTGAAGGAGGCGCCGTTCGATCACGCCCCGTGCGGGATGCTCGGTCTCGAGACGGCCCTTGCGCTGGGCATCACCGAACTGGTCGAACAGGGCCTCATCTCCATGCAGCAACTGCTGGCGCTGATGTCCTGGCAGCCCGCGGCCATCGCCGGTCTCGAGGAGGTCCATGGTCGTCCGGTCGCCGTCGGTGAGCCGGCGCATCTGGTCGTCCTCGATCCCACACTGGCCTGGACCGTCGATCCGGCGGCCCTCGCCAGTCGAAGTCACAACACCCCCTACGCCGGGCGTTCGGTGCGCGGCAGGGTCCGCCACACGCTGCTGTGCGGCGTCCCCATGGTCATGAACGGTGAGGCACAACGATGAGCAGCTCGATCCGCGAGGCATGTCTGGTGCTCGCTGACGGAACCGTCCTGGAGGGCGAGGCCTTCGGCGCGGAACCGGCCGGCGGGGTGGCCACCGGTGAGGTCGTGTTCAACACGGCGCTCACCGGGTACCAGGAGATCATCACCGATCCCTCGTACGCCGGGCAGATGATCACCTTCACCTATCCCCATATCGGCAACTACGGGGTCACCCGGCTCGATGATGAGGCTCCCCGGCCCCATGCCCGCGGCGTGATCGTGCGCGAGCTGGCCCGCCGACGCAGCAACTGGCGCTCCGAGACCGATCTCGACGCCTATCTGCGCCGCATGGATGTCCCCGGCATCGGAGGCATCGACACCCGTCGACTCACCCGGCACATCCGTGACGCCGGCTCGATGCCCGGTGCCTTCGGCACCGCCTCCGAGAGCGAACTGCTCGAGGCGGCCCGTCGCGAGCCCGGCACCTCGGGCGTCGATCTCGCCCGGATGGTGAGCTGCGGGAGCGCCTACGAGGTGGCCTACACGGGTCCGGCCGATCGCCCGCCGCGGCGCGTCGTGGCCTACGACTTCGGGATCAAGGCCACCATCCTCCGGCACCTCTCGGGCATCGCCACCGTCGAGGTCGTGCCCGCCGGCACCCCCGCCGCCGAGGTGATCGCCCGGGCCCCCGATGGCGTGTTCCTGTCGAACGGTCCCGGCGATCCCGCTGCGGTCACCGGTGTGCCTGCCACGATCAGCTCGCTGCTCGGCGAGGTGCCCATCTTCGGCATCTGCCTCGGGCATCAGCTGCTGGCCACTGCACTCGGCGCCGAGACCTACAAGCTGCCGTTCGGTCACCACGGCGGCAACCATCCCGTCCGTCGTCTCGACACCGGAACGGTCGAGATCACCAGTCAGAACCACAACTACGCCGTCGACGACGGATCACTCGGCGCCTCGGTGGAGGTCACGCATCGCAACCTCAACGACGGTGTCGTCGAGGGCATCCGCAGTCTCGATCTGGCTGCGTTCAGCGTGCAGTACCACCCCGAGGCCGGACCCGGTCCGCACGACGCCGCCTATCTGTTCACCATGTTCGACGAACTCATGACCGACTTCACGAAGGGCCGTCGCTGATGCCGCGCCGCACTGACATCTCCTCGATCCTGCTGATCGGTTCCGGTCCGATCGTCATCGGACAGGCCTGCGAGTTCGACTACTCGGGCACCCAGGCCTGTCGGATCCTGCGGGAGGAGGGGTTCCGGGTCATCCTGGCCAACTCCAACCCGGCCACGATCATGACCGATCCCGACTTCGCCGATGCCACCTACATCGAGCCGCTCGACATCGAGGTGCTCACCCGGATCATCGAACGCGAACGACCCGATGCCCTGCTGCCGACCCTCGGTGGTCAGACCGCCCTGAACCTCGCCATGGAACTCGTCGAGGCCGGTGTGCTCGAGACGTACGGCGTCGAGCTCATCGGGGCCGATGCCACGGCGATCGCCACGGCTGAGGACCGCGAACTGTTCAAGCAGGCGATGGCCGAGATCGGGCTGGCCACGCCGGTGTCGCTCACGGCCCACACGCTCGCCGAGTCCCTCGAGGCCATCAGGACGATCGGTCTCCCGGCGGTCATCCGTCCCGCCTACATCCTCGGAGGTCGCGGCACCGGCATCGCCTCCACCCCCGAGCAGTTCGAGAAGCTGGCGGCCATCGGCCTCGACGCCAGTCCCATCTCCGAGATCCTCATCGAGCAGTCCATCGCCGGATGGAAGGAGTACGAGCTCGAGGTCATGCGCGATCGGGCCGACAACTGCGTCATCGTCTGCTCCATCGAGAACGTCGATCCCATGGGCGTGCACACCGGTGACTCCATCACCGTGGCCCCCGCCCAGACCCTCTCCGATGTCGAGTACCAGCTCATGCGCGATGCCGCGTTCGCAGTCATCCGCCGCGTCGGTGTCGAGACCGGCGGTTCCAATGTGCAGTTCGCCGTGAACCCCGACAACGGCGACATGGTGGTCATCGAGATGAACCCCCGGGTGAGTCGCTCCTCGGCGCTCGCGTCGAAGGCCACCGGATTCCCGATCGCCAAGATCGCCGCCCGTCTCGCCGTGGGCTACACCCTCGACGAGATCCCGAACGACATCACGAAGATGACCCCGGCCAGTTTCGAGCCGGTCATCGACTACGTGGTCACGAAGATCCCGCGCTGGGCCTTCGAGAAGTTCGCCGGCACCTCGGGCGTGCTGGGCACCCAGATGCAGTCGGTGGGCGAGGTGATGGCCATCGGCCGCACCTTCCCCGAGTCGCTGCAGAAGGGCCTCCGCTCGCTCGAGCAGGGTCGACTCGGGCTCAACTGCGATCCCGGCGAGGCCCAGTACGACGACCTCCCCCTCGAGGAACTGCTCGCCGCCGCCTGCATCGGCACGCCCGAACGGATCTTCCAGCTCGAGGCCGCCATGCGGCGCGGGCTCTCGGTCGACGAGGTGGCGGCCGCCACGCGCGTCGATCCCTGGTTCCTCGACCAGATGTCGACCATCACCGAGGAGCGGGCCCATCTCGCCGAGGTCGGCTTCGACGGCGTGAGTCGTGCCGAGCTGCGCCGGGCCAAGCGTCTCGGGTTCGCCGATGCCCAGCTGGCATGGCTGTGGGGGGTCACCGAGGCCGAGGTGCGCACCAAGCGTCTCGCGCTGCGGATCCTCCCCACCTACAAGACCGTCGACACCTGCGCCGCCGAGTTCGAGGCCGCCACGCCGTACCACTACTCGACCTATGAGGACACCGATGAGGTGGCGCCCTCCGACCGTCCGAAGGTGGTCATCCTCGGTTCCGGTCCCAACCGCATCGGGCAGGGCATCGAGTTCGACTACTGCTGCGTGCATGCCAGCTTCGCCCTGCGCGAGGCGGGGTACGAGACCATCATGGTCAACTGCAACCCCGAGACCGTCTCCACCGATTACGACACCTCGGATCGTCTCTACTTCGAACCGCTCACCCATGAGGACGTCATGAACGTCATCGAGGCGGAGAAGCCGGTCGGGGTCATCGTCTCGCTGGGTGGGCAGACCCCGCTCAAGCTCTCGAACACCATCCCGGCCGAACTCGTCGCCGGCACCAGCCCGGCGTCCATCGACGCCGCCGAGGATCGCGAACTCTGGAACGCGCTGTGCGCCCGTCTCGGCATCCCACAGCCCGCGGGTGGCACGGCCGTCGACATCGATGCCGCCCTCGCCATCACCGCCGGCATCGGCTACCCGGTGCTGGTCCGTCCCAGCTATGTGCTCGGTGGTCGGGCCATGGAGATCGTCTATGACGATGCCGGTCTGGCCCGGGCCATGGCTGAACTGGCCGGGTTCGGCAGCCTCGGCAAGGAGGGTGGCCTCTCGGCGGAACGTCCGGTGCTCGTCGACCGGTTCCTCGAGGACGCCACCGAGGTCGATGTCGACGCCATCCGGGATGCCACCGGTGATTTCATCATCGGCGGGATCATGGAACATGTCGAGGAGGCCGGCGTGCACTCCGGGGATTCGGCATGCGTCATCCCGCCCTACTCCCTGTCCGAGGACATCCAGGTCCAGCTCGCCGAGTTCGCCCACCGCATCGCCGATGCACTCGACGTCGTCGGTCTCATCAACGTGCAGTTCGCCGTGCAGGGCGGGCAGGTCCATGTGATCGAGGCGAACCCCCGGGCGAGTCGCACCGTGCCGTTCGTGGCCAAGGCCACGGGGCGCCCCCTCGCCAAAATCGCCGCCCGGGTCATGCTCGGCGCCACGCTTGCCGAGCTGCGCACCGAGGGTCTGCTCACCGAGCCGGTGGAGGGGGATCACGTCTCGGTCAAGGAGGCCGTGCTGCCGTTCAGCCGCTTCCCCGAGGCCGATGCGCTCCTCGGTCCCGAGATGCGCTCCACGGGCGAGGTCATGGGCGTGGATCTCACGTTCGGTCTGGCGTTCGCCAAGAGCCAGCTCGCCGCCGGCACGCGGCTCCCCACCGAGGGCATGGTCTTCATGTCCCTCGCCGATCGTGACAAGGAGATCGGCGTCCAGGCGGCCCGGGTGTTCACCGAGCTGGGCTTCACCATCGCCGCCACCACGGGCACGGCTGCGCATCTCGGGGCCTCCGGGATCGAGGTCACCACGGTCGTCGCCAAGATCGGTGACGCCGACGGCCACGATGCTGTCGACCTCATCGAGGGCGGTCAGGTGGCACTGGTGGTCAACTCGCCCCGCGGTCGCGGACCCCGAGCCGACGGCGCCCATATCCGGGCCGCCGCCGGCAAGCATCGGGTGGCACTGCTCACCACCGGGGCCGCTGGTCTCGCCGCCGCCAACGGCATGGCCGATCGCTCCCGCCATGAGCTCGATGTGCGCTCGCTGCAGGAGTACCACCGAGGGGTCCGTCGCTCCGGCACCACCGATGGCGGTGCGCCGGCGTGAGTCGGCGCCGTGGTCCCGGCTCCGGGGTGGATCTCTCCACCACCGTCGGCTCGGTCAGGCTGCCGAACCCGGTGATGACCGCGTCGGGCACGGCCGGGCACGGCGACGAGCTCGGCCGCTATGTCGATCTCTCGACACTCGGGGCCGTGGTCGTGAAGTCCCTGTCGGCCGATCCATGGGCCGGCAATCCCGCACCTCGGGTGCATGAGACCCCGGCAGGGATGATCAACAGCGTCGGACTGCAGGGTCCCGGCGTGGCCTACTGGCTCGAACAGGAGCTGCCCGCCGTGCTGTCCACCGGTGCCCGAGTGGTGGCGAGCATCTGGGGCACATCGGTCGAGGACTACGCCCGGGCCGCAGCGATGCTGACCGGCGCCCCCGAGGGGGTCATCGCCGTCGAGGTCAACATCTCCTGTCCCAACCATCACGATCGCAACCGGATGTTCGCCCACTCGCCGGCATCCACCGCCGAGGCCATCGAGGCCGCGTCGGTGTGCGGGCTGCCCATGTGGGCCAAGCTCAGTCCTAACGTCTCGGATCTGGCCAGCATCGCCCGGGCCGCCGCCGATGCCGGTGCCGAGGCCGTCACGCTCATCAACACCGTGCTCGGGATGGCCATCGATGTGGAACGTCGCACCCGGCGGCTCGGCGGGGGAGGAGGGGGACTCTCGGGTCCCGCCATCCATCCCGTGGCCGTCCGGGCGGTGCACGACGTCCATGCCGCCATCCCCGAGCTGCCGATCATCGGTGTCGGGGGTGTGGCCCGTGGTGTCGATGCCGTCGAACTGCTGATGGCCGGAGCGTCCGCCGTCCAGGTCGGCACCGCCAGCTTCGCCGATCCCCGCAGCGTCGGACGCGTCCTCGAGGAACTCGACCACTGGTGCGCCGCCCACGGGGTGCGTGCCGTCACCGAACTGATCGGAGCAGTGCATGACCGCTGAGGACTTCATCGAGGGGGCGCCCGAGGCCGTGCGATCCCGGCTCGCCCTCGCACTCGACGTGGACGACATCGTCGAGGCGCAGCGTCTCGCCCGGGTGCTCCAGCCCTGGTTCGGGGTGGCGAAGGTCGGACTCGAACTCTTCAGCGCCGCCGGCCCGGAGGTGATCGAGACCATGATCGACGACGGGTTCGCGGTCTTCGCCGATCTCAAGCTCCTCGACATCCCCACCACCATCCGCAAGGCGGCACGGGTGATGGGATCGCTCGGTGCGAGCTATCTCACCGTGCACACACGGGCCGGTGTGGAGCATCTCGCCGCCGGCGTCGACGGCTTCACCGAAGGCGCCACCGCTGCCGGACTCCCGATGCCGACCTGCCTCGGCATCACGGTGCTCACCAGCGAGCAGGCCGACCCATCGGCGCTCGAACAGCGCATCGCATTCGCACTCGAAGCCGGATGCCCCGGTGTGGTCTGCGCCGCCAGCGACCTCCCGACGATCGTCGATCGGGCGCCGGAGCTGCTCACCGTCGTGCCCGGGATCCGCCCCGCCGGCGTCGGCGCCGACGATCAGGCGCGCCCCGCCACCCCGGACGCCGCCATCGGTGCGGGGGCCGGACTCCTCGTGATCGGCCGGGCCGTCACCGCAGCGGCCGATCCCCGTCGGGCCGCCGCCGAGATCGCCGCCGAGGTCGCCGCCGCGATGTGATGCGCGGCGGGGGAGCCCGTGCTGGTCACGCACTATGGTTCGGAAATGCCGCAGCCCCCGTCCCTCACTCCCGAGCAGCGCACCGCCGCGCTGGCCAAGGCCGCTGAAGCCCGCCGTGCGCGCGCCGAGGTCAAGGAGCGGCTCAAGATGGGGTCGATCACCTTCGCCGAGGTGCTCGCCAGTGCCGAGACCGACGAGATGATCGGTGGCATCAAGGTCCTCGCCATCCTCGAGTCGATCCCCGGGGTCGGCAAGGTCAAGGCCCGTCGCACGATGGACGAGATCGGCATCGCCGACACCCGTCGCATCCGCGGACTCGGAGAGCAGCAGCGTCGGGCACTGCTCGCCGCCTTCGCCTCCTGATCCGGAGCGGAACCTCGCCATGATCATCGTGATGTGCGGTCCCGGCGGTGTGGGCAAGGGCACCGTCGTGGCCAGACTCGTGGCCGCCGATCCGCGCCTGTGGCTGTCTCGCAGCTGGACCACCCGGGTGCAGCGCCCCGGTGAGGCCGACGACGCCTACACCTACGTCACCCGTGAACAGTTCGAGCGGCGCATCGCCGACGGCGGGTTCCTCGAGCACGCCGAATTCCTCGGGAACCTCTACGGCACCCCCTGGCCCGATGCCGACGACACCCGTGATGTCGTCCTCGAGATCGATGTCCAGGGTGCTGCCCAGGTGCTGGAACGGTCTCCCGACGCGCTGTTCATCCTGCTCGAGCCGCCCTCGGCCGAGGTGCAGGCGGAGCGTCTGCGCGGTCGGGGCGACCCACCCGAGCAGGCCGAGCGCCGGATCGCCGTGGCACAGGGGGAGCTGGCCGAGGGGCGTCGTCTGGGGGCGATCTGCATCGTCAACGATGATCTCGACCGCACCGTCGCCGAATGTGAGCGACTCATCGCCGACGCCCGTCGGGCCCCTCTTGGTTGATCCCGGAGCGCCGCTGCTAGTGTTCCAAGGCTCCACTGCAGGGGGAGCCGCGTCCGCGGGTCCGCTGTGAGGCGGTTCCGATCGCCCGTCCCTGCTCCGTCCCCCGCTCTGTGAAGGTGTCTCCTGTGGCTCAGATCTCTGACTCGATGGTCAACCCGCGAATCGAGGACCTCCTGTCGAAGGTCGACTCACGGTTCACACTGGTGTCGCTGGCGGCCCAGCGCGCCCGTCAGATCAACGCCTACTTCAACCAGCTCGGTGAGGGCATGGGCTCGAGCGTCCCGCCGCAGGTGACCTCCGCCGCCCGCAAGCCGCTCTCGATCGCCTTCGAGGAGATCGCCGCCGACAAGATCATCCCGGTGCGGGTCGAGGCCGTCGAGGAGCTCGCCGCCGAGGACACCGGGGATGCCGTCGCCGACGAGGCCGAGGCCGAGTGATCCATCGGCGTCCGCGCCGATCCGCTCCTGCGTCATGACCATGCTCCAGGGCCGCCGCATCGTTCTCGGCGTCACCGGCGGCATCGCCGCCTACAAGGCGATCGAGGTCTGCCGTCGTCTCGTCGACGCCGGCGCCCATGTCTCGCCCATCCTCACCGAGGGAGCGATGCATTTCGTCGGGGCCACCACATTCTCCGCCCTGGCCTCCGAACCGGTGCAGACCTCCCTGTGGGATGAGGAATCACCCATCCCGCACACCCGTCTCGGCCAGCAGGCCGACCTCATCGTGGTGGCGCCGGCCACGGCACGGTCCATCGCCGCCTACGCCCACGGTCTGTCCGATGATCTGCTCACCGCCACGCTGATCGCCACCCGCGCCCCGGTCATCGTGTGCCCGGCGATGCACACCGAGATGTGGGAGCACCCGGCGGTGCAGGCGAACCTCGAGATCCTCCGGGGCCGTGGGGTCATCATCGTCCCGCCGGCGGAGGGTCGGCTCGCCGGAGGTGATGTCGGCACCGGTCGTCTCGCCGAGCCCGCCGACATCCTCGCCGCAGTCGAGCACTCCCTCGCCTCCTCGCAGGATCTGACCGGACTGCGCGTGCTGGTCACCGCTGGCGGCACCCGCGAGGCCATCGATTCGGTCCGGGTCATCACCAACCGATCCTCGGGCAAGCAGGGTCACGCCGTGGCCGAGGAAGCAGCCTACCGGGGCGCCGAGGTCACCCTCGTCACCACGGTCGATCGTCCGACGCCGGCCGGCGCCACCGTCATCCGGGTGTCCAGTGCCGCCGAGATGCAGGACGCCGTCATGCCGATCGCCGCCGAGCACGACATCGTGGTCATGGCCGCCGCTGTCGCCGATTTCCGACCTGCTGTGGTGGTCGATCGGAAGCTGAAGAAGGACGAGTTCGGCCAGGGCGGCACACCACAGATCGTCCTCGAGCCCACCCATGACTTCCTCGTCGATCTGGGTCTGGCGAAGCCGGCCGGGCAGACCCTCGTCGGGTTCGCCGCCGAGACCGACGACGTCATCGACAACGCCCGGGCCAAGCTCGTCCGCAAGCGCCTCGATCTCATCGTGGCCAACGATGTCGGCGCCGCCCGATGCGGGTTCGAGCATGACACCAATGCCGTGGTGCTCCTCGGGGCCGACGGCATGCACCACAATGTTCCCCTGACCGACAAGCGGATCATCGCCCGGGCCATCCTCGACGCCGTCATGGCGCTGCGGACCAGCACCGACTGATCCACCCCCATCATGCGCCCCGAGCGGCGACAAGGAGCACGCTGTGAGCAGTTGGACCTTCACCTCTGAATCGGTCACCGAGGGCCATCCCGACAAGGTCGCCGACCAGATCTCCGACGCGATCCTCGACGCCATGCTGGCGCAGGACCCCATGAGCCGAGTGGCCTGCGAGACCCTCGTCACCACCGGTCTGGCCGTGGTCGCCGGTGAGATCACCACCACGGGCTGGGTCGACATCCCCGGCATCGTCCGCGAGACCATCAAGGGCATCGGCTACGACCGGGAGTCCTTCGGCTACGACGGCGAGACCGTCGGTGTCATGGTGTCGCTCGATGCCCAGTCCAAGGACATCGCCCAGGGCGTGGACGACTCCGAAGAGGTGCGCTCCGGAACCTCGGGTGAGGACATCCTCAACAAGCAGGGTGCCGGCGATCAGGGGATGATGTTCGGCTACGCGTGCACCGAGACCGACGTGCTCATGCCGCTGCCCATCCAGCTGGCCCACCGCATGGCCGAGCGCCTGGCCGAGGTCCGCAAGGCCGGCACGGTTCCCTATCTCCGTCCCGACGGCAAGACCCAGGTCACCTTCGACTACGTCGACGGCCGTCCCGTGCGTCTGCGCACCGTGCTGATCTCCACCCAGCACAACGACGGCATCGATCGCGATGACGACATCCGTCCCGATCTCATCGAACACGTCATCCGTCCCGTCGTGCCGGCCGAGTTCGCCGACGACGACTACGAGGTGCTCGTGAACCCCACCGGCCGCTTCGTCATCGGTGGTCCCGTGGGCGACGCCGGTCTCACCGGTCGCAAGATCATCGTCGACACGTACGGCGGCATGGCCCGTCATGGTGGTGGGGCGTTCTCCGGCAAGGATCCGTCGAAGGTCGACCGCTCCGCCGCGTACGCCGCTCGGTGGGTCGCCAAGAACGTGGTCGCCGCCGGCGCCGCCGATCGGTGCGAGGTCCAGGTCGCCTACGCGATCGGTGTGGCCCATCCCGTCTCGATCATGGTCGAGACCTTCGGCACCGCCCATGCTGATCCTGAACGGATCGCCGAAGCGGTGCGCGAGGTGTTCGATCTCCGTCCCGCCGCCATCATCCGCGATCTCGAACTGCGGCAGCCGATCTACAAGGCCACCGCGGCGTACGGTCATTTCGGACGCACCGGTCCCGGATTCACGTGGGAGCGCACCGACCGCGTGGCCGACCTCACGTCGGCGCTCGGACTCTGATCCCGCCCGCCGGCACTGGGCGAGCCCATGCCCGCCCGTCCTGACCAGCCCTCGTTCGATCTCGACGGGCTCATCGAAGAAGCGGAACCCGAGGTCGAGGGCGAGGCCCGCAGCGAGGTCGAGGTCCGCGACGAACCCTCGTCCTCGGATCCCGAACCGTCGCTCCACGTCGTGCGGGTGCGCCCGGATCAACCGGCCATCACGCGCCTGTTCGACTACTCGGTCCCCGACGCGATGCGTGAGCACATCCGTGTCGGCACGATGGTGCGGATCTCGCTCCACGGTCGCCGGGTGGGCGGATGGGTGGTGGCCGATCATGTCGATCCGCCTCCCGGGGTCACCCTCCGACCCATCGCCAAGATCACCGGATGGGGGCCGCCTCCCGAGATCCTCGATCTCGCCGAGTGGGCGGCCCGGCGCTGGGCCGGGCGCCCGGCGTCGCTGCTGCGGACGGCCTCGCCGGAGCGGGCGGTGCGGGTCATCGCCAGGTCCGACACCGTTCGTAGTGCGCCGGCCACGATCGTGGCCACCGACGAACTCCATCAACTGGCCGCCGAGGCCCTCGCCCTGCCGGTGAGCACCGTCCGGCTGGCGCCGAACACCGATCCCTACCCCCTGCTCCACACCGCAGCCTCCCGGGGGCCGATCCTCGTGGTCGGACCAGTGGCATCCACGGTGCGGCGACTCGCCATCCGTCTGCGGCGCACCGGTCTCGGGGTCGCACTCCTGCCCGATGACTGGGCGGCGGCGCGCGGGGGAGCGGTCTCGACGCTCGGCACCCGCGCCGCAGCCTGGGCGCCGATCCCCGCACCGACGGCGATCCTGCTGCTCGACGAGCACGACGAATCCCTGCAGCAGGAACAGGCGCCCACCTGGCATGCGCGTGAGGTGCTGGCCGAGCGAGCACGTCGGCTCGGCGTTCCGTTCGTGATGGTCTCGCCGATGCCGTCACTCGAGGCGCAGCGCCTCGGCCCGGTCCTCGTGCCGTCCCGATCCTCGGAGCGGGCCGGATGGCCGGTGCTCGACATCGTCGATCGACGCGACGCCCCGCCCGGCGAGGGGCTGTTCAGCGAACGGTTCGTCGCCTCCGTGCGCTCGGGTGGACGGGTGATCTGCGTGCTGAACCGGAAGGGGCGATCCCGTCTCCTCGGATGCGGCACCTGTGGTGCGCTCGCCACCTGTGAGCGATGCGCCGCCTCGGTCAACCAGGAGGACGACGGCACCTTCGTCTGCGGCTCATGTGCGCAGCGGCGGCCCCCGGTGTGCATCGCGTGCGGCGGCACCCGTCTGCGCAATCTCCGGGCCGGGGTCACCCGTGTCCGGGAGGAGCTCGAGGCGCTGGTGCGCGAGCCGGTCGCCGAGTTCACCGCACAGAGCGAGGTCGGCGCCGGCGGCACCGGGACCCGCATCATCATCGGCACCGAAGCAGTGCTGCATCATGCGCACGAGGCCGCGTTGGTGGCGTTCCTCGACTTCGACCAGGAGCTCCTCGCCCCGAGGTACCGGGCATCGGAGGAGGCACTCGCCCTGCTGGTGCGAGCCTCCCGGCTCCTCGGCCCGCGGGAGCAGGGCGGTCGCCTCCTCGTGCAGACCCGTCTGCCCGATCATGAGGTGGTGCAGTCGGCGCTGCACGCCGATCCCTCCCGACTCTCGTTGAGCGATGCGGCGCGTCGAACCATGCTCGGCCATCCCCCTGAACGGGCGATGGCTGCCGTCTCCGGCGCAGCGGCAGCGGCATGGATCGAGGCGCTCGGAATGGTCGAGGGTGTCGAGGTGCGCGGGCCCTCGGATGGAACGTGGTTGCTGCGCAGCCCCGACCACCGGACGCTGTGCGATGCCATCGCCGCCGTGCCCCGGCCACCGGGTCGTCTCCGCATCGAGGTGGATCCGCTGCGCATCTGAGACCGCCGGGCCCGAGCGACGGGTCGATCCCCACCGATCAGGTCAGGCTGCTCCCGGTGCCGGGGTCGGCGCTCACCTCGGCCGTCCAGCCGGTGCGTCGGGCCTCGTAGCAGGCGATCGCCGCGGCGGTGCCCACGTTGAGCGACCCGATCCGGCCGAGCTGGGGGATGTAGGCCAGCGCGTCGTTGTCGGCCAGCAGCTCCTTGGACAGACCGCGATCCTCATGGCCGAGGGCGAGGCAGACATCGCCCCGGAGATCGGTCAGGTGCAGCGGGGCGGCCTCCTCGGCGAGTTCGACGCCGATGATGCGGTACCCCTT
This sequence comes from Microthrixaceae bacterium, assembly GCA_947446975.1. Taxonomy (GTDB): domain Bacteria; phylum Actinomycetota; class Acidimicrobiia; order Acidimicrobiales; family Acidimicrobilacustridaceae; genus Acidimicrobilacustris. The sequence continues at coordinate 72,593 of CANFHM010000003.1, forward strand.
CGCCCGGATCGACGTGATCGCCTCGGCGGTGGTCTCGCACATGGTCCAGGTCAGGAACTTCTGCGAGCCGAGCGCAGTCTTGTTGACCTTGGTGTCATCGGGCGACGGTGCCCCGACCATCCAGATGTGCTCGACGGAGTAGGCGGCGGCGGTGCGCATGATCGCCCCCACGTTGAACGGGTTCTGCACACCATCGAGAAGGAGGGCGAGGCGGCTCTCGTTCCTGCGGCGCCATCCGCGGTGGAGCCGCTTCAGTTCGGTGCCACCGAGTGATCTGGTCATCGTGCGGACACCTCGAGGAGTCGGTAGCCCGCCCGTGAGACGAGGCGGGTGGTGGGCCAGCCCTGCGACTGCATCCACTCGGCCAGTGAATCAGCTCCCAGATGTCGCTGCACCACGAGCCAGGCGTGACCGCCCGGTGCGAGTCGATCGAGCCAGGTGGTGAGCAGTGCGTGCAGTGCCGGTTTCCCGATGCGGATCGGTGGGTTCGACCAGATGCCGTCGAAGCGCACCTCGGCGAGTGCGGAGACATCGGCGGGATCACCGGCGAGCGCGGATCCCAGCGGGTCGATGACGACGGGTCGGACGGTGTCGATCCCGTTGGCCTCGGCGTTCTCCGCACACAGCGCCACCGCTCGCTCGTTCACATCGACCGCCCAGACCCGGGACTGCGGTGAGCGCCGCGCGAGGGTGAGCGCGATGGGTCCGTACCCGCATCCCACGTCGCAGATGTCGCCCATCTCGGCGGTGGGTGCCGGTGCCTCCTGCAGCAGCAGGCGGGTCCCGGCGTCCACCCGATCGGCCGAGAACACCCCGCTGTCGGTGACGAGCCGCAGCTCGCAGTCGGGGAGCGAGAGCTGGATGCTGCGTCGATCCGACGCGACCTCGGGTTGCCGGGAGAAGTAGTGGGAGGAACGACCGGCCATCGACCGACGCTACCCTTGCGCTGTGGCCCCTCATGTCATCCGCATCATCGGTGATCCCGTCCTCAAGCAGCGCGCCGCCGACGTCGACCGTGTCGACGGCTCCTTCGTGAAGCTCGTCGACGACATGTTCGTCACCATGTACGACGCCCCCGGCGTCGGGCTGGCGGCGCCGCAGATCGGTGTGCAGAAGCGCTTCTTCGTGTTCGACCACGACGACGATCCCGGCGTCATCATCAACCCGACCATCGTGGAGAGCCGAGGTGAGGCGTCGTTCGTCGAGGGCTGCCTCTCGGTGCCCGGTCTCCATTGGGAGATCATCCGGCCGGCCGAGATCCACGTGCACGGCTACGACCTCGACGGCAACGAACTCGACCTCGAACTCGACGATTTCGCGTGCCGGGTGTTCCAGCACGAGATCGATCATCTCGACGGCGTCCTGCTGGTCGAGCATCTCACCGAGGAACAGCGTCGCGAGGCCCGGCGCGCCCTGAGCGATCTCCGGATGCGGCACCTCACCGCTCCCGAGCCCGATATCGCCCCCGGCCGCCTCCGGATCATCTGAACCCGGTGACCCCTCCGCTCGCTCGTCCCGGGGACTCCATCAGGCGTGTCGCGTATCTGGGGACACCCGATGTCGCGGTGCCGACCCTCCGGGCCATCCGAGCCGCCGGGTTCGAGATCCCGATCGTGGTCACCAGACCGGATCGTCGACGCGGACGCGGAGGTGCGCTGTCGGCGAGTCCCGTGAAGGCGGCGGCGGTCGAACTCGGACTGGATGTGACCGACGATCTCATGGCACTCGCAGATGTCGATGTCGATCTCGCAGTCGTGGTGGCCTACGGCCGGATCATCCCGACCTCGTTGCTGCAGCGCGTCCCGATGGTCAATCTGCACTTCTCGCTGCTTCCCCGCTGGCGCGGTGCGGCGCCGGTCGAACGGGCGATCCTCGCCGGGGATCCCACCACCGGGGTGTGTCTCATGGAGGTCGCCGAGGGTCTCGACACCGGCGACATCTACGACTGCATCACCGTCCCGATCGACGAGCAGGACACCCTCGGAACACTGCGTTCCCGACTCGTCGAGCTGGGCACCGACATGGTCGTGCGCTGTCTCCGCGATGGCCTGCCCGAACCCCGCCCACAGGTGGGGGAGCCGGTCCATGCCGCCAAGATCGATCCATCCGAACTGCGACTGGACTGGTCTCGGCCGGCACCGGAACTGGCGCGCCTCGTGCGCCTCGGCGGCGCCTGGACCACCTTCCGCGACGCCCGTCTCAAGGTCTGGGATGCCCGGCTGCTCGATGCCCGGTCGCTCGATGCACGCACTCTCGCCCCCGGTGAGATCGATGGAACCGTCGTCGGCGCATCCCCGGGCGCTCTCGAACTCCTCGAGGTGCAGCCGGAGGGGCGCACCCGTATCCCGGCGCAGTCCTGGTGCAACGGGGCACGACCCGGTCCCGGCGAACGGCTGGGCACATGAGCGACGGCACCGGTTCCCCCCGCCCGCCGAGGGGCCCGGCCAGCGGAGGCCCGAAGGGTCGACCACGACCGCAACGCCCGTCCGGTCAGCGGCGGAACACCTCGGCCAAGGGCGCCGGGTCATCGAAGGCTGCCGTTCCGGCGGGAGTCGCCGCCCGTCGGCTCGCCGTCGAGGCGCTCGTGCGCATCGACGCCGAGGGCGCCTACGCCAACCTCACGCTGCCGTCGATGCTGGCCCGCAGCTCGCTCGATCAGCGCGACCGGGCGTTCGCGACCGAACTCGTCTACGGCACCACCCGGATGCGCCGGGCCTGCGACTGGCTGGTCGATCGGTTCCTGCCCGATCCCGATCGGATCGACGACGCCACCCGGGCCTGGCTGCGGATCGGGGCCTTCCAACTGGCGTTCCTCGACACCCCGCCCCACGCGGCGGTCGGTGCCACCGTCGAAGCCGCGCCGCGGCGCATCAGCGGTCTGTGCAACGCCGTCCTGCGGAGGGTGTCGTCCTCCCTGCCGGTCACCTGGCCGAGCGAGCAGGTCCGGCTCAGCCAACCCGACTGGATCCTCGAACTGCTCTCCGCCGATCTCGGTCCTGAGGATGCGATCGCCGCGCTCGAGGCCATGAATCGTTCCGCCACCTCCACGGTCCGCGACGACGGCTACGTCCAGGACCTCGCCTCGCAGTGGGTCGTGGCGGCCGCCGAGGTCACCATCGGCGATCTCGTGCTCGACATGTGCGCGGCGCCGGGCGGCAAGGCCACGGCTCTGGCCGCCGCAGGGGCCCGTGTCGTGGCCGCCGATGTGCGGCCGAGCAGGGTCGAACTCATCGCCGACAACGCCCGTCGGCTCTCGCTGGCGGCGGATTCGTTCATGGTGCTGGCTGCCGACGGCACCGCTCCGCCGCTGCGTCCGGGGGTCTTCGACAAGGTGCTGCTCGATGCGCCATGTTCAGGGCTCGGAGCGCTGCGTCGACGGCCCGATGCCCGCTGGCGCATCACCCCCGGCGATGTCGACATGCTCGCCGCGTTGCAGCGCCGACTCCTCGCCGCAGCAATTCCGCTCGTGCGTCCCGGGGGCGACCTCATCTTCAGCGTGTGCACCGTGTCGAGAGCCGAGTCGCTCGACATCGACGGGTGGCTCCTCGCCGAACATCCCGGACTCGTGGCGCTCGATCCTCCCGGCGGCGCCTGGACGGCGCTCGGTCGGGGGGCGCTCCTGCTGCCCCAGCGGGCCGACACCGACGGGATGTACCTGCTGCGTCTGCGGGTCCCCGCCTCCACCGACGACGAAGGATCCTCACGATGACCGAGCATGCCGCCACCACCACGCCGACCACCGGTCTGCGCGCCAAGGTGCTCACCGTCTCCGACGGCGTCGTCGCCGGCACCCGCGAGGACCGCTCGGGTGTCGTGCTCGTCGAGCGACTGCTCGCCGCCGGGTTCGAGGTGGTCGAGCATCGGGTCGTGGCCGACGGTCGGCAGTCCGTCGGTGAGGCGATCGTCGAGCTCGCCGACGGGTTCAACGGTCTCATCATCTCCACCGGCGGAACAGGGTTCGGCCCACGCGACCTCACCCCGGAGGGGACCCTCGTGGTGCTCGATCGTCAGGCGCCCGGGCTGGCCGAGGCGATGCGAGCCGTCAACCCTCTCGGTCGACTCTCGCGCGGTGTCGCCGGCACCCGTGGAACTGCACTCATCGTGAACACGCCGGGTTCTCCCGGGGGAGCGGTGGAGTCACTCGAGGCGATCCTCGACGTGATCCCCCATGCGGTGCGACTCCTGGTCGGCGACTGAACGACGGGCGATCCGCCCGCGCCGCCGGTGGCCGGCACCCTTCTCCGGCTGCGGCGCCGTGGGGGCGAACTGGTACCTTGACCCGATCGTGACCCCAGCGACCGACGAGGCCCGGATGGGCCAGGCCATCGAGGTGGCGAGCACAGCGCGGCGTCGAGTGGCGCCCCGACCATGGGTCGGTGCCGTCATCGTGCCGGGCGACGACACGGGCCATCCGGGATTCACCGGTGCGACCGACGGACGCACCGGTCCCCATGCCGAGGTGGTGGCGATCGCCGCCGCCGGCGACGCCGCCCGGGGGTCCACGCTGTATGTCACGCTCGAGCCCTGCGCCCATCATGGCGCGACACCGCCGTGCGCCGACGCCGTGATCGACGCGGGGGTGTCCCGTGTGGTCATCGGCGTCACCGATCCCGACCCGCGGGTGGCGGGGGAGGGGATCTCCCGTCTGCGGGCGGCCGGGGTCGAGGTCGAGGTGGGTGTCGGTTCCGAGCTGGTCTCCGAGCAGCTGGCCCCGTATCTCCATCACCGGCGCACCGGTCGCCCGTGGGTGGTGCTCAAGCTGGCGTCCACGCTCGACGGACGAACCGCGGCACCGGATGGATCCTCGATGTGGATCACCGGAGAGGAGGCACGGCAAGACGCCCACCGATTGCGCGCCGACAGCGATGCGATCCTCGTCGGCGCCGGCACCGTCCGCGCCGACGATCCGGCGCTCACCGTGCGTCTGCCCGCCGCCGAGCGTGGCCCCGACGACACCGAACCGCTGCGGATCGTGCTCGGCACCGCCCCCGCCGATGCCGCCGTGCACCCGTGTCTCGAGCGGAGCGGCGAGCTGGGTCCCATCCTCGACGAGCTCGGTGCGCGCGGCGTGCTGCAGCTCATGGTGGAGGGAGGCGCCACCGTCGCCGGTGCGTTCCATCGGGCCGGACTCGTCGATCGCTATGTGATGTACCTGGCGCCGGCGCTGTTCGGTGGAGACGACGGCACTCCGCTGTTCGCCGGACCGGGTGCCCCGTCGATCGCCGAGCTCCGACGCGGTCGAATTGTGGAGATGCGTCGGGTCGGCGACGATCTGAGGCTGGATCTGGAAGGTATGTGACATGTTCACCGGAATCGTCGAAGAACTCGGATCGGTCATCTCCCGGGATGGCTCGCGCCTGCGGATCGGTGCCAGCACCGTCCTCGAGGGCGCGGGCATCGGTGATTCCACCGCCGTCAACGGCTGCTGCCTGACGATCGTGGCCTTCGACGCCGCTGCCGGATGGTGGGACGCCGACGTCAGTGACGAGACCTACGCCCGCACGGTGCTCGGGACCCTCGAGGCCGGCGACCCGGTGAACCTCGAACGACCGGTCCGCCTCGAGGATCGTCTCGGTGGCCATCTCGTGCAGGGACACGTCGACGCCGTCGGCGAGATCATCGATGGCGTCCCCGACCTTCGCGTCAGGGTGCCCCGACAGCTCATGCGCTATATCGTCGAGAAGGGTTCGATCACCGTCGACGGTGTCTCGCTCACCGTGGTCATCCCCGATGAGGATTCCTTCACCGTGGCTGTCATCCCCCACACCGCTGCGGTCACGACCCTCGGTTCGAAGGGGCCCGGCTCCCTCGTGAACCTCGAAGTCGATGTCATGGCCAAGTACACCGAGAAGCTCCTCGCCGGGCAGCTCGCCGCACTCGCCCAGTCCGTCCCCCCTCGGCCCCAGGAGGCCCAATGAGCAGTTCAGAACGTTCCGAGTACTCGGAACACTTCGCCAGCATCCCCGACGCCGTCGCCGCCATCGCCCGCGGTGAGATCGTCGTGGTGGTCGATGACGAGGACCGGGAGAACGAGGGTGATCTCATCATGGCTGCGGAGTCGGCCACGGCGGAGTCCATCGCCTTCTTCGTCCGCCACACCTCCGGCGTGATCTGCACCCCGCTCACCGGTGAACGACTCGACGAACTCGAGATCCCGCTCATGGTCCGGGACAACACCGAGGCCCAGCGCACGGCGTTCACCTTCAGCGTCGACTACCGACACGGCACCTCCACCGGCATCTCCGCCGCCGATCGTGCCGCCACCATCCAGGCGCTCATCGATCCCGCCACCCGACCCGGCGACCTCGCCCGTCCGGGCCACATCTTCCCGCTGCGCTATGCCGAGGGCGGCGTGCTGAAGCGGGCCGGTCACACCGAGGCCGCCGTCGATCTCGCCCGCATGGCTGGCATGGCCCCGTCGGGCGTCCTGTGCGAGATCGTCAACGACGACGGCACGATGGCCCGCGTCCCCGATCTCGTCGAGTTCTGCAAGAAGCATGACCTCCTGCTCATCTCGATCGCCTCGCTGATCCGCTACCGCCGTCAGCACGAGAAGCTCGTCAAGCGGGTGTCCGAGGCCCGCATCCCCACCGAGTGGGGCGACTTCACCTGCTATGTCTACGAGTCGCTGCTCGACGGCGAGCAGCACATCGCCATGGTGCGCGGTGCGGTGCAGGGTGAGAAGAACGTGCTCGTGCGGGTGCACTCCGAATGCCTCACAGGCGATGTCTTCGGCTCGCTGCGCTGCGACTGCGGCATCCAGCTCGACAAGGCGATGGAACGCATCGCCGACGAGGACCTCGGGGTCGTCGTGTATCTGCGCGGTCATGAGGGTCGCGGCATCGGGATCGGTCACAAGATCCGCGCCTACTCCCTCCAGGATCAGGGCCACGACACCGTCGAGGCCAACGTGGCGCTCGGCCTCCCCGTCGACAGCCGCGAGTACGGCATCGGCGCCCAGATCCTCGTGGATCTCGGCATCACCACCATGCGCTACATGACGAACAACCCCGCCAAGTACGGCGGTCTCGAGGGGTTCGGGCTCGACATCGTCGAGCGTGTCCCGCTCGAGTCCATCCCCAACCCCGAGAACATCGCCTACCTGCGCACCAAGCGCGAGAAGATGGGCCACATGCTGGAGGGTCTCGACTGATGTCATCCAATTTCAGAGCAGCCAACTCCGTGTCCGGCGATGTCGACGGCACCGGGATGCGCATCGGCATCGTGTGCGGCCGGTTCAACGACCACATCACCAACCGCCTCCTCGAGGGCGCCGAGAACGCACTCGCCGTCCATGGGGTGGCCGAGGCCGATGTCACCGTGGTCTGGGTGCCCGGTGCCTACGAGATCCCCTTCGCGGCGCTCGCCCTCCTCGAGAACGGTCACGCCGACGCCGTCGTGTGCCTCGGCGCGGTCATCCGCGGCGAGACCTCGCACTACGACTTCGTGGCCGGGGAATGCGCCCGTGGCATCCAGGACGTGCAGCTCACCACGGGGTCACCGGTGATCTTCGGGGTGCTCACCACCGAGAACCTCGAGCAGGCGCTCGCCCGTTCCTCCGACGAGGACAACAAGGGCGAGGAATCGGTGCGCACGGCCATCGAGATGGTCAATCTCGTGCGCCGACTCGAAGCGGAGTAGCCGCTCAGCTCACGGCGGTGCCGAACAGCCGGCCGATCGCCATGGTGACCCCCATGGCGACGATGCCGCCGATGACCACTCGAAGTGTGGGGCGGAGCGGCTTCGCCCCACCGGCACGCGCCCCGGCAGCCCCGAGGGCCAGCAGCCCCAGGACCGCGACCACGAGCGTGAGGGCGATCCGGTTCCCGTGCGTGCCGAAGGCGGCTGCGATGAGGGGGAGCGACGCGCCGACGGCGAACGAGAGCATCGAGGTGGCTGCTGCCTGCACCGGACGGGCGAGGGTCTCCTCGGAGATGCCGAGCTCCTCGGTGAGGTGGGTGCCGAGTGCATCGTGCTCGGTCAGCTCCACCGCCACGCGGCGGGCGAGCTCATGGCTGAGCCCCCGCTCCTGGTAGATCGCCGTGAGCTCCGCGAGTTCGCGCTCCGGGGTGTGCTCGAGCTCCCAGATCTCCTTGGCGATGTCGGCGCGTTCGGTGTCGCGCTGGGAACTCACCGACACGTACTCACCCAGACCCATCGCCATCGATCCGGCGGTGAGTCCGGCGATCCCGGCGGTGAGCACGGCGGCGTTCGAGGCATCGGACGCGGCCACGCCGAGGATGAGCGCGGCGGTGGAGATGATGCCGTCGTTGGCCCCCAGCACCGAGGCCCGCAACCAGTTGGCTCGATGACTGAGATGTCGTTCCTTGTGCGGCGCCATGACGAGATCCTACGGGAAGGGTATGGGAAGTCGTTCGGTCCACCGAGGGGTCAGGCGGTAGGTTGGCGCCATGTTGAAGCTCGTCCTCCCCAAGGGTTCGCTCGAGAAGGCCACGCTCGAACTCTTCGAAGCAGCCGATCTGCGCGTGTCGCGGAACTCGGCCGTCCAGTACAAGGCCACCATCGACGATCCCCGTATCGCCGAGGTGCGCATCCTGCGCCCGCAGGAGATCCCGATGTACGTCGCCGACGGTCTCTTCGACATGGGCATCACCGGCCGCGACTGGATCGAGGAGACCGAGAGCGAGGTGCACTCGCTCGGTGAACTCAAGTACTCGAAGGTCACGAGCAACCCCGTCCGCATCATCGTGGCCGTCCCCGAGGATTCGCCCGCCGAGAGCGTCGCCGATCTCCCGCACGGCGTCCGGGTCTCCAGCGAGTATCCCGAACTCACCCGTCGGTTCTTCGCCAGCAGGGGGATCCCGGCCGATATCAAGCTCTCCTACGGCGCCACCGAGGCGAAGGTGCCCGACATCGTCGACTGCGTGGTCGACATCACCGAGACCGGCAACGCCCTGCGCGCCGCCGGACTCAAGATCATCGACACCATCCTCGTCTCCTACACCGAACTCATCGCCAATCCCGTCGCCTTCGCCGACCCGGCCAAGGCCCACGCGATGCGCCAGATCCGCACGCTGCTCGAGGGTGTCCTCGACGCACGCGGCAAGGTCCTCGTCAAGCTCAACGTCCCCACCGACCGTCTCAACGCCGTCATCGAGCTGCTCCCGTCGATGAAGTCACCCACGGTCAACGAGCTCTACGGCGGAGCCGGCTACGCCGTCGAGACCGTCGTCGAGAAGAAGCGGATCAACGTCCTCATCCCTGCGCTGTCCGATGCCGGTGCCACCGACATCATCGAGCTCCCGATCGCCAAGATCGTGCCCTGATGCCGTTGCAGCCCGTCGTCGCGTCGCCGCTCGGTGTCTGTGTCGGCACCGTCGCATCCTTCGATGATCCCCGCGGGCTGGGAACGGTCACGACCTCCACCGGCATCGTCCATCACTTCCACTGCGCCAACATCGCCGACGGGACCAGGAGCATCGAGGTCGGAGCGGCGGTGATGTGGCGGGTGATCCCCGGTCGGCTCGGTCGATGGGAGGCCGGCGACATCCGGCCGGTGGGCGGGCTGGCGGACTGATGGTCGACCCGGTGGCGATCCGTCTCGCATCGCTCACCGTGTCCTATCGGCATGGCCGTGGTGTCACCGGCCTCGATCTGGAGATGGCCACCGGTTCGGTGTTCGGGTTCCTCGGTCCGAACGGCGCCGGCAAGACCACCGCGATCCGCACCCTGCTCGATCTCCTGCGGCCCACCAGCGGCAGCGCCACGGTGCTCGGTCTGGACTCGGTGCGCGACTCCATGGAGATCCGTCGTCGCACCGGGTATCTCCCCGGTGACTTCGTGCTGCCGCCGCAGCTCACGGGTGCCGAGGCCCTCGACTGGCTCGCCTCGCTGCGGGCCGATCGGTCGCCGGAACGCCGCGGCGAACTGGTGGAACGACTCGGCGTCGAACTGCATCGCCCCATCCGCCAGCTCTCGAAGGGCAATCGTCAGAAGCTCGGACTGGTGCAGGCGTTCCAGCACGATCCCGAACTCGTGATCCTCGACGAACCCACCTCGGGTCTCGATCCACTGGTGCAGGATGAGTTCCACCGGCTGGTCCGTGAGCACGCCGCACGCGGCCGCAGCGTCTTCCTCTCCTCACACTCCCTCGACGAGGTGCAGCATGTGGCCGACACGGTGGGCATCATCCGTGAGGGGTCCATGGTGGCGGTGGAGTCCGTCGATGCCCTGCGGGCCCGGGGCCTGCGTCGGATGACCATCCGGGTCGCCGACGCCGCTGAGGCGCAGCGCCGCCTGCAGGACCTCCCGGCCGTCTCCGATCTCCGGGTCAGCGGCGATCATCTCGATCTGGCGGTGTCGGGATCCTTCGACGAGCTGCTCCCTGTGCTCGCTGATCTCCATGTGCTCGATCTGCTCAGTCGGGCCGCCGATCTCGACGAGATCTTCCTGGCGTTCTATCGCGGGGAGTCCACCCCATGAGGCGGTTCCCGATCCTCTCGCAGGAGCTGCGTGATCGTCGGCGCTCACTGCTGTGGTGGTCGGTCGGGGTCGCCGGCTGGATCATCGTCATCGCCGCCATGTTCCCCACCATCCACGAATCCTCGGGCATCGCGGAGCTCGTCGATCAGTATCCGAAGGGAATCCTCGCCCTGTTCGGCGTGTCGAACATGGACTTCGGCTCGGGTTCCGGGTACCTCGCCGGCGAGCTGTTCGGCTTCGTGGTCCCGTTGCTGGCCCTGATGCTCACCATGGGGGCGGGCGCCGCAGTGGTCGGGGGAGCGGAGGAGCGGGGGCTGCTCGATCTCATGCTGTCGCATCCGATCGGGCGTCGACGGGTGCTGCTGGAGAGCGCGGCGCTGGTCGCGGTGCTCGCCGCAGTGTTCGGACTCATCGTGTTCGCCGTGCTCGCGATCATGGACCCGATCTTCGGTCTCGAGCTCTCGATGCTGAACCTCTTCGGCACCGTGGTCGGCGTGGTCCTGCTGGCGATGGTGCTCGGCTGGCTGGCGCTGGTCATCGGGGCACTCACCGGATCACGGGGTCGGGCGCTCGGCGTGGCCGGAGCCATCGCCGCCCTGTCCTATCTGCTCAGTTCGCTGTCGCAGCTCGTCGATGCACTCCGGCCGCTGCGGCTCATCTCACCGTTCTGGTACGCCACCTCCGGCAGCCCGCTCGTCGGTGGCTACACCTGGTGGTACGCACTCGTGCTGATCGCCATGGGCGCGGCGGTGCTCCTCATCGGGGTCATCCTGTTCGAGCGCCGCAACCTCAGCTCCTGAGGGCGCGGCGACCCCGATCAGGATTCCGGAGTGTCCGAGGCCGGATCAGCGGCTGCGGTGCCCGGTGAACTGCGCCGTGCCACGAAGGCCCGCTGCAGTTCGAGCACACCTTCGGCGAGGGTCGCCCCATCCTCGCCGAGACGATCGCCGGCGGCGTCGAGCAGTGCGGCCATCGTGTCGATCGCCAGTCTCGCCGCGTCGAAGTCCGGCTGCGGTTGTTTGAGGTGCAGTGCGGCGAGCTGGAACAGACCCATGGCATGGTTGGCGACCACCACGGCGGCCGGAGCGGCCAGGACCTGGCGCTGTGCCTCGGCCATCTCGGCGATCATGGCCTCGACCTGCTGGCGTTCAGCAGGGGAGAGGTCCTCGAGATCCCGGCCGTCGAAGGGGTCGAAGCCGCCGTCACCGCCGGTGTCGGTCGCACGGGGGGTCCGCTCGATCGGGACCTCTCCCTCGGGTGTCCACAGGCTCATGCTGTCCTCGGGCTCATGATGGGTTCTCCTGGCGTCTTCGCGGCCGGTGGGTCGCAGTCGGTGGTTCGCGGCCGGTGGTCGCAGTTCGCATTCCGCACCGGGGACCGGTATCGTACGCCGCTCACAACTGAACGGAAGCGGGGCAGCGCCCCCACCTGACCACACCTGTTCCGGCACCGACCCGCTGTCGGCCCGGAACAACCTGCTCCAAGCAGGCCCGTGCGCCCAGGTCCTGCACGAACTCCAGGGACTCCCTCGCGGATCTCCGGCGTCCGGGTCCTGCTTCCCAGCCCACCCGAACAGCCGAGAGAGGAACTCGCACGAATGAGGAGTGACTGGCCATAGCCACGGCCACGACGAACGAGCCACGGATCAACGAACGCATCCGCGCCCGCGAGGTGCGGTTGGTGGGTCCCGATGGCGCCCAGATCGGAATCACGCCCCTGCCCCAGGCCCTCGACATGGCCCGGGAACTCGAACTGGACCTCGTGGAGGTCGCCGACAAGGCGAATCCTCCGGTCTGCCGGATCATGGATTACGGCAAGTACAAGTACGAGGCTGCACAGCGAGCCAAGGAATCGCGCAAGAAGAGCACCAACGTGGTGGTCAAGGAGATGAAGTACCGGCCCAAGATCGGCGCCGGCGACTTCGGGACCAAGACCAAGAAGGTCGCCGAGTTCCTCGGCGAGGGCCACAAGGTGAAGATCACGATCATGTTCCGTGGTCGCGAGATGCAGCATCCCGAACTGGGCCGCAAGATCCTCGATCAGGTCGCCGAGGCGGTCGCCGAGGTGGGCAAGGTCGAGATCTACCCCCGGCTCGACGGTCGCAACATGACCATGGTGCTGGGTCCCGACAAGAAGGCCCAGGCCGCAGCGGAGAAGAAGCGCTCCACTCCCGACACCGAGACAGCCGCAGCACCCTCGAGCGATGTGACCGACGCACCCGTCGCCGACACCGAGCTCGAGACAACCGAAGTCGAAGCAACCGAAACCGACCCATCAGGCGTCGACGAAACCGACGTCGCAGTGACCGAGGACTCGGACACCCCCGAGGCCTGACCCGCAGCACTCGCCGAGGCGAGCATCCGTACTGGAGAACCACATGCCGAAGATGAAGACCCACAGCGGCGCCAAGAAGCGCTTCAAGGTCACCGGGACCGGGAAGCTCACCCGCCGTTCCTCGAACCTCAACCACATCCTCGAGAAGAAGTCCCCGGGCCGCAAGCGCCGCCTGAAGGGTGATTTCGTCCTCGCCAAGGGTGACGCCGCCCGCGTCAAGCGCCAGCTCGGGATCTGAACCCGCTCCGTCCGGTCCACCATCGGCCCGGACGCTCCGGTGGCCCGGCGAACCCTTCGCTGCGTCACCCCCACCTCTGCTGCAGTCTCCGCGCTGCAGCACCTCTCCCACTGAATTCATGAGCTCCGGTCACGGAGCATGTCTGGAAGGAGTCACCGATGGCCAGGGTCAAAGGTGCAGTCACCGCCAAGAAGCGCCATAAGGCGACACTCGAGCGAGCCAAGGGCTACTACGGCAACAAGAGCCGCTCGTACCGCGCCGCCAATGAGCAGGTCATGCACTCGCTCAACTACGCGTTCCGCGATCGTCGGGCCAAGAAGGGCGAGTTCCGCCAGCTCTGGATCCAGCGCATCAACGCGGCCTGCCGTCTCAACGGCACCACGTACTCGCGCTTCATCTCCGGACTGAAGAACGCCGGTATCGAGGTCGATCGCAAGGTCCTCTCCGATCTCGCCATCACCGATCCGGCAGCGTTCACGGCACTCGTCGAAGCGGCCAACGCTGCATCGGCCAGCGCCTGAACCACGGCGCCCGACCACCTCGGTGGCCGTCGAACCGACGCCCCTGTCGGCGAACAACCAACGTCTCTCCACCTTGCGGCGCCTCACCGGGCGCCGTAAGGCGCGTCTTGAGGCGGGTCAGTTCGTGATCGAGGGACCGGTGGCGCTCACCGAGGCCCTCGCCGCCGGTGTCGCCATCGATGAGCTCTACGTCGATGCCCGCACCTGGGCCGAGGCCTTCACCCGTGCCGCCGACGATGATCCCTTCATCGTCACCGTCGATCTCGCCGCCGCCGCCGGAGCCACCATCTGGTCGCTCTCCGACGGCGTCCTCGACTCAATCAGCGACACCGTCACCCCGCAGGGTCTGCTCGCCGTCGCCCCGCGTCGGACCACCACCCTCGAGTCGCTGGCCGCTGCCGACGGCCCGGTGCTGGTCCTCGTCGATGTCGCCGATCCCGGGAACGCCGGAACCCTGGTCCGCGCCGCCGAGGCCGCCGGAGCCATCGGCGTGGTGTTCGCCGGCAGCAGCACCGACGCCTTCGGCCCGAAGACCGTGCGGGCCGCCGCCGGTTCGCTCCTGCGGCTCCCCATCGTCGAGGAACCCGACACCGCCGTCGTCATCGAGCAGCTCCATGCCGCCGGTCGGCGGGTGCTCGCCACCGTGGTCCGCGACGGTGCGGCACCCGATGCGGTCGATCTCACCGGGCCGATCGCCATCCTCGTCGGTTCCGAGGCGCATGGGCTCGATCCCGCGGTCATCGCCAGCGCGGATCTCGGCGTCACCATCCCGGTGGCGTCCACGGTCGAGTCGCTCAACGTCGCCGTCGCCGGTGCGGTCGTGCTCTTCGAAGCCTCCCGTCAGCGCCGCTCGGCATGACCCAGAATTGATTGGACGGAAGCACCCATGGACGACAGGCTCACCCACTCATGATCGATGACATCTCGCGAATCAGTGCCGACGCCCCTGCCCGGGTGCGCGACGCCGACACCCTCGACCTGCTCAGGGAGCTCGAGGCGGAGCTGCTCGGCAAGAAGGGCGCGCTCGCCGAGTTCAAGAAGGGTCTCGCCGGTCTCGATCCGGATGGCCGTCGGGCGGTCGGAGCGGCGCTCAATCAGGCCCGGGAGTCCATCTCCGCAGTCATCGACGCCAGGCGGGAGGAGCTCGAGGCGCAGCAGCGAGCAGTGGTGCTCGCCGCCGAGCGTCTGGATCTCACCGAGACCATCGGGCGACGCACCCGTGGGTCGGTCCATCTGGTGACCCAGACCTGGGACCGTCTCGTCGACGTGTTCGTCGGCATGGGTTTCACCGTCGCCGAGGGCCCCGAGGTCGAGACCGACTGGTACAACTTCGAGGCACTCAACATCCCGGCCGCCCATCCGGCCCGCGGTATGTGGGACACCCTCTACGTCGATCTGGGCGACCCCGAGACCGTGCTGCTGCGCACCCACACCTCGCCGGTGCAGATCCGGGTCATGACCGAGACCCCGCCGCCGATCTACGCCGTGATGCCCGGTCGGGTCTATCGCCGCGACACCGCTGATGCTACCCATATGCCGGTGTTCCATCAGATCGAGGGGCTGGTCATCGACCGCGACATCTCCTTCGCCGACATGGCGGGCACGCTCGAGGCGTTCACCAGCGCCTACTTCGGCGGCTCCATCCACTCACGGCTGCGGCCCTCGTACTTCCCGTTCACCGAGCCCTCGGCCGAGTACGACATCAACTGCGTGTTCTGCGAGGGGGCCGGCTGTCGCACCTGCTCGCACACCGGGTGGCTCGAGCTCGGTGGCTGCGGCATGGTCCATCCGAACGTCCTGCGCAATGTCGGACTCGACGGCGAGGAATGGACCGGCTTCGCCTTCGGTTTCGGCCTCGACCGCCTCGCCCTCATGCGCCACGGCGTCGATGACATCCGTGAGATGTACACCGGCGACGTCCGATTCCTGGAGCAGTTCCCATCATGAAGGTCCTCCTCTCCTGGCTGCAGGAGTTCGCCCCGTTCCCCTCCGATGATCCCGTCGCCCTCGGCGATGTCATGAGCGACCTCGGCATGGCCGTGGAATCCATCGATCGCATCGGCGAGGGGCTCGATGGCATCATCGTGGCCAGGGTGCTCGAGCTGCGCCGCCACCCCGATGCCGACAAGATCCAGCTCGTCGATGTCGACACCGGCGACGGAACCGCTCTGCAGATCTGCTGTGGGGCCACCAATCTCTCGGTGGGCGACACCGTCCCGCTCGCCACGCTCGGCACCACGATGCCCGATGGCATGGAGATCGCTCGCCGGAAGATGCGCGGCGAGTGGTCGAACGGCATGTTGTGCTCGGGCCGTGAGCTCGGGCTCGGCGATGACCATTCCGGCATCCTGCTGCTCGACGGCGCACTCGAACTGGGCACGCCCATCACCGAGGCACTCGGCATCACCCCCGATGTGCTCTTCGATCTCGAGATCAACCCCAACCGGCCCGACGCGATGTCGGTCGCCGGTGTGGCCCGCGATCTCGCCGCCCGTCTCGGCCTCCCGTTCGCCATCCCCGAACCCCAGATCGAGGAACTCCCCGGTGATGCGGCGTCGATGGTCTCGGTGGAGATCCTCGATCCGGATCTCTGCGGTCGCTTCCACGCCCGGGTCATCGAGGGCATCACCATCGAACCCTCACCCCGGCACATCGCCGAGCGTCTCTCGGCGCTCGGGATGCGACCCATCAACAACGTCGTCGACGCGTCGAACTACGTCATGCTCGAGCTCGGCGCCCCCAACCACACCTACGACCTCGCCACGCTCCCGGGTGGGGCGCTCCGCGTCCGCTGGGCCCGAGACGCCGAGGTGATCACCACCCTCGACGGCGTGGAACGCACGCTCACCGCAGGACGCGACGGTGTCATCACCGACGGCAGCGATCAGGCGGTCGGCATCGCCGGTGTGATGGGTGGTGCGGCCACCGAGATCTCCGCATCGACCACGAGCGTCCTGCTCGAATGCGCCTGGTGGCAGCCGATGGCCATCGCCCGCAGTTCGAAGTTCATGGGTCTGCGCTCGGAGGCATCCGCCCGCTTCGAGCGGGGCACGGATCCCGAGACCCTCGACCTCGCAGCGCGCCGACTGGCGGAGCTCCTCGCCCCCTCGGGCGCCAGGCTCGTCGCCGGTTCGGTGACAGTGGACGGCGACCTCGCCGACCGGGCGCCTGTGCTCGTGCGCACTGACCGGGTGAATCGCCTCCTCGGCACGGCGCTCGATCCCGACACGGTCGCCGCACTCCTGCGACCCATCGGCTTCCTCGTCGAGTCCGGCGCGGCGCCGGGGGAGTGGTCGGTCACGGTCCCGTCGTTCCGTCCCGACACCACCACCGAGACCGACATCATCGAGGAGATCGCCCGGCACCACGGCTACAGCCGCATCCCGGGTCGCCTCCCCACATCCACCCAGACGGGTTCGCTCACGCCGCTGCAGCGCGACCGTCGGGTGCTGCGCCAGGTGCTCGTCGGTCTCGGTGTCCATGAGGCCATGCCGCTGCCGTTCCTCGCTCCCGGCGATCTCGCCCGGGCCGGACTCCCCGCAGCGGCGGTCACCCTCAGCAACCCGCTGGCGGCCGAGGAGAGCGTGCTGCGCACCTCGCTCCGACCCGGCCTGCTCCGCTCGATCGCCTACAACGAGTCGCATCGCACCGATGGTGCTGCACTGTTCGAACTCGGCCGCGTGTTCGCCGCCCCGGTCGCCGGTCAGGTGCTGCCCGATGAGCGTGAGCACCTCGCCGTGATCCTCGCCGGTCAGCCCGCCACAGCGGCGGTCGAGATCCTCGACGTGCTGCTGGCCACACTGGGCTCACCCACGGCCATCATCGATCAGCGCACCGTGCCCGCCGGACTGCATCCGGCCCGGTCCGCCACGATCCGGGTGGGCGACACGGTTCTCGGCGAGGTGGGTGAGATCGACCCCGCCGTCCTCGAGTCGTTCTCCGTCCGTGAGCGAACCGCATGGCTGCAGCTCGACATCGCTGCGCTGCTCGCACTGCCGCACGGCGAGCATCCCTACCGAACCATCAGTCGATACCCGTCGAGCGACCTGGACCTCGCCTTCGAGACCCCTGATGGCGTCGTGGCGGCGTCGCTCACCGAGGCGCTGCGCGTCGCCGCCGGCGAGTTGCTGGTCTCGATCGAGCTCTTCGACGTGTTCCGGGGCGGAACGGTCCCCGACGGCGCCCGATCCCTCGCGTACCGTCTCCGTCTGCAGGCACCCGATCGCACCCTCACCGACGACGACGTGGCATCGGTGGTCCGCTCGGCCACCGACGCCGCAGGCTCCCTCGGGGCGAGCCTCCGGGCCTGAGCCGGGAACGCCCACCGGCCCGATCGATGGCCGTGGGTACCGGCAAGGGCTGTCATCATTCGTCATCTTGCATAGTCATGCAATGGTGACTACACTCGCGCCGTGATCACCGTCGGCATCATCGGAGCATCGGGTTTCACCGGTGCCGAGCTCCTCCGGCTCTGCCATGCCCATCCTGAGTTCGAGGTGGCGTTCGCCACCGGCGACTCCCAGGCCGGCGTGCCCATCGCGGCGCTCTATCCCAGCCTCGCCGCCGCGTACGGCGAGCAGCAGTTCGTGCCCTATGAGCCCTCGCTGCTGGCGGGCGTCGATCTCGTGTTCTGTGGTCTTCCCCACGGGGCATCGCAGGCGCTCATGGCCGAGCTCCGGCGAGGAGTGCGCTGGGTCGTCGACCTCGCCGCGGATTTCCGGCTCCGGGACCCCGGGCTCTATCCGCAGTGGTACGGCGAGGACCATGCCGTCCCAGAACTCCTCCCGCAGTTCGTCTACGGCCTCCCGGAGCTGTTCCGATCCGACCTCATCGGCGCCGATGCCGTCGCCGTCCCCGGCTGCTATCCCACCGCCACGGCGCTGGCCCTCGCCCCGCTGCTGCAGGCCGCGCTCATCGACACCTCCTCCATCGTGGTCAACGCCGTCAGTGGCGTCTCCGGGGCCGGTCGGCCGCCCAAGCCCGCCACCACGTTCTGCACCGTCGACGAGGATTTCACCGCGTACGGACTCCTCACCCATCGACACACACCGGAGATCGAGCAGAGCGTGGTGCGACTCTCGGGCGCCGCAGCCGCCGATGTCTCGGTGCTGTTCACCCCGCATCTCGCCCCGATGAACCGAGGGATGCTCGTCACCTGTTACCTGCGCCCCGCCGGGTCAGTCTCCACCGCCGAACTCCTCGCGCTCTATCGCAGCACCTATGCCGATGAGCAGTTCGTCGTGGTCACCGACGAGTCGCCGTCCACAAAGGCCTGCATGGGATCGAACACGGCCCACGTCTCGGTGCGGTCCGATCCCCGGACCGGATTCATCGTCGCGCTCGGCGCCATCGACAATCTCACCAAGGGCGCGTCGGGTCAGGCCGTGCAGTGCGCCAACATCCTCGCCGGTCTGCCCGAGGCGACCGGTCTCTCCTCCGTGGGGGTCTATCCATGAGTGTCACCGCCGCTGCGGGATTCGTCGCCGCTGGCATCGCCGCAGGGATCAAGGCATCGGGCGCCCCCGATCTCTCCCTGGTGGCCACCGCCGATGGTCGCCCGGTGCCGAGCGCCGGGGTGTTCACGCGCAACCGCATGACCGCCGCCCCCGTCATCACCACCCGCCAGCATCTCGAGGCCACCGCTGGACTCAGCGTGGCGGTGGTGCTCAACAGCGGCAATGCCAACGCCGCCACCGGTGATGCCGGACTCGCCGATGCGAGGGCGATGTGCGCCTCGGTGGCCGCGGAGCTCGGAATCGAAGCGGAGCAGGTGCTCGTGTGTTCCACCGGACTCATCGGCATCCCCATGCCGATCGATGTCATCACCGGTGCGATCCCGATGCTGGTCTCCGCACGGTCCTCCTCGGGTGGTCCCGATGCGGCCACGGCGATCATGACCACCGACACCCATGCCAAGCAGGTCGTGGTGGCGGGGGAGGGTTTCACCGTCGGGGGCATGGCCAAGGGTGCGGCGATGCTGTCGCCCAACATGGCCACCATGCTCGCCGTGCTCACCACCGATGCCGAAGCGACACCCGAGCAGCTCAAGGCGGCGCTCGTCGCCGGGGTGGCTGATTCCTTCAACGTCCTCGATGTCGACGGCTGCACCTCCACGAACGACACCGTGCTGCTGTTTGCGAGCGGTCTGGCCGGCCCTGTCTCGCAGGACGCGCTCGAGCGCTCGGTCGCCGCGGCCTGCCGGAGCCTCGCCGAGCAGATGTGCGGCGACGCCGAAGGCGCCACAAAGGTCGTCCGGTTCACCGTCACCGGCGCCATCGATGATGCCCAGGCGCTCATCGGCGCGAGATACGTCTCTCGCAGCAACCTGGTGAAGTGCTCGTGGTACGGCTGTGATCCCTACTGGGGTCGCATCGCCAGCGATCTCGGTTCCTGCGGGATCGACTTCGAACCCTCATCGTTCAGTGTGAGCTACGGGGGAGTCACGGTGTGCCGGGGAGCCGTGGACGCCGATCACGACGCAGCGGCGGTGGCCGCGCACATGGCCGGCCGACATCTCGAGATCACCGCCGATCTCGGGCTCGGCAGCGGTCGCGCCACCATCCTCACGAACGATCTCAGCCATGCGTACATCGACGAGAACATGGGGACATCATGAGCGTCTCGAAGCCCGGGGCCAGTGTCGCCCACGTTCCCACCACCGACGACTATGCGGCCGCCGAGGTGCTCATCGAGGCGCTGCCGTACATCCGTCGTTTCTGGGGTCGCACCATCGTGGTGAAGTACGGCGGCAACGCCATGACCGATGAGGCGCTCGCGGCGTCGTTCGCCGCCGACATCGTGCTGCTCCACGCCGTCGGGATCAGGGTCGTCGTCGTGCACGGGGGAGGCCCCCAGATCGGAGACCTCCTCACCCGGCTCGGCAAGGTCTCCGAGTTCCGCGACGGCCTCCGGGTCACCGACGCCGAGACCCTCGACGTCGCCCGGATGGTCCTGGTGGGCAAGGTCAACCGCGACATCGTGGCCTCGATCAACACCCATGGTCCTCTCGCCGTCGGACTCTCGGGCGAGGACGCCGGTCTGATCGAGGCCGACGTCCGCGATCCCGAACTCGGGTTCGTGGGCGACGTCAAGAAGGTCAATCCCGCCATCGTGGAATCGCTCCTCGCCCAGAATCTCATCCCCGTGGTCTCCACCATCGGTGCCGATCTCGACGGGCAGGCCTACAACATCAACGCCGACACGGTGGCCGGTGCGCTGGCCGGAGCGCTCGGTGCCGAGAAGGTCATCTACCTCACCGATATCGCCGGCCTGCTGCGCGACATCGATGATCCGGCCAGCCTCATCGCCGAGACCGACAATGTCGAGATCGCCGGCCTCATCGCCGATGGCATCCTCTCCGGCGGCATGATCCCGAAGATCGACGCCTGTCTCGAGGCGCTCGAGGCGGGTGTGTCGGCAGCGCACCTCCTCGACGGCCGGGTGCCCCATGTGGTGCTGCTCGAACTCTTCACCGACGCCGGCGTCGGCACCATGATCACCACGGCGGAGGCCAGCTGATGACCACACGATCCCCACATGCCGAGGCCATGGGCGCCCCGATCGGCCTCGATCACTGCCCGTTCATGCCCACCTACGGCGTGCCCTCGGTGCAGTTCGTCAGTGGCTCGGGCGTGCGCCTCATCGATCGGAACGGGAGGTCCCACCTCGACTTCCTGTCGGGCATCGCCGTCACCGGTCTGGGTCACGCCCATCCGGAGATCGCCGATGCCATCGCCGAACAGGCCCGCACCCTCGTGCACGTCTCGAACCTCTTCGGCACCGTCCCCGGTGCCGAGGTCGCCATCACCCTCGACCGACTGCTCGGCGGAGGCGGACAGGTCTTCTTCACCAACAGCGGTGCCGAGGCCGTCGAATGCGCGATCAAACTGGCGCGCCGGTTCGGCGGCCATGGGCGGCACGGTGTCATCAGCGCCCACGGCTCGTTCCACGGCCGCACACTCGGTGCGCTCGCGGCCACCGGACAACCGGCCAAGTGGGAGGGGTTCCAGCCGCTTCCGGAGGGGTTCCGGCATGTCGCATGGAACGATCTCGACGCGATCGAGGCAGCCATCGATCCCTCGGTCATCGCCATCATGCTCGAACCCATCCAGGGTGAGGGCGGTGTCAATCCGGCCACGGCTGCGTACTTCGAGGGTGTGCGTCGGCTCTGTGACGACCACGGACTCCTCTTCATCGTCGACGAGATCCAGACCGGTCTCGGTCGGACGGGCGAGTGGTTCGGATTCCAGCATTTCGGTGTCGAACCCGATGTCGTGATGCTGGCCAAGGCGCTCGGCAACGGCATGCCGATCGGCGCCTGCTGGGCCCGGCGCGAGGTCGCCGCGGCCTTCAGCGCTGGCGATCACGGCACCACCTACGGAGGTCAGCCGCTGGCAGCCTCGGCGGCCCGGGCCACCCTCGCCATCATGGAGCGGCTGAACGCCCCGCAGCTCGCTGAGCATGCAGGGAGCCACCTCCGTGCCCGACTCACGGCACTGGCCGGCGTGGTCGAGGTGCGTGGGCTCGGTCTGCTTCTGGCCGCCCAGCTCGCCGAGGGTCTCGACGCCCGGGCCGTGGTCGCCGATGCACTCGCCGCCGGCCTGGTGCTCAACGCGGTGTCCCCGACATCGATCAGGTTCGCCCCTCCCCTCATCGTCAGCGAGGCCGAGATCGACGAAGCCGTGGCGATCCTCGCCACGGTCCTCGACGCACATGGAGCGAACGCATGAGACATCTGCTCGAGATCGACGACCTCACACCGACGGAGCTCAGGGAGATCCTCTCCCTCGGCCTCGAGCCCATCGGCGCCCGTCCCCTCGAGGGTCAGGGGGCGGCGCTGCTGTTCGAGAAGCCGTCCGCCCGCACCCGCAACTCCATGGAGCTCGCCGTGGTGCAGCTCGGCGGTCATCCCCTCACGATCCGCCCCGATGAGGTCGGCCTCGACACCCGCGAGACCGTCGAGGACGTCGTGCGCACACTGTGCTGCTACCACTCGATCATCGGCGCCCGGGTGTTCGAGCACTCGAAGCTCGAGCGGGCGGTCGCCGTGTCCTCCGTGCCGATCGTCAACATGCTCTCCGATCAGGGACATCCCCTGCAGGGTCTCGCCGATGTCCTCACGCTCGCCGACGAGTTCGGTGGTCCCGACGCCCTCGACGGGCGGGTGCTCACCTATGTCGGTGATGGCAACAACGTCGCCCGGAGTCTCGCCCTGGCGGCCGGGATGCTGGGCATGGAGATCCGGATCGCCTCGCCGGCGGGGTACGCCCTGACCGACGCCGACGCCGCGAAGGTCCGGGCGGCGGGCGTGACACTCCACTGCTCCGATGATCCCGCCGCCGCCTGTCGTGGTGCCGATGCCGTCTACACCGATGTCTGGACCTCCATGGGGCAGGAGGCCGAGTCGGCGCAGCGTCTCCGGGACTTCGCGGACTTCACGGTCACCGACGAACTGATGGCTCTCGCCTCCGAGGATGCGGTGTTCCTCCACTGCCTTCCTGCGCATCGAGGCGAGGAGGTCACCGACAGCGTGCTCGAGGGTCCCCGCAGTCGGGTGTGGCCCCAGGCCGAGAATCGGATGCATGCCGCCCGCGGCGCCCTCCACTGGCTGCTGGAGCACCGATGACCGAACGATCGAACAACGGGTCCCGGATGGGCAAGACCCAACGGCAGTATCTCGTCGCCAAACTCATCGAATCGCAGCCCGTGGCCAGTCAGGGTGCCCTGGTGGAACTCCTCGCCGGGGAGGGTGTGACCGCCACCCAGGCGACGGTCTCCCGTGACCTCGAGGATCTCGGTGCGATCAAGGTCCGCATGCCCGGCGGGGAGACCGCCTACGCGATCCCGGCACTGCCGAAGCAGCAGCAGGCCCCCGAGGACCATCTGCGCCGGGTCTTCGGCGACTGGGTGGTGGAGGTGACCCATTCCGACAACATCGTCGTGATCCGGACACCTCCGGGCTCGGCGCATGTCGTCGCCTCGGCCCTCGATCGCTCCGGTCTCCATGGTGTGCTCGGCACGGTCGCCGGTGATGACACGATCTTCATCGTGGTGGCCGCCGAGGTCGGTGGTTCCACCCTCGCCGCCCATCTGGCCGAACTCGCCGGCCTCTGACGCACCCCGGCCGTCCCCGGCCCTCGAGCCGCTCGCATCCGACGTCAACCGAACCTGCAGAACTCATCCGCATCACACGATCAAGGGAAGAACATGGCACAACGAGTCGTACTTGCATACAGCGGTGGTCTGGACACCTCCGTCGCCGTCCGCTGGATGATCGAGAACTACGGGGTGGAGGTCATCACCGTGGCCTGCAACCTCGGACAGGAGGGCGACTGGGAGGGGCTGCAGGCCAAGGCGTTCGCCGCCGGGGCCGTCGAGGCCATCGTCGTCGACTGCCGCGACGAGTTCGCCCGTGACTTCCTCACCCCGTCGCTCAAGGCCAATGCGCTCTACGAGGGCAAGTATCCGCTGGTCTCGGCGCTGTCGCGCCCCACGATCGTGCGCCATCTGGTCGCCGCCGCCCGCGCCCATGGTGCCGACGCAGTGGCCCACGGCTGCACCGGCAAGGGCAATGACCAGGTCCGCTTCGAGGTGGCCACCCGCGCCCTCGCCCCGGATCTCGAGATCCTCGCCCCGGTCCGCAACTGGGGCATGACCCGTGAGATGAGCATCGAATACGCCGAGGCCCACGACATCCCGGTGCTGGCCACGAAGGACAAGCTCTACTCGATCGACGACAACCTCTGGGGCCGGGCCATCGAATGCGGCGAGATGGAGGACCCCTGGGCCCGTCCGCCCGAGGGTGTGTGGAGCATGACCACCGTGCGCGCCTCCGAGGCGAAGGAGATCACCATCGGATTCGAACGCGGCGTGCCGGTGTCGGTCGACGGTCGGGTGATGCCCCTGCATGAGCTCGTCGTCGAACTCAACGACACGGTCGGTGCCTACGGCTGGGGGCGTCTCGACATGGTCGAGAACCGTCGGGTCGGCATCAAGAGCCGCGAGACCTACGAGGCCCCGGCGGCCCTGGCCCTGATCCTCGCCCATCAGGATCTCGAGTCCATCACCCTCGAGAGAGACGTCATGCACGAGAAGCAGCGTCTCGAGGGTCGCTACGCCGATCTCGTCTACGACGGCATGTGGTTCTCCCCGCTGAAGAACGCCCTCGATGCCTTCATCGAATCCACCCAGCAGTACGTCACCGGCGAGGTCCGTCTCCGGCTCGAGCCGGGTCGATGCTTCGTGGTCGGCCGCCGCAGCCCGCACAGCCTCTACGACTACGGACTCGCCACCTACGACGCCGCCGACACCTTCAAGCACGCGGACTCGGAGGGCTTCGTGAAGCTCTGGGGTCTCGGGATCCAGACCTGGGCGGCCAAGCAGTCAGCCAACCCGGGCGCAGGGGAGTAGACGATGAGCACCCTCTGGCATGGGCGGTTCGAAGGTGGTCCGGCGCAGGAGCTGATGGCCTTCACCGTGAGCCTCCCCTTCGATCAGCGTCTGGCGGCCGACGACATCGTCGGCTCCCGGGCCCATGTCCGGGGGCTGTGCCGGGCGGGCATCCTCTCCGAGGTCGAGCGGGACGCCGTGCTCGCCGCCCTCGATGCGGTCGCCGCGGAGCTGCAGGCCGGCACCTTCGAGTTCGTGCCCTCCGATGAGGACATCCACACCGCCGTCGAACGCCGGGTGACCGAGCTGGCCGGGCCGGCCGGGGCCAAGCTCCACACCGGACGCAGCCGCAACGACCAGGTCGCCACCGATCTGCGTCTGTTCACCCGCCGCGAACTCGGTGCGATCGCCGCCCGGATCGTCACCCTCCAGGAGACCCTCCTCGACCGCGCCAGGGACGCCGGCGATGCCTATCTGCCCGGCTACACCCATCTCCAGCGGGCCCAACCCGTCCTGCTGGCCCATCATCTGCTGGCCCACGGCTGGGCGCTCGCCCGCGATCTCGATCGCCTGCACGACACCATCGGTCGGCTCGACATCTCCCCGCTCGGTGCTGGAGCACTCGCCGGCTCCTCCCTTCCGCTCGATCCCGCCGGCACCGCCGCCGACCTCGGATTCGCCGGCGTCTTCGACAACTCCCTCGATGCGGTGAGCGATCGAGACTTCGTCGCCGAGGCGCTCTTCGACCTGGCGCTCGTGGGCGTCCATCTCTCACGTCTGGCTGAGGAGGTCATCCTCTGGTCCACCGACGAGTTCGGGTTCCTGCGCCTCGACGACGCCTACTCCACCGGCTCGTCGATGCTCCCGCAGAAGAAGAACCCCGACATCGCGGAGCTCACCCGGGGCAAGACCGGGCGCCTCATCGGCAATCTCACCGGACTGCTCGCCATGCTGAAGGGCCTGCCGCTGGCTTACAACCGCGACCTCCAGGAGGACAAGGAGCCACTGTTCGACTCCCTCGACACGGTGGCGCTCGCCCTCGCCGCCATGACCGGTCTGCTCGCCTCATCCACGTTCAACCTCGACGTCATGGCCGTCGCCGCGGACGCGCCCACGAGCACCGCCACCGACCTCGCCGAGCATCTCGTCGCCGGGGGAGTCCCGTTCCGCGACGCCCACGCCATCGTCGGTGCGCTGGTCCGACGCAGCCTCGATGAGGGGATCGCGCTGCGTGAGCTCGTCGCCGCATCCCCCGATCTCGGCCCCGATGCACTGGGGCTGCTGGACAGGGGCGTGGCCGTCCGACGCCGCACCACGCCGGGCGGCGCCGGTCCTGCCGCCGTCGCCCCTCAGATGGAGGCCTTCGAGCGCACGGTCATCGCCGCTCGGGCGTCGGTCAGGGAGTGAAGCCGACCCAGCTCCTCGCCACCGCAGGGTCCCCGGCGCTGGCTCCGGACCCCCACCTGGTGACCGTGGTGTCACTCCTGCAGTCGATGGACGCGCTCGACGCGCAGCAGGCGTCGGTGCGCGACGACATGCTGGTCTTCGCCGAGCACCATCCCGATGCGCTGCTGCGCACCTGCGTCGATGGGCACTTCACCGGATCAGCGCTCGTCGTCGAGCAGGGCACGGGGCGCTTCCTGCTGCTGTTCCACACCAAGCTGCGCAAGTGGCTCCAGCCCGGTGGTCATACCGACGGCGAGGCACGCATGGCAGCCACCGCGCTGCGCGAAGCCTCCGAGGAGACCGGCATCGAGGGTCTCATGGTCGTCACCGAACCCATCGATCTCGACATCCACGAGGTGCGCCCGCCGGCCGAGCCACCCCATCTCCATCACGACATCCGGTTCCTCGTCCTGGCCGCCGCCGGCTCGGTGCCTGTCGGCAACCATGAGTCCGAGTCGCTGCGCTGGACCACTCCGACCGAGGCCGCCGACCTCGGCGTCGACGAGAGCGTGCTCCGTCTGGTGCGCACCGGTCTCGACGTCGCCCGGGGGATCCCCGAGTTCGGGCTCGCCTAGCCGAGATCCCCGGGGGTCACGCAGTTGGTCATGTCGTTGTAGGTGGCGAAGAAGTCGATCGGCTTCGTGATCTGCTGACCCTTGACCTTCTCGGTCACATAGAACCGTGCTGTCGCATCGGCCTCGAGTGCATCGACATAGCGCTCACGATCGCCCAGATAGGTCTGCCAGTCGGCCAGCCACTCGTGGATCATGCGTCCGTCATTGCTGGCGTCGGCTGCCGGAGCGATCCCATCGAGACGCTGCAGCATGGTGCGCAGACTCCCGTTCGCCGTCATGATGACATCGGCCCGCGCCGGCGCATCCGTCGCCGTGTAGGCCGGTGGGAGAGCATCGATCTCGGCTGCTGCCTCGGTGCAGATCGCCTGCGCCTGCACCGCCCACGAGGCATCGGCGAGCACCCCGGGCGGGGTCTTCTTCGTGGGTCCCCACAAGGTGTAGGCCCACAGTGCGGCGATGCAGAGCATCACGCCGACGGCGAGCACCCGTGCGGTGCGCTGACCGAACGAGAGCGGCTCGAGTTCCGGTGCACCTCCACCAGTGTCGGGATCGGGCGCTCCCTGCTCGGCTGCCCCGGGCGCACTTCCGGACGTCGGATCGGTCGGAACCATGGGGTAACTGTTGCCGGATGACGCACCGTCCGCCAGTCCGGGGAGACAATCGGTTGGAATCTGGCGGTCCGATCGGGGAGAGTTGTCCGGTGAGCCCAGCCGACATCATCGATGATCTCGCCGCCCGCGGCCTGATCCACGACTCCACCGACCTCGTCAGACTGCGGGAGCGACTCGCCGAGGGCCCCATCGGCGTCTACGCCGGTTTCGATCCCACCGCCGACAGCCTCCATGTCGGGAACCTGGTGCCGCTGCTGCTGCTGCGCCGTTTCCAGCAGTTCGGACATCGACCCGTGGCCGTGGCCGGCGGAGCCACCGGCATGATCGGCGATCCGGGCGGACGCTCCTCGGAGCGCACGCTGCTCGACATCGCCACGCTGGACACGAATCTGGCGGCGATCACCGAGCAGCTGCGGCGTCTCCTCGACTTCTCCGACGGTCCCACGCAGGCCCGTCTCGTCGACAACCGGGCATGGACCGCCCCCATCGGTGTCCTCGAGTTCCTGCGCGACGTCGGGAAACACATCACCGTCAACACCATGCTGGCCAAGGATTCGGTCCGCAACCGTGTGGAGAGCGACTCCGGCATCTCCTTCACCGAGTTCAGCTACATGCTCCTGCAGGCCAATGATTTCCGGCATCTCCACGACACCTTGGACGTCGAGCTCCAGGTGGGCGGTTCCGACCAATGGGGCAACATCACCGCGGGGATCGACCTCATCCGGCGCACCTCGGGCGGGCACAGCTTCGGGCTCACCGTCCCCCTGGTCACGCAGGCCGACGGCTCGAAATTCGGGAAATCGGTGGATGGAGCGGTCTGGCTCTCGGCGGAACGCACCACGCCCTACGCCTTCTACCAGTACTTCGTGAACACCGATGACCGTGATGTCGAGCGATTCCTGCTCCAGCTCACGCTGATCCCGGTGTCCGAGATCACCGGGATCATGGCCAGCCATGCCGAGTCACCCGAGCGACGATCCGCCCAGCAGGAACTGGCCCGCGCCGTCACCGCACTCGTGCACGGTGAGCAGGAGGCCCAGCGCGCCGCTGCCGCATCGAGCGGGTTCACCCGGTCGGCAGCTGAACTCTCCGCTGCCGACTGGGTCGATCTGGCCGCCAGTCTGCCGGTCATCGAGGTCGACGACGCCGATCTCGATGTCGAGATCCTCGAACTGCTCGCCCGACATTCAGTGGTCGGATCGAAGGGGGAGGGGCGTCGTCTCATCGCCCAGAAGGGCATCTCGCTGAACGACACCGTCGTCATCGAGGGTCAGACCCTGCGCCGCGAGGATCTTCTCGCCGACGGCTGGGCCATGGTGCGCCGTGGCAAGAAACACCGATTTCTTCTGCGTTTCCGGAGCTGATCGGGGAGGACCGGCCGATGCTCCTGCGGCGCCGGCCACCATGGATTTTGCGCTCCGTTCACACATGGTCTAGGTTCTCGTCTCCACCCGCCCCCCGGTTCCTCCGGAGAGCGGGGCTCCCCCCGAGCACAGCAGCCCAGCGGTTCCGGTCACACGGAAGAGCCGAGTTGCACGGTCGGAGGAAGCCCTGTAGGGTGGTCATCCGCACCTGAAGCGGCTCTCCTCAGAGAGAGCCCCACATGTGGCGGAGAAGGACCAGATCGAGTCATCGATCAGCTCCTGCACCGAGTTCTGGCTCGGGCGCACTGTGCGCCCTGCTTCCTCGGCCCGGCTCGTCCGGGTATGTGCTCCTTGAAAACAGAACAGAGGACGAAAAAGCCAGTGCGGGCGATCACCGCAGACGGCAACTTCCTGCGCTCACCAGGTGCCCTCGGGCTCCTGTGGGATCTTCGGATCCCGTGTGTGGAAGCTGTACGAGTCGTGATCGTTCACCATGCAATTCCGGTGTCCTGCCTAACCCGCATGACACCAAAGCTGAGAATTCACAGAGGAGAGCCCCTCTGTCTCGGCTCTCTAACAATGATCGAAGTCACGGCCCTCGGGCTGCGACTGAAATCTCGACGGAGAGTTTGATCCTGGCTCAGGACGAACGCTGGCGGCGTGCCTAACACATGCAAGTCGAGCGGGATCCATCCGGTAGCAATACCGGTGAAGATCTAGCGGCGAA